>JBJOKY010000512.1:0-2977 GCA_046045865.1 Pseudomonadota bacterium | reverse complement strand
AATTTCAATCGGCGGGCAGGCAAGTCGGTCCGGCTGCCTGCACCGGCAACGCGCTTCATCAGGAAGTCGTTCGCCGACGTGGTCCCCGAGGATATCAACGACTACGGCAGGTGCCGGCCTGTTGGAGCCTGTTGGAATTAGGTCGTGGCGGCGTCTTGCTGCACGGCTGCGCAGCTGCGCCTCATCGCCATCGCCATCGCCATCGCCATCGCCATCGCCATCGCCATCGCCATCGCCATCTCCAACGCCAACGCCAACGCCAACGCCGCCGAGCATCCGCAGCCTGGGCGTGATGATGCGCCCCGCTCTGGCCTGACCTGGATGCCGCGTGTGCCCGCGCTGCCCGAGATCCCGACTCGCGTCACTCCAGTGACGCCCATGCTTCGCAAGAATGTGGCACATCACCTGCCGTGATGTGTGATGTATGTGAGGGGCTGCTCGACCGCCCTGCCGTCGATCCGCCCAGGTCAGGCGACCGCGCGCTTCCTGGCCACCGGCACCGCCTTGCCCTTGTCGTCGCCGAACAGCTCGAAGATCACCCCGCGCAGCCACTGGTGGGCCGGCGAGCGGTGCACCTTGGCATGCCAGAAGACGTTGATGGCGATCTCCGGCAACTCGACGGGATGCGGCAGGTAGGCGAGGTCGAAAGGCCCGGCCAGGCTTTCGGCCAGGCGTTCGGTCACCGTGGCCACCATGTCGGTGCGGCGCAGCAGGTGCCCGACGCTGACATAGTGCGGGATGGTGAGCTGCACCGAGCGCATCACGCCGGCGCGCCGGATCAGGTCGTCCACCTTGCCGTGGCCCGTGCCGGCCGACACGATGACCAGGTGTTCGGCGGCCTTGAAGTCGGCCAGCGTCATGCGCTTGCGGTCCAGCGCATGGCCCTTGCGGAACAGGCAGACATAACGCTGCTGGAACAGCCGGCGCTGGAAGAAGCCGGCCTTGAGCTGGGGCAGCGGGCCGATGGCCAGGTCGACCTTGCCGGCCTCCATGTCGTCGCGCAGCGTGGTGGCGGTGGTGCGTACCGTGCTGAGCGACACGCCTGGCGCTTCCTGACGCAGGCGTTCGACCAGGTCGGGCAGGAAGACGATCTCGCCGATGTCGGTCATGCCGATGGCCATCGGGCGCTTCACGCTGGCCGGGTCGAAGCGGGCGTTCTGGTTCAGGCCGCTGTGGATCATGCCCAGGGCGTAGCCGATGGGCTCGGCCAGCTGCTCGGCAAAGGCGGTCGGCATCATGCCCGCGGGGGTGCGCACGAACAGGTCGTCGCCGAACTGCCGGCGCAGCTTGGCCAGGGTGTTGCTCACGGCGGACTGCGTCAGCCCCAGCTTGTCGGCCACCCGGGACACGCGGCGCTCCACCATGAGCTGCTGGAACAGCACCAGCTGGTTGAGATCGATGTCGGTGAGTTCCATGGGTCCGGGGCAAGGGGCCACAACACGGGGGCTACATCACTGCGGGTGATGTATCACATTCATTTCATTCTATTTTCCGGATGAAGCAAAGCGGGAATGATCCGGCCATTGCATCAAGGCCGCCATGGACATCCTCGTTCAACCCCTCAACCGCGTCATCCGGGTCCAACCCGGCGCCAACCTGCTGGAGGCCCTGCAGGCAGCCCAGGTGCCGATGTCCTACTCCTGCATGGCCGGGCGTTGCGGCACCTGCCGGTGCCGGGTGCTGGACGGCGAGGTGATGGAAGGTGCCGGCGTTCAGCAGCACCCGCTGGAAGGCGACGACAAGGTCGTGCTGGCCTGCCAGACCTACATCACCCAGCCCTGCACGATCGAGATCCCCGAACCCGACGAGGTGGTGGTGCACCCGGCGCGCATCGTCAAGGCCACCGTGCAGGTGATCGAGGATCTGACGCACGACATCAAGCGCCTGATGCTCAAGCCGGCCAAACCCGTCGAGTTCTCGCCTGGTCAGTACGTGCAGCTGCAGTTCACGCCGCAGCACGCCCGGCCCTATTCCATGGCCGGCCTGAGCGATGACGGCCTGTTCGAGTTCCACGTGCGCCTGGTGCCCGATGGTCGCGTGACCGGCTACATCGCCCACGACCTGAAGGTGGGTGACGCGGTGAAGGTCAGCGGCCCGCTGGGCTCGGCCTACCTGCGCCGCAGGCACGAGGGGCCGATGCTGTGCGTGGCCGGCGGCACGGGGCTGGCGCCCATCCTGTCCATCATCCGCGGCGCCATCGCGCAGGGCATGGCCAACCCCATCCACCTGTACTTCGGCGTGCGTTCGCCGCGCGACATCTACGGCCTGGCCTGGCTCGAAGAACTCCAGCGCGCCCATCCCGCCCTCACCGTGCACGTGGTCGTCACCTCGGGTGGCAACCCGGCGACGCAGCGCTGCGGCCTGGTCACCGACGCCATCGAGCACGACCTGGGCGACCTGAGCGGCTGGCGCGCCTATCTGTGCGGCTCGCCGCCCATGGTCGAGGCCTCCACCGTGGTGGCGCGCCGCAAGGGCCTGGCGGCGGAGCACATCTATGCTGACGCCTTCTATACCCAAGGCACCTGAGGAGACACCAACCCATGCACGCAGCCCAGCTTTCCCCCGAGGACGCCCACCAGCGCGCCGCCTACTACGAGCGCATCGGCACCCGCCACATGACGCCGCTGTGGGAGGTGCTCGGCGCCCTGGTGCCGCCGCAGCCGCGTTCACCCGCTGCCGCCCATCTGTGGCACTACGCCGAGCTGCGCGAGCAGGTGATGGAGGCCGGCCGCCTCATCAGCGCCGAGGAGGCCGAGCGCCGCGTGTTGATCCTCGAGAACCCGCAGCTGCGCGGCCAGTCCTGCATCACCCAGTCGCTCTACGCCGGCCTGCAGCTCATCCTGCCGGGCGAGGTGGCCCCCGCACACCGCCACACCCAGTCGGCCCTGCGCCTGGTGCTGGACGGCGAGGGCGCCTACACGGCGGTGGACGGCGAACGCACCTCCATGCGCCGTGGCGACTTCATCATCACCCCGGC
>JBJOKY010000511.1:0-2990 GCA_046045865.1 Pseudomonadota bacterium | reverse complement strand
CACCGCCCCCCTGGATCTTGGGGACCTGGTACGTCGACAGCAAGGCGGATATCAATTCCAGGCAGGCCCGCCGCATTCCACCCCAGTGCAATTGCGGGTGATCACGGCGGGAGATTCCGGCTTGTCCGCCGTCAATATCAATCCGGAACCGGCAATCACGCGCTGGAATGGTTCCGGAACCGGCAGCGGCAAGATCCGCATGCGTTGTCGATACCCGACAAAATAACTCGGATAACCCCAGAAGGCCTGGGGCATATCGGCGTCAGGCGGCGGCCCGGGCCTGGCCGCCCGGGCAGGTTCAGGTGTTCTTGCTCACCGTGATGGTCGGGAACTTGCTGGAGAAATCCTTGGCCTGGGCAGCGATCTTGATCGCGACCTGACGCGCCAGGGTCTTGTAGATGGCGGCAATCTCGCCGTCCGGGTCGGCCACCACGCTGGGACGCCCGGCGTCGGTCTGCTCGCGGATGCTGCGCACCAGCGGCAGGCCGCCGAGGTAGTCGATGCCGTACTGCGCCGCCATGGCCTTGCCGCCGTCGGCGCCGAAGATGTGTTCGGCGTGGCCGCAGTTCGGGCAGGTGTAGACCGCCATGTTCTCGACGATGCCCAGGATGGGCACGTTGACCTTCTCGAACATGGTCAGGCCCTTCTTGGCGTCGATCAGGGCGATGTCCTGTGGCGTGGTGACGATGATGGCGCCGGTGACGGGCACACGCTGCGACAGCGTGAGCTGGATGTCGCCGGTGCCGGGCGGCATGTCGACGATGAGGTAGTCCAGATCCTTCCAGTTGGTCTGACGCAACAGCTGCTCGAGCGCCTGGGTGGCCATGGGGCCGCGCCAGACCATGGCCTGGTCCTCGTCGACCAGGAAGCCGATCGACATGACCTGCATGCCGTGGGCCATCATGGGCTCCATGGTCTTGCCGTCGGCGCTTTCGGGCCGACCCGACACGCCCATCATCATGGGCTGGCTGGGGCCGTAGATGTCGGCGTCGAGCAGGCCCACGCGGGCGCCCTCGGCGGCCAGCGCCAGCGCCAGGTTGGCCGCAGTGGTGCTCTTGCCCACGCCGCCCTTGCCGCTGGCCACGGCGACGATGTTCTTCACGCCCGGCACCAGCGGCACGCCGCGCTGCACCTGGTGGGCGATGACATGGCTGCGCACGCTCACGCTCACGTTGCCCACGCCGGGCACGCCGCCGCGCACGGCAGCGATGAGCTGCTTCCTCAGCGGCTCGTGCTGGCTGGCGCCGGGGTAGCCGAGCTCGACGTCGAAGCTCACGTCCGTGCCGTCCACGCGCAGGTTCCGGACCTGCTTGCTGGTGACGAAATCGCGCCCGGTGTTGGGATCGATGACGGTCTGGATGGCGGCCTGGATGGTCTGGGGGGTGAGGGACATGGGCGGGCTCGGGGCGGTCTCTGGGATTTCTGATGGCAGGCTGGGCATGGCGCGCAGCCTGCGGCTTGTTCTGGCCGGCGCGGCGGGTGGCCGGGCCGCACGAGGCGGCGAGAGTCTAGCGGCTGGCCTATGGCCGCGCGGCCATAGGCTCATGCCGTCCGCGCCGCGGGCTGCTCGATCACGACGTTGCCCAGCGGCCGGGCCACGCAGGGCAGGATCCAGCCCTCGGCCCTTTCCTCGGCCAGCAGGCCGGGCCAGTCGATCAGGTACTCGATGCGCCCTTGGACCAGCCTGCACATGCAGGCCCGGCAGGTGCCGTTGCGGCACGAACTGGGCAGGCGCACGCCGGCCGCGGCTGCACCGGCCAGCAGTGTCAGCCCCGGGTGCACACCCAGCGTGGCGCCCAGGGGCAGCACGGTCAGGCGGGCAGGCACAGCTGCCGGATCGGACGTCGTCATGGCGCCATGCTAGGTCAGCCGCGCGCCTGGGCCGCCCCAGGGTCGCCACCTAGAATCGGCGCCCCTTTCCAGCATCTGACGCGCACCGCGCACCAGCAGCACCATGACCCGCCAGCTCTTCGTGACCACCGCGCTGCCGTATGCCAACGGCAAGTTCCACATCGGCCACATCATGGAGTACATCCAGGCCGACATCTGGGTGCGGTTCCAGCGCATGTGCGGGCACCAGGTGCATTTCGTCGGCGCCGACGATGCCCACGGCGCGCCCATCATGATTGCCGCCGAGAAGGCCGGCAAGACGCCGCAGCAGTTCGTGGCCGACATCGCCGCCGGGCGCAAGGAATACCTCGACGGCTTCCACATCGCCTTCGACAACTGGCACTCCACCGATGGCGTCGAGAACCACGAGCTGGCCCGGTCCATCTACCTGGCGCTGCGCAAGAACGAGCTGATCGAGGTGCGCCCCATCGAGCAGTTCTACGACCCGGTCAAAGGCATGTTCCTGCCCGACCGCTACATCAAGGGCGAATGCCCGAAATGCGGCGCCAAGGACCAGTACGGCGACTCGTGCGAAAGCTGCGGCGCGGTCTACAGCCCCACCGAGCTGAAGAATCCGTACTCGGCGCTCTCGGGCGCCGTGCCGGTGATGAAGACCAGCGATCACTACTTCTTCAAGTTGAGTGACCCGCGCTGCGCCAGCTATCTGGAGCAGTGGACGCACGAGCCGGGCAAGCTGCAGGCCGAGGTGGTCAACAAGGTGAAGGAATGGTTCACCAGGGACGAGGCAGGCCAGGGCGGCCTGGGCGACTGGGACATCAGCCGTGACGCGCCCTACTTCGGCATCGAGATTCCCGATGCGCCCGGCAAGTACTTCTATGTCTGGCTGGATGCGCCCATCGGCTACCTGGCCTCGCTGAAGAACTACTTCGACAAGGGCGGCCCGAAGGCGAAGTACGGCGAGGCGCGCAGCTTCGACGAGTTCATGGCCGACCCGGCGGTCGAGCAGTACCACTTCATCGGCAAGGACATCGTCTACTTCCACACCCTGTTCTGGCCGGCCACGCTGCATTTCAGCGGGCGCAAGACGCCCACCAACGTCTTCGTGCACGGCTTCCTGACCGTCAACAACGGCGAGAAGA
>JBJOKY010000510.1:0-2996 GCA_046045865.1 Pseudomonadota bacterium | reverse complement strand
TGGCGCATACAAGGTGGCCAGCGCCTGATGCACGAACTCGGCAGTCACGCCGTCGGACCCAGGATCAGGCACCGGAGCGATGGGGCAGTCTGAGGGACACATGGCCCGATGATGCCATCGCCCGCGCCAGCGTCCCTGGTGACACCGACCTGGCGGCACGCTTTCTAGAATCAGCACAGAGGCGCTGTCTGCCTGATCGTGGACAGGTCAACCCGCGAAACACGACCGAGGAGACTCCCATGAACGCCCCCGAGCGACTGGACTGGACCCGTCATGCCGGCGCGCGGCGCGCTCCGCCCGAGGCCATGATCGCGGCCCTGCGCGCGCACTTTGGCGAGCGCTGCTCCACGGCGGCGGCGGTCTGCGCCCAGCACGGCCGGGACGAATCCGCCTATGACCCGGCGCCGCCGGACGTGGTGGTCTTCGCCACCAGCAACGAGGACGTGGCCTTTGCCGTGGCCCAGGCGCATCAGCATCACGTGCCGGTCATCCCCTTCGGCGTGGGCTCCTCGCTGGAAGGCCATCTGCTGGCCATCGAGGGCGGCCTCTCGATCGATCTGTCGCGCATGAACCAGGTGCTGCGCCTCAATGCCGAAGACCTGACGGTGACGGTGCAGGCCGGCGTGACCCGCATGCAGCTCAACAACGAGATCCGCCACAGCGGCCTCTTCTTCCCCATCGACCCGGGGGCGGATGCCAGCATCGGCGGCATGTGCGCCACCCGCGCCTCGGGCACCAACGCGGTGCGCTACGGCACCATGCGCGAGAACGTGCTGGGCCTGACCATCGTCACCGCCAGCGGCGAGATCGTGCGCACCGGCACCCGGGCCCGCAAGTCCAGCGCCGGCTACGACCTGACCCGCCTCATGGTGGGCAGCGAGGGCACGCTGGGCGTGATCACCGAGATCACCCTGCGCCTCTACCCGCAGCCCGAGGCGGCTTCGGCCGCGGTGTGCAACTTCCCGAGCATCAAGGCAGCGGTGGACACCACCATCGCCATCATCCAGAGCGGCGTGCCCATCGCCCGTTGCGAGCTGCTGGACCACAACACCGTGCGCATGGTGAACCGGCACGCCAAGCTCACGCTGCGCGAAGAGCCCATGCTGCTGATGGAGTTCCACGGCACGCCCGCGGGCGTGAAGGAACAGGCCGAGGTGGTGCAGGAGATCGCCTCCGAACACGGCGGCCAGGCCTTTGCCTGGGCCACCTCGCCCGAGGATCGCACCAAGCTGTGGACGGCCCGCCACCATGCCTATTTCGCCGCGGTGCAGTCCCGGCCCGGCTGCCGCGCCATCAGCACCGACACCTGCGTGCCCATCTCGCGCCTGACCGAATGCCTGGTCGAAACCGTGGCCGAGGTGGATGCCAGCGGCATTCCCTATTTCCTGGTCGGCCATGTCGGCGATGGCAACTTCCACGTCGGCTATCTCATCGACCCCAACAACCTGGATGAATCCAGCCGTGCCGAGGCCATGAACCGCCGTCTGGTCGCCCGGGCCCTGGCCATGGAAGGCACGTGCACCGGCGAACACGGCATCGGCCTGCACAAGATGGGTTTTCTGCTGGACGAAGCCGGCCCGGTTGCTGTCAGCCTGATGCGCAGCATCAAGCAGGCGCTGGACCCGCACAACATCATGAACCCGGGCAAGATCTTCGCCCATTGAAGGCTCACTGATCACCCCTGGACGGGCGCCGTCAGGGCAGGCGAGGATTCAGAGCGCGCCGCGGCAGCCTGGTGCGCCGCAGCGGCAGCTGAGCCGGCCTTCGTGGTGGGTCTCGCCGTAGTCGGCGGTGAGCTCCTCGCCCTGGGCGATGGCCCGCATGGCGTAAAGCTCCACCCGGCCCTGGCGGATGCGCAGCACCGTGTTGGGCACGCAGGAGTGGTTGGTGTAGCACAGCGGATCGGTCGACAGGCTGGCATCGATGGCCCGCTTGTCCGACACCTCCACCATCATGATGCGGGCCTGGCCACGCACCCGCCGGCGCGCCTCGCGCACCGAGATGGATTCACCGCGGATCTCGCCGATCTTCTTGTAGGCCGGGATGGCTTCGCCGGCAAAGGCGCCCGTGCCGTCAATCTCGCTGGGTCGGTTCTCGACCCGGAATTTCTGGGGATTGGCGACCTTGCCCGTCACGGGCACATCGGAGGCAGGGTTGGCGGCGGCAGGTGAGATATGAATTTCCGGCATCAGTGGCTAGGCGCGGGCACCGACCAGCGCTTGGTGACTGTCACCGCCCCGTTGACGCTTTCCAGGTGCACACCGAAACCCCAGAGCCGCGCCACATGCTTGAGCACCTCGGTGGCGCTGTCGGCCAGGGGCCGATCCTGATGCTGGAAATGCCGCAGCGTGAGTGAACGATCGCCGCGCAGGTTCACGTTCCAGACCTGGATATTGGGCTCGCGCGAACCCAGGTCATATTGATGGGCCAGTGCCTGCCGCAGTTCGCGGTAGCCCGTTTCGTCATGGATGGCGGCCACCTCCAGTTCGCTGCGCTTCTCGTCATCCTTGATGGCAAACAGGCGAAATTCGCGCATCAGCTTGGGGCTGAGGAACTGGCCGACGAAACTCTCGTCCTTGTAGTTGCGCATCGCGTGGTCCAGCGTGGGCAACCAGGGGCTGCCGGCAATTTCTGGAAACCAGTACCTGTCCTCCTCGGTGGGCGATTCGCAGATGCGCTTGATGTCGGTATACATCGCAAAACCAAGCGCATAGGGATTGAGGCCGCTGTAACCACGATCACCCACCCGCGGCTGGTAGACCACATTGGTGTGGGAGGTCAGCCACTCGATCATGACGCCGTCGGTCAGATAGCCGTCGTCATACATGGTGTTGAGGATCTTGTGATGCCAGAAGGTGGCCCAGCCCTCGTTCATCACCTGGCTCTGGCGCTGCGGATAGAAATACTGGGCAATCTTGCGGACGATGCGCACGAGCTCGCGCTGCCAGGGTTCGAGCAGGGGAGCGTTCTTCTCGATGAAATACAGCAGGTTTTCC
>JBJOKY010000150.1:0-10062 GCA_046045865.1 Pseudomonadota bacterium | reverse complement strand
TGATCAGGCCCGGGGCCGGCGCCGCGGCCGCAGCCGCAACCGCAGTCGCCGATGCACTGCCCGGGCGCTCGATGGCCTCCACCCGGGCGCCGGTGTAGACCTGCACGCCCTTGGCCACGCACCAGTCCTTGATCATGCCGCCGGCCACCGGGCCCATCATGCGCGGCACCATGCGGTCGCCCATCTCGACCACGCTGAGCTTCACGCCGCGCATGGCCAGGGCCTCCATGATGATGCAGCCGATGAAGCCCGCACCGAGCTGCAGCACCCGGGCGCCTGGCGTCGCCTGGGCCATGATGGCGCGGGCATCGGCCAGGGTCCAGCAGCTGCGCACGCCGGGGCCGTCGATGCCCGGGATGGGCGCGGTGGCCGGCGAGGAGCCGGTGGCGATGAGCAGGCGGTCGAAGGCCAGCGTGCTGCCATCGTCCAGGGTCACGCTGCGGGCCTGGGCATCCACCCGAGTGGCACGGCCGCGCTTCTGGGTGATGCGCAGCGCCTCGTAATGCCCGGGCGTGTGGCGCAGGTGGGTGCCCTCCTCGCCGACCTTGCCGATCAGCAGGTAGGGGATGGCCATGCGCGAATAGGGCGCTTCGGGTTCGTCGCCGATCAGCACAATCTCGTCGGCCGGTGCGTGCTTGCGGAGGGTTTCGGCGGCGATCACGCCGGCAGGGCCTGCGCCCAGGATCACGTGCTTCATGCGAAGGGTTCCGTGTGGTTCCGTGAAACGGACAAGGCGGTCCGAGAACCGCCTTGTGAGAATGTCATCGACGGCCGACCAGGGTGCTGGCCGACCGCCGCCCGGGCTTACAGGCCCAGGCGCTCGCGCGTGGCGGCCTTGAGCTGGCCGTCGCCGTCCCAGCCGCGGATGTCGTAGTACTTGGGCAGCATCTCGGGCAGCTTGCTGACCAGACCCTTGGCCGGGCCGGTCTTGCTCGGCTCGTTCAACAGCCGCGGCGGCAGCGTGTCGTCCTTGGCCGTGAAGCCGGCCCGGTTGTTGAAGTCGCGCTCCATGTTCCAGATGCGTTCACCGATCTGGGCCAGGTTCTCGAGCGTGAACTCTTCGCCGCAGGCGGCCGCCACCTGCGGCTGCACGTCGGCCAGGCCCCAGGCGAAGCTGGTGAAGATGCAGATGCCGGCGGCGTCGAAGGCGGCGGTGGCGTCCTGGAAGGCCATCACGAGTTCGGGCTTGCCATCGGCGACGAGCGGATCGGTCTTGACCGGGATGCCGGCGATCTCGGAGGCCACCGTGTAGCTGCGCAGGTGGCAGGCACCGCGGTTGCTGGTGGCGTAGGTCAGGCCCATGCCCTGGATGCCGCGCGCGTCGTAGGCCGGGAATTCCTGGCTCTTGACCGTCATCGACAGTTCGGGGTGACCGTACTTCTTGGTCAGACGCGCCGAGCCCTGGCCGATCTCCTTGCCGAAACCTTCACCCTTGGCGGTGATCTCGGCGAAGTAGGCCAGCGCCTTGGCGTCGCCGAACTTGGCGTCGATGCCGAGCTGCTCCTTGGTGAGCACGCCCATCTCGTACAGCTCCATCACCGCGCCCACGGTGGCACCGAACGAGATGGGGTCGAAACCCTGCTCGTTGCACAGCACGTTGGCGTATTGCAGGGCTTCGAGATCGTTGACGCCGTTGGCCGCACCCAGCGCCCAGGCCGCTTCGTATTCCAGGCCGCCCGAGGCACCCCAGTACTGCGGCTTGGTCTGCACGGTGAAGTGGGTCTTGTCGATCTTGCTGATGCGCCCGCAGGCGATCGTGCAGCCGAAGCAGGCCTGGTTGGTCACCAGCTGCGCCTTGCCGTCGCTGGCACGCGGCGTGGCCATGGCCTCGGCCGAGATGTCCTTGGCGCCTTCGAACTGGCTGTCGCGGTGGTTGCGCGTGGGCAGGGCACCGACCTCGTTGATCAGGTTCATCAGCACCTGGGTGCCATAGGTCGGCAGACCCTGGCCGGTCAGGGCATGGTCGGCAAGAATCTTCTTCTTCTCGGTCGTGACCTTCATGAAGGCCTTGGGGTTGGCCAGGTTGCCCACGCCCTTGGTACCACGAACGACCACCGCCTTGAGGTTCTTGCTGCCCATCACGGCGCCCACGCCCGAGCGGCCGGCGGCGCGGTGCAGGTCGTTCACCACGGCGGCGAACAGCACCTGGTTCTCGCCCGCCAGGCCGATGCTGGACACACGCACCAGCGGATCCTGGTGCGCCGTCTTGATCATCTCCTCGGTCTGCCACACGCTCTTGCCCCACAGGTGGGCGGCGTCCTTGAGTTCGACCTGATCATCCTGGATCGACAGGTAGACCGGCTTGGGCGAGGCGCCCTCGAAGATCACCATGTCCCAGCCGGCCATCTTGAGCTCGGCGCCCCAGTAGCCGCCCGAGTTGGAGCAGGCGATGGCGCCGGTCAGCGGGCCCTTGGTGACCACGGTGTAGCGACCGCCGGTGGAGGCCATGGTACCGGTCAGCGGGCCGGTGGCCCAGATGATCTTGTTGTCGGCGGACAGCGGGTCGACCTTGGGGTCGATCTCTTCCACCAGGTATTTGCTCGCCAGGCCACGCGAGCCCAGGTACTGCCTGGCCCACGCCATGTTGAGGGGTTCCGAAGCGACCGTGCCGGTCGTCAGGTTCACGCGAAGTAGTTTTCCTGCCCAGGACATGTCTGTCTCTCCTCAAGCCGCAGCCTGGTTGCCCAATTTGTCTGCCCAGGCCTGCATCTTGTTCAGGCCCGTCCAGTTGGAATCGATGAAGGTGATCGCGCCGGTCGGGCAGGCGTCGGCGCAGGCCGGCTCGCCGCCGCACAGGTCGCACTTCTGGACCTTGCCGGTTTCCTGCACGTAGTTGATCGTGCCGAAGGGGCAGCTGATGGTGCAGACCTTGCAGCCCACGCAGGTGCTGTCGTTGACGACCTTGGCGCCGCTGGCCTTGTCGACCGTGATGGCCTCGACCGGGCAGGCATGCAGGCACCAGGCCTCGTCGCACTGCGTGCAGGTATAGGGCACCTTGCGGCCGGTCTCGTGGAAATCGAACACCTTGATGCGCGACTTGGCTGGAGCGAAGACGCCATAGTTCTCGTAGGAACAGGCCATCTCGCACTGCAGGCAACCCGTGCACTTGTCCGGGTTGATGTGGAGGCTCTTCTGCATTTTCTCGGTTCTCCGCGGTCTATCCGTTGAGGGTGGGCTGGCGGGCGCGGCAAGGCCGGCCTGGGTCAGCGCTATGCAATCATCTGCATAGCAAGGAACCGTGAACACCTAGGCATAACCCTAGATACCCGGGGGATTGCGCAGGGTGAGCCATGCCGGCGCGCCGGATGTTCCAAGTTGACACGAGGCGTGCTGCAGCACCTCCCGGCCGCACGTTGCGGCAGGAGAAACGAGCGGGTTCAGGGCGTCATGCGCCGTCGGCGCAGGCACCCACCGGCGCACGACGCTCCGTCAGCGCACCGCGTTCGGGAAGAAGAGCTGCTCGCCGCCGATGCGGTAGGCCGCGATGGCGCCCTGCCCCGCAGGCGAGACCACCCAGTCGATGAAGCCCTGGCCAAGCGCCTGCTTCACATGCGCATGCCTGGCCGGGTTGACCAGCATCACGCCGTACTGGTTGAACAGCCGGGTATCGCCCTCGACCAGCACGGCCAGTTCGCCGCGGTTCTTGAAGGACAGCCAGGTGCCACGATCCGTCAGCACATGGGCGTTGGTGCTGGACGCCATGTTCAGGGCCGGGCCCATGCCGCAGCCGCATTCGCGGTACTCGGCCGGCCTGGCGGCGGCCAGGTCGACGCCGGCCTGCTTCCAGTAGCGCAGCTCGGCGGCGTGGGTGCCGCTCTTGTCGCCACGCGAGACGAAGGGCACCTTGGCCGCGGCGAGTTTCTGCAGCGCGGCGACGATGTCCTTGCCCTTCACCTTGGCCGGGTCGGCCGCCGGGCCGACCAGCACGAAGTCGTTGTACATGACGGGGTAGCGCTTCACGCCCCAGCCCTCGGCGAGGAATTTCTCCTCGGCAGCCTGGTCGTGCACGAAGACCACGTCGGCGTCGCCGCGCCGGCCCATGTCCAGCGCCTGGCCGGTGCCCAGCGCGACCACGCGCGCCTCCACGCCACTGGCCGCCTTGTACAGCGGCAGCAGGTGGCCGAACAGGCCGGACTGCTCGGTCGAGGTGGTCGAGGCCACGACGATGAATCGCTCCTGCGCGCGGGCCAGCGTGGCCGTGCCCAGCAGCAGGCCGGCGGCCAGAGCCAGGCAGGCGCGCCGGGCGTTGGCACCATCTGGCAGGAATGAGGAGGACACAGTGCGGGTCAGAGCCATGGCAGTTCACCTTTGAGGAATTGGGCCGCGCCGTGAGGCGGTTCGGCAGCGAAGAAGCGCTCGACGGGCAGGTCGACCACGATGCGGCCGCCCTCCATGTAGATCACCCGGCTGGCCAGGCGCTTGGCCTGGCCGAGGTTGTGCGTGCTCATCACCAGCGTCATGCCGGCGCGGCCGAAGTCGTCGATCAGCTGCTCGACCTCGCGCTTGGCGCTCGGGTCCAGGCTGGCCGTGGGTTCGTCCAGGAACAGGATGTGCGGGCGCATCGCCCAGGCACGCGCCAGCGCCAGGCGCTGCTGCTGCCCCCCCGACAGCGCGCGTGCAGGCCGGTCGGCCAGCCCGTCCAGCCCCGTGCGGTGCAGGGCGTCGTCGGCCCGTGCGCCGCGTTCAGCCGCCGGCACGCCCGCCAGCCACAGCGCCAGCAGCAGGTTGCGACGCACCGACAGGTGCAGCAGATAGGGGCGCTGGAACAGCATGGCCATCGCGGCCGGGCGGCCGTCCGTGCCGGCAGCCAGCACCTGGCGCTGGCCGTGACCGGCGATCAGGCCGTGCAGCAGGCGCAGCAGCGTGGTCTTGCCCGAGCCGTTGGCACCCAGCAGCGCGATGCGCTCGCCGCGGTGCAGCTGCAGGTCGATATCACGCAAGGCGGCCACAGTGCCGAAGCTCACCCCCGCGCCCTGCAGCCCGATCAGCACATCGCCCGGCATCGCAGCTGCATGTGGCGCCAGCGGCCCTGCCCCGGCCAGGTCGACGGCATCCAGGGCAGCGCTCATGCCTGGGCCGCCAAGGCGAGCGTCGATTCGCGCGGCTGCAGCCAGCCGATCACGAGGTTGATCAGCCCCACCACCGCCAGCAGCAGCAGGCCCAGCGCCAGCGCCAGCGGCAGGTCGCCCTTGCTGGTCTCCAGCGCGATGGTGGTCGTCATCACGCGTGTCACGCCGTTGATGTTGCCACCCACGATCATGACCGCGCCGACCTCGGCCACCGCCCGGCCGAAGGCCGTGAGCAGGATGGTGAGCAGCCCCAGGCGCTCGTGCAGCAGCACCAGCCCGGCGGCCAGCAGCGGCCCGGCACCCATGGAGCGCAGCTGGTCGCCACCTTCAGCCAGGCCGGCCAGCACCAGCCGGCGCGTCAGCGCGGCGATGAGCGGCACGACCAGGATGGCCTGCGCGATCACCATGGCCGCCGGCGTGAACAGGATGCCCCAGCTGCCCAGCGGCCCGGCACGTGACAGCAGCAGATAGACCAGCAGCCCCACCACCACCGACGGCAGCGCCAGCAAGGTGTTGAGCAGCCACACCGCCACGCCATGGCCCGGGAAGCGCGCCACCGCCAGCCAGGCGCCCAGCCACACGCCGGCCAGTGCGCCGACCAGGCAGGCCGTACCGCTGACCTGCAGCGACAGGGCGAGCACGCGCAGCACGTCGGCATCGCGTTGCGTGAGCAGGGCCACGGCCAGCGTCAGGCTGTCGGCGACCGTGCTCATGCGCACACACCTGCCGCGCGGACAGGCAATCTGGAATGGTTCGTCATGCGGGGCGCGATTCTGCGAGCGCAATGCAGCACTGGCCATATGCTTGAACTTGCATAGCTCGATGCGCAGGCAAGCCGTGCGTGCGCCAGGCGCAGGACTTACCCGGGCTGGTCGCGCGACGCGGTCCGGGCCGGCTGGTGCAGCTGCGCCTGCGCCCAGGCACAGGCAGGCCGGCGCCGGCGGGCGCGCTGCTCAAGGCTGGAGCACCACCCCCGGGTTAGCCCCGAATTCCGAGGGTCTTGTGCCGGGAAAACCGCACGGGAACCACTGGCATGCTAGTTGCCCTGTAGGGGATGCGGACGGTGCACCCGCGCGCCGTTGCGACAACCGACCTCAATGATTCCTTCCCCCTTCGAGGAGACTCCATATGCGCAAGAAATTGCTGCCGCTGCTGCTGGGCGCCGCTCTGACCACCCTGGCCGCACAAGCTGCGACACCGGCCGTCACGGACAAGATGATCGAGAACGACGCCGCCTCCACCGGCGACGTGCTCAGCTGGGGCATCGGTACCCAGGGCCAGCGCTACTCGCCGCTCAAGCAGATCAACGCCGCCACCATCGGCAAGCTGGTGCCGGCCTGGAGCTTCAGCTTCGGCGGTGAAAAGCAGCGCGGCCAGGAGTCGCAGCCCGTCATCCACAACGGCAAGATGTTCGTCACGGCCTCGTACTCGCGCATCTTCGCGCTCGACGCCAAGACGGGCCAGAAGCTGTGGAAGTACGAGCACCGTCTGCCCGAAGGCATCATGCCCTGCTGCGACGTGATCAACCGCGGCGCTGCGCTGTATGACAACCTGGTCATCTTCGCCACCCTCGACGCCCAGCTCGTGGCCCTGAGCCAGGACACCGGTGAAGTCGTCTGGAAGGAAAAGATCGACGACTACGCCGCCGGCTACTCGGCCTCGGCCGCCCCGCTGATTGCTGGCGGCCTGCTGCTGACCGGCGTGTCGGGCGGGGAATTCGGCATCTCCGGCCGCGTGGAAGCGCGCAACCCCAAGACCGGCGCGCTGGTCTGGACCCGCCCGACGGTGGAAGGCCAGATGGGCTACACCTACGACAAGGACGGCAACAAGAAGGAGAACGGCGTCTCCGGCACCACCGGCAAGACCTGGCCGGGCGAGCTGTGGAAGACCGGCGGCGCGGCCACCTGGCTGGGCGGCACCTACAACGCCAAGACCGGCCTGGCCTATTTCGGCACCGGCAACCCGGCACCGTGGAACAGCCACCTGCGCAAGGGTGACAACCTCTTCAGCTGCGCCACCGTCGCCATCGACGTCAAGACCGGCCAGATCGTGTGGCACTACCAGACCACGCCCAACGACGGCTGGGACTTCGACGGCGTGAACGAGTTCGTCACGTACGAGGACGGCGGCAAGACCCTGGGCGGCAAGGCCGACCGCAACGGCTTCTTCTACGTCATCGACGCCAAGAACGGCCACCTGGAAAACGCCTTCCCCTTCGTCAACAAGATCACCTGGGCCACCGGCATCGACCTGAAGACGGGCCGCCCGAACTTCGTGCCCGAGAACCGCCCCGGCGACCCGACCCAGGGTACCGACGGCAAGCAGGGCAAGACCGTGTTCGCAGCCCCCAGCTTCCTGGGCGGCAAGAACCAGATGCCCATGGCCTACAGCCCGGAGACCAAGCTGTTCTACGTGCCGGCCAACGAATGGGGCATGGAGATCTGGAACGAGCCGGTCAGCTACAAGAAGGGCGCGGCCTACCTGGGCGCCGGCTTCACCATCAAGACCCTGGGTGACGGCCCCATCGGCGCGCTGCGCGCCATCGACCCCAAGACCGGCAAGAAGGTCTGGGAAGTGCCGAACAACGCCCCGCTGTGGGGTGGTGTGCTGACCACGGGCGGCAACCTGGTGTTCTGGGGCACGCCGGAAGGCTACCTGCAGGCCGCCGACGCCAAGACCGGCAAGGTGGTCTGGAAGTTCCAGACCGGTTCCGGCGTCGTGGCGCCCCCGGTGACCTGGAGCGAAGGTGGCGAACAGTACGTCGCCGTGGCCTCGGGCTGGGGCGGCGCCGTGCCGCTGTGGGGTGGCGACGTGGCCAAGAAGGTCAGCTACCTGGAACAGGGCGGCTCGGTGTGGGTGTTCAAGCTCGCCAAGTGACGACGACGATGCCGTGACCCGGCGGCCCTGCCACGCGGCAGGGCTGCTCACCAGGCCCCGCCAACGAGCGGGGCCTTTTCGTTGGTGCGCGAGCCTGCGCCCGCCGTCCGGTCGACGGCGGGCGCGACCGGGCGAGCCCAGCCACGTGTCACCGGATGTCGATCCGGCAGGTACAGTCGACGCACCGCCCAGGCAGCACTTGCCCACCCCTTGGTCCGGGCCTGCGGCAAGCTGTCACGATGCCATTCCTTCCTGTCTCAGACGCGAAGCTGCCCAACGCACCGACGCGGCGCAGCTGGTTCAACCATCTCCTGGTCGTGGGCCTGCTGGCCCTGCTGGCGGTCAGCCTGGCCGGCCTGGCCCTGTACGAGGAACGCACGCGCCAGCACGACCGCGCCCTGCTCGCCACGCAGAACGTCGCCCGGCTGCTCGAGGCCAATCTCGACGCACTGTTCGGCCAGGTCGACCTGCTGCTGCGGGTGGTCAGTCATGCAGCGCTGCAGCAACTGCACGATGCCGGCCCGGCAGCCGGTGCGGCCGCACCGCACCTGACGGCCGAGCAGCGCGCCGTCCTGCAGTTGCAGCTGCAGGACGAGCTGCGCCGCCTGGCCGACCAGGCTCAGGCCGACGCCACGCCCAGTCTCGCCACAGGCGCCAGCATCGATGCCGCGTCCGGCGCCGCGGCGATGCCCTCACCGGCGCCCTCGCCGGTGCCGGTGCAGCTCAGACGCCTCACGCCCTTGGCCGCCATCCTCGAATTGACGGTGGTCGATGCTGCCGAGCCACCGCCGTCCGGCCGGCCGCTACCCCCTGGCCTGCAGGTGTCCGGCCCGCTGCGCGCGGGCAACCGCTGGGTACTCAACGTCAAGCGCCGGCTGGCGGACTCCCGGGGCCGCACACTGGCGTGGCTGCAGGCGAGCCTGCCAGTCGACAGGCTCGAACAGGTGTTCGACGGCGTCAACCTCGGCCGCCACGGCGCGGCCACGCTGCGCTCGGCCAGCCTGGCACTGGTGTGGCGCCAGCCCTGGCCGGCCGGCTCGGTCGTGGTCGGTGACCAGCAGGTCTCGGCCGAGCTGCGTGCGGCCATCGCGCACGAGCCGCTGGCCGGACACTACACGGCCACCACACGGGTGGACAACGTCGAGCGCGTCAACAGCTACCGCCGGGTGGGCCGCCAGCCTTTCTACCTGATCGTCGGCGTGGCGACCGAGGCGTTTCCGGGCGGCTGGAGCACGCTGGAGCTGGGCCTGCTGCTGGCCGCCATGCTCAGCCTGGCGGCAGCCATGCTGACCTCGCTGTACATCTACCGCGCCTCGCACCGCCAGATCGACGCCTCGCAGCGCCGCTACGAGGCCATCGTGATGTCGTCGTACGACGCCATCATCAGCAAGTCGCTCGACGGCCGGGTGCGCAGCTGGAACCCCGCCGCCGAGGCCATCTTCGGCTACACCGCGAGCGAGATGATCGGCCAGCCGCTCATGCGCCTGATCCCACCCGAGCGGCGGCACGAGGAGGACCACATCCTCGAACGCATCGCCCGCGGCGAGACCGTGAACCATTTCGAGACCGTGCGCCAGCGCAAGGACGGCAGCCAGATCGCGGTGTCGGTCACCATCTCGCCGCTGCGCGACGCCGGCGGGCGGGTCGTGGGCGCCAGCAAGATCGCGCGCGACATCACGCGCCAGAAGGCGGTGGAGGCCCAGATGCGCGACCTGGCCTTCAACGACCCGCTCACCGGCCTGGCCAACCGGCGCCTGCTGTTCGACCGGCTGCACCAGGCGCAGGCCGCCAGCCGGCGCTCGCGCCAGTGGGCCGCGCTGATCTACATCGACCTGGACCGCTTCAAGCAAGTCAACGACCAGCACGGCCATGCTGCGGGCGACCGGCTGCTGATCGAGCTGGCCGGGCGGCTGAGCCACTCCGTGCGCGGCACGGACACGGTGGCACGCATGGGTGGCGACGAGTTCGTCGTGCTGTGCCCCGACCTGGGCAGCGAACGCGCCCAGGCCGAAACCAGCGCCCAGGCACTGCTGGGCAAGCTGGCCGGCGTGTTCGGCCAGCCCTGCGACATCGGTGACGGACAGCGCGTCACCTGCTCGGCCAGCATGGGCCTGCA
>JBJOKY010000509.1:0-3001 GCA_046045865.1 Pseudomonadota bacterium | reverse complement strand
CACCCTGACCGCCGAGCAGCGCCAGCGGCTGCGCGAGCGTGCCATCAAGCGGCGCAAGGCGGTGAAGCCGTGAGCCGTCACGCCCGCACACGCGCGAGTGCCCGACCCTGGCAGCACGAAGGCCGCGCCGGCTGCGACGTGTCCGCCCTGCTGGCGCAAGACCGCGCAGGCCTGGAATCGGCCCGCCAGCAGCCTGGAGAGGGCGAGGTGATACCCACGCCTGCCCCAAGCCCTGCGCGCAGCCCTGGCGATCCCCTGGAACCGACCTGACGACGAGGAGTTGATGACGAAAGCCGACGACGACGAAGTGAACCCGCTGCAGTGGTTCCTGGCCGAGCTGGAGCGCCGGCCAGGCTGCGCCGTGACCAAGGACATGGTTCGCGCGCTGCTGCGCGAGCTGGTCGGTGAGCGGATATTCATCACACAACGCGACCTCAAGCGCCCCGAGAACCTGCGCCTGGCGCGTGCCCTGCTGGACAAGGGCTTGCCGACATCCGAGGTGCGCCGAAAGCTGGTCATCCTCTGCGGCTTCGGGCCGCGCACCTCTGAACGCCTGGTTGTTCAGGCACTGCGCCAGCGAGCCCAGGAGCTGGCCATCAAGCGCGCGGGTCCACTGGCGTGACCGAGCGCACCGCGCAGCAGTTCATGCAGGGGCTTCAGGCCCTGCCGCTGGACCCCGGTGCCCGCGCCGGCCTGGTCGACCTCATGCGCCAGTTCGCGGGGGCTCGCATCCGCATCCCGGACATGGCCAGGGCGCAGCGGATCGGCGAGGCGGCGCGCCTGCTGGACCTGGGCCGCGACCGCGCCGCCATCTGCCGCCGCCTGGCGCACCTGTTCGGCGTGAGCCAGCGCACCGCCCGCCGCGACGTGGCCGCCGCGCTGGACGAAAGACGGCCACGACCGGCCCGCGGGTGACCGGGGCAGGGCGCACAGTGGTGGCATGAGCAATCCCCACTTCGCCACCCTCAAGACGCCCGACCTTCACGTCGGCCCGGCCATGTTCCTGATGAACGGCCAGCGCAAGGCCTTCATCGGCGCCTGGACGTTCGGCCACCCGGACGGCCTCAAGTTCCCGAACATGCCCGACTTCGAACCGATGTCCGTGGGCGACCCGCCGCACCTGCGGCAGGACGCCACGCACGCAAACGGCCTGCTGTTGACGCAGCCCATCCGGCTGCACGATGCCTTCACGCTGGCCCGGGCCAGCATCATCGAGGTGGAACGGGAAATCGGCCGGCTGTACGACAAGGGTTACTCGCAGGCAGCCGCAGCCGACACGCTCAGGCGCGAGGTCGACAAGATGCTGATCGAGCTGGCGCCGCACTGCCGCAACATCAAGGCCGCAGCCGACGCCTGCGACGAACAGGCCACCTGGGCACGCAACAACTTCCCGGCCAGCACTGAAAACGAGGTGCAGGAAGCGATGTTCGATGCAGCCATTGCCGCCCGCCTGGGCGAGCTGTCGGTACCCGAAGTGCGCATGCTCGGCGAGGGCGTCATTCCGAACCGGATCAACGACACCCGTGTCGTGCATGCTCTGCACCGCGTGCCAGCCGCCGCGCTGGGCATCGATGCCGACAACCTGGACAAGATCCGCGCCCTGTACGCGCAGGTGCTGGCGCCCAAGACCTTCATTGCCATCGACTACCTGCGCCCCATGGTCGAGGCTGCGGCGACCGTGATGTCATCGGCCGCTGTGGTGTTCGCGCGCAGCAGTGGTCAGACGCCGCTCGCCATCTTCTCGTCGATGCCCGAGGGAGATTACTTCGCAGGGCGGACCACCTTCGCCGGCTACGGTCATGTCGAGCTGCGGGACATTACCCGTTCTGCCGCTGCGTGATGCAGGCGCCCCAAAGCTGAACGAGGAAACACGACATGCCCAACTCACAGGAAGCGGCGCAGGTGCCGCCCGGCATCTACTTCGTCAAGATGGAACGAGCAGGCCAGGAAATCGAGGTTGATGCGTCACTGGTGCAGAGCTACCAGGCTGACGGATGGACCATGCCATCCCTGGTAACACCTGATGGCAGGCTGACAAGGGAGGGCATGCTTGTCTTTGCGCGCCTGGCCGTAACGATAACGCTGCCGCCCAAATCGCAATGGCCCTGAAACAGCAGGCAAGGTGCACGCATGACTGAAGCGCGCAGCAAGCGCAGCACCACGAGCTGGCAGCCAGGCCAGTCCGGCAACCCCAGGGGCAGGCCCAAGGGGTCCGGGCAGGTGGCCAAGCTGCGCGCCAGCATCGCCGAGCAGTTGCCGCAGGTGCTGGCCGCCCTGCTGGACAAGGCGCTGACCGGCGACGCCGGGGCCGCCCGGCTGCTGCTGGAACGCACGATTGCGCCGCTCAAGCCGACCGAGGAGGCCCGCCCGCTGGCCATCCCGCCCGGCACGCTGACCGAGCAGGGGCATGCAGTGCTGGCCAGCGTGGCGGCCGGCGAGCTGCCCCCCGCCCATGGCGCCGCGCTGCTGGCATCCATCGGACACCTGGCGCGCGTGGCCGAACTTGACGAGCTGTTGCGCCGCGTCGAGGCGTTGGAAGGGAAGACCCATGGCAACGCTGGCGCAACGACTTGAACGCCTGGAGAGCAAGAGGGCCCCGGGCCCCGTGGTGTTCATGCGCCGCCCGGATGGCGGGATGCACGTCATGGGCACCCACGGATTCAGGGCGCGCCTCGAGGCCGAGAGCCTGGAGGCCTACAGCCTGGCCGCTGAGAGCGCAGGCCGTCAGGTGGTGGTGATACGGCTGGTCGCTGGAGGGCCTGGACCGTGACGACGCTGGCGCAACGACTTGAACGCCTGGAGGCAGCCCGCAAGGCTGCCCAGGTGCCCATCATCACCGGCCTGGTGGTGGTGCCACACGGCGCGCCGATGCCCGCCGATGCCCGCCAGCTGCCTGGCGGGCTGTTCTGGCTGATCCCATCGCCCAAGGAGCCCCACAAGTGCGCAAGCACTGCCGCCGCCGCAGGATTGACCCGGACCTGAACCCGGTTCGCCTGGCCAT
>JBJOKY010000149.1:0-10090 GCA_046045865.1 Pseudomonadota bacterium | reverse complement strand
ATAGGCGCCCGAGGCCAGGGCGACGGTGGCGAACCGGGCCCAGTTCGCCTCGGCCCAGCCGGCGGGATAGCTCAGCACGTAGGCGTCGGCGGGCAGCGCAGCGCCCGCGCGCGCACCGCTACCGGCCAGGCAGAAGCGCATCTGGTCGGCATGCCGCACCATGGTCTGCGTGTAGCCCGAGCCCGCCATGCGCCACGGGTAGGGCACGCCGCGCAGGTTGGTCAGGGTGAAGACGAAACGCAGCGGGTCGCCCAGGTAGCCGCGTGCGCGTGCCGGTTGTCCCCGTCCGGACTCGATGGCGCGGCGCGCGACCTCCAGCAGCGAGGTCGAGTCCAGCAGCGAGCGCACTGGCTGACCGTCCGCGAGATCGCGGGTGCCCAGCAGGCCGTCGGCGTCGACACGGTTGACCCAGGCGTCGAACAGCGGGTTGTCGGCGCCGTCGCCGGCGTCGCCGAGCCGGCGCGGCTTGAACTGGTGACCCAGGCAGGCGCCCAGGATGGCACCGACGATGGCGCCGGCCGAGGCGCCGGTGATGGCGCGGATCTGCACCTCGTGCTGCGGCGCGGCCGGGTCGCCCTGCTGGCGCGCATCGGTCCAGGCGTCCAGCGCCTCGATGAGGAAGTCGAACACCCCGGCGGTGTAGGCCCCGGCGGAGATGGCGCCGGCCATGGTGAAGGCCAGTTCGAATCGGGGCAGGTCCTGCTGGGTCGACGTGGGCATGGTGGGCAAACTCCGGTAGTCTGGCCGGCGACGGCAGGGGCTGGGGCTGGGGCCGACGCGCTCAGGCCGGCCGGTGGCGCGCCTGGGCGATGATCACATCGGCGGCCTTCTCGGCCATCATGTAAACCGCCGAGACGATGAAGAACCCGGGGATGCGGGGGAAGACCGAGGCATCCACCACCCGCAGCGCCGCCACGCCGCGCACGCGGAAGTCGCCGTCCAGCACCGCCATCGGGTCATCGTCGCGCCCGATCGGGCACGAGCACGAGGCATGGTGTCCCCAGGCCTCGTTGCGGATGAAGTCGGCGATCTGCGCGTCGGTCTGCACGGCCGGGCCGGGCACCTCCTCGGCCACGATGAAGCCGCTCGCGCGCAGCGGCTCGGTGAGCCGGCGCACGAACTTCACGCCCTCCACGACCGAGGCGAGGTCTTCGCCCGCCTGGTCGCTGCCTTCGTCGAAGTAGCTGAAGTTGATGATCGGCCGCTCGGTCGGGTCGGTGGATGCCAGCCGCACCGTGCCGGCGCGGTTGACCGTGTGCGCCTTGAGCACCGCCCAGGTCAGGTAGTTGTGCTTGGTGGTCAGGTCGACCGTGTAGCCCGGGAAGTAGCCCTTGAACGGCGCCAGCAGCGCGAAGCAGAACAGGTCGGGCAGCGCCCGCTCGGGCACAGAGCGCTTGATCACCGCCAGCACCGCCCCATTGGTGGCGTAAACGCCGGAGTGCTGCTGCTGCCATTCGGTGTACTGCGGGTCGCCAGGGGCGAAACGCGCGCCGTCGAGCACCTCCCAGCCGGCCTCGCGGGTGCGGTTGACCACGCCGACCTCGTAGCGGTCCTGCAGGTTGCTGCCCACGCCGGGCCGGTCGGCCACGACGTCGATGCCATGGCGATCCAGTTCGGCGCGCGGACCCACGCCCGACAGCATCAGCAGCTGCGGCGTGTTGAAGGCGCCGCCGGCCAGGATGACCTCGCGGCGTGCGCGCACCTGGCGCACATCGCGGCTGCGCGGTGCCGGTTCGGCATGGGCGTGGTACTGGCGCTCGCCCTTGAGGAACTCCACGCCCGTGGCACGGCGCTGCGCGTCGAACAGCACGCGCGTGGCCAGGGCGTCGAGCTCGATGAAGAGCTTGTCCGGATGACGCTCGCGCGTGTCGACCAGCCGCTCGCGCGTACCCAGGCGCACGTGCTTCTGGTGCGTCAGCGGGGTGTAGCGGATGCCGTAGGCGTTCTGCTTCACCAGCCGCCAGTCGTTCGGGTCGGCCTGGCCCTGCCAGAGCCAGCGCGTCTGGCGCTCGGTCTCGCCCATCACCTTGAACTCGGCGCGCACCGACTTCAGCAGCGAACGCACCAGGTCCTCGTCCTGCGCCAGCGTCTTCGGGATCTCGGTCTCGGTGCGCAGCCAGCCGCCCCAGCCGTGGCGGGTCGGGTTGATACCGATCTTGGCCAGCCAGCGGTAGAAGGGGAAGCGGTGGTGGCAGTCCTCCATGCGCTCGAAGACGCGGCGCATGTTCTCGGCATTCCAGCTCGTGTCACCGGTCAGGGCGGCGAGCTGGTCCCAGTCGTCGTTGTGCGGGTAGACCAGGATCTGCGCGTTGTGCGCCGTGCAGCCGCCCAGGCAGCCGGCGCGCGGGTAGAGGATGCCGGCGACCTGCTGCCCGCCGTACTCGTAGACGTACTTGCTGTCGCTGCGCTGGCGCGCCTCGTCGGCATAGTGGCGCACGAAGAAGTCCCAGCGCATGGCCTGGTTCTCGGTCGACAGGGCGTGGAAGGCCGGCACCTGGTAGTCGACCGCGCAGCGGTCCTGATCCGGAAAGACGGCGTTGCCGCCCTTCATCGTCATCGGGTCGCCGCCGGCCTCCAGCACCAGCACGGTGTAGCCGCTCTCGGCCAGGCGCGCGGCCACGGTGCCACCGCCGGCACCTGAGCCCACCACCACGTAGTCGTATTCCCTTGCCGAGGCCGGTTCAGACTGATTTGCCATGTCCGATGCACCTCAGAAGGTCTTGATGAAGGCGATCAGCGCCTTCTTCTCGTCGTCGCTCAGGCCCTGCGCATCCGGCGACATGTACGAGGTGCCGAAATAGTGGCCGCGGTTGACGACGAAGTCGGGGCACTTGTTCACCTTGAGCAGTTCGTCGGCCGCCTTGTGCTCGCGGAAGATGCGGATGGCCTCCTCGTCGCCCGCGCCGGGCGGGATCGCCTTGAGCGCGGCCTTCACCCTCAGCAGCGGACCGACCGCGTCCAGCGGCTTGTCGAGGTTGGCGTTCGAGATCAGGTTGATCGGTGTGCCCTTGGGGATCGGGCCGACCTTCACGCCACCGTCACCGAAGAAGGCCGGGAACCAGTTTTCCAGGAAACCCTGCAGCGGCCGCTCGATGTCCGGCAGATAACCGCCGGGAATCGAGAGGTAACTCGTCTGGGTGGTCACGTCGATGCGCCCCTTGTGCTTCTTGCCCGAACCAGTGACGACGTCGAAATTGCCCTCGCGCCGTTCCGGCCAGAGCATCTGCTCGATCGACGCGTCAAACGACTTCATGCGATCGGCCACCGACCCCGACGGCAGGAAAGGCCCGACCGTGTTGTTGAGCAGGAAGGGCGCGGTCGACCAGACGCTGACCAGCGACGCCGGACGCGTGTAGCCACGCCCGCCGCCCGGCAGTTCGTAGTCGAAGACCTCGCCGGTCATGGGATGCTGCAGTTTCACGCTGCCGACCGCGGGCAGTTCCTTGTAGCTCTGCGAACTGAAGTTGTCCCAGATGTTGCCGGCCAGCGCATTGGTCGCGAGCGGGCTGCAGATATTGGTCTGCAGCAGCGTCACGGGCACCCGCTGGTCGATCGACAGGAAATTGTCGTCCAGGAAATCGGGCTTCATGACCAGCGTCGCCATCGGCTTCCTGAACTCGTCGCTGCGCACGTATTTCCAGTAGTCGTCCCAGCACTTCAGGTAATTGGCGCCGACACATTGCTCGCCCAGGAAGGTATAGGCCTTGTCCGGCAGCTTGCTGGAATGGCAACCCGCGCAGTTCTCGGCAAACACCTGCTTGCCGAGCTTGAGTTGCTTGTCGTCCTTGCTCAGGAAGTCGGCGCCACCGGGTGCGTCGGCCAGCTTGTCGGGTTTGGCGGTGGCCAGGAAGAACAGCGCCAGGTTGGGCGTCTGCGCCTCGTTGGCACGCCAGTACGAGGAATTGGCGCGCGCCCCCTTGATCTCGATCGGCGAGATCTTCTTGCCGCCCACCAGCGGCCGGAAATGGCGTGTCCATTCCTCGCTGTACATGCCGATGTTGATGTAGACGCGGTTGAGCGCACCCAGCGCGCCGACCGAATCGGAGCCGTCCTTGAGCACCCGTGGCGACCAGGTCTTGTCGGGTTTCTGGGCCAGCTTGGCCAGCGGACTGTCGGGCGGCAGCACATCCGGGAACTGCACGTTGTCGACGCTGCCGCCGGCGAGTTTCTCCAGGCCGAACTTCTCGGCCAGCGCCAGACGCGCACCGACGTTGTAGACCGCGTTCATGGTGCGCGGGTTGTTGATGTAGTCGCTCGAGATGAACGAGGTATCCAGGGCGCCCGGCCGCGAGGTATGGAAGAGCTGGTAGGCGAAATTCGATGGGTCGGCCCCGGCGGAGAAGATGCGATCGACCCAGAAATACTGGGCGCCCGGATTGGAATTGAGATTCTCCCACTTCGGGTGCTCCGGGTCGGCCGGCGGGCGCGCCGGATTGGGCCCGACATGGCAGAAGCCGCAGGACATGCCCACGCGGTAGGGTCGCACCAGATCCTTGTCGTTGTAGTAGGCCGGGTCGGTGTAATAACGCACCGGATCCCATTTCTTCTTCGCCGCGGCGTCGAAGGCCGGATTGGGGAACAGGCGCAGCCCCACCACGCCGGTGGCATAACCGTAATAGGAGCCTACCGGCACGGTATCGCCACGCGCGCCGATCTTCACGCCGGGATATTTCTGCTCGTTCTCGAACGGGTCGGCCGGGCAGGCCGCGTCACGCAGGTCGAGCCACAGGCCGAAGCGGTCCTCGCGCGGGCCGGTCGACTTGTTGAAGCAGGGTTCGTTGACGACGCCGAGGTAATTCCAGCGGTTGTCGCGTGTGGCCTTGAGCGACGGGTGGTTGGACAGCACCTTGAGAAAGTCGAGGCTGCCGCGGCTCTCGCTGGCCAACGCGTCCCACAGGCGGTCATTGCCGGCGGTCCAGACATTCCAGTTGTTGCGGCCCATCACCACGGCCTTGACCGCGTCGGCCGGCTTGATGCCCGGCACATAGGGCTGCAGGCTGGCGGCGACCGCCTCGGGGTTCTTGGTCGCGCCGTAGTCCATGTCGACGAAATAGTCCTCGTCGGAGCCGGCCAGGGTCTTGGCATCGCGCCCGACACACATGGCCTCGTCCTTCATGCCTTCGGCAGTCAGGCAGGGGTTGGGCTCGTGGCCGCAACCGGCCAATGCCAGCAGGGCCAGCAGGGCCGGCAGGCGCGTTATGGATCCGAACGCTGGAAACATGAAACCTCCTGGATATCGATCAACGAGACGCCCACGATGCGTCGACAACATGACCCGCCGAACCAGTCGCTGCGCAGATATGTATCTGTCGGCAGATCGACTGATGCGCCGCAATTCGCCCGGGGCCGCACTGTGCCACGATGCCCATGAAAACGGCCAGCAGACATCTCGATATTCCACGGGACAAACAACCGGATGATGGCAGCGGCCACCCTGGCGAACTGGTGACGATAGTCACATCGCGCATTCACGGCAAGGCAAGATACTCCCGGGAAAACAGTGACAACTTGTTCACTTCCGGCACTATTACCCAGTTTCACGACAACCGCCAGCAATACCTTGCAAGCACCATTGACAGACCCACCGGGGGTCTGCACATGAATATGGCAGCACCAGCTGCACAAACGCCGACGCCCCGCATGAACGATGCGGGGCGTCGGCGGCCTGCGGCCCGTCAGGGGCCGGGCGGCGGCAGGCTCGGCTCTAGGCGGTATCGAGCGCCTCGTCCAGCACCTCGACCCAGTGCTTGACCGGCGTGGCGGTGCCGCTCTGCAGGTGCTGGATGCAGCCGATGTTGCCGGAGACGATGACCTCGCCGCCCACCGGCGCCAGCGCCGCGAGCTTGCGGTCGCGCAGCTGGTAGGAGATCTCGGGCTGCAGCACCGAATAGGTGCCGGCCGAGCCGCAGCACAGGTGGCTGTCGCTGCCGGCGATGTCGATGGTGAAGCCCAGTTCGCGCAGCGCCGCCTCCACCCCGCCGCGCAGCTGCTGGCCGTGCTGCAGCGTGCAGGGCGGGTGGTAGGCCAGACGCGGTTTTTTTGCCGCGCGGCTGCCGGCGCTTTTCAGGCGCGCCTGCAGCGCAGGCAGCAGGC
This sequence comes from Pseudomonadota bacterium, assembly GCA_046045865.1. Classification (GTDB taxonomy): domain Bacteria; phylum Pseudomonadota; class Gammaproteobacteria; order Burkholderiales; family Burkholderiaceae_C; genus Sphaerotilus. The sequence goes on along the minus strand of JBJOKY010000149.1, from coordinate 3,997 downwards.
TGGGCAGCAGCTCGGAGATGTCCTTGGCCAGTTCGCTGATGCGCCTGGCCTTGTCGGCATAGAGCGGGTCGTGGCGCAGCTCGTGCCCGTAGTCCTTCACCATCACGCCGCAGCCCGAGGCGTTGAAGACGATGGCCTCGACCTGGCTGCCGCCGATGCCGATCACCTGCGGCCACCAGGCGTCGATGTTGCGGCGCATGTCGGCATGGGCGCCGGCCTGGTCGTTCAGGTGGGCGCGCAGGGCGCCGCAGCAGCCGGCCGATTCGGCCACGAGGGTCTGCACGCCGGCGGCGTCGAGCACCCGCGCCGTGGCGCTGTTGATGTTGGGCGCGAGGTGGGGTTGCACGCAGCCCATCAGCATCAGCACCTTGCGCGGGTGGCTGCGCCGCGGCCACAGCCGGGCGCGCGCCGCGCTGGTGCCGCCGGCCGCCTGCGGCACCTTGTTGCGCAGCGACGCGGGCAGGAAGCCGCGCACCAGCTGGCCCATCCTGATGGCCGGCGCGAAGGCGCTGGAGGTCAGCCCCTCCTTGAGCGACCAGCGCGTGGCTCGCTCGGCCGCCGGGCGCTCGACCTTGGCGTCGACGACACGCCGGCCGATGTCGACCAGGTGGCCGTACTGCACGCCCGAGGGGCAGGTCGACTCGCAGTTGCGGCAGGTCAGGCAGCGGTCCAGGTGCTGCTGGGTCGAGCGCGTGGGGGTCTGGCCTTCCAGCACCTGCTTGATGAGGTAGATGCGCCCGCGCGGTCCGTCCAGCTCGTCGCCCAGCAGCTGATAGGTCGGGCAGGTGGCGGTACAGAAGCCGCAGTGCACGCACTTGCGCAGGATGGCCTCGGCCTCCTGGCCGTCACGGGTGCCCTGGTACTCGGGCGCGAGTTGCGTCTGCATGGTGGATGGCTGTCTCGGATGGGATGTTGTGGGGTCGACGGTCGGATCAGGTCGATGCGTGTCGGGGCGTTTCGGGGCGGGGCGGGGTTCAGTGCAGGTCAGCCCGGTTCAGAACAGCCAGGCCAGCAGAGGCAGCAGCAGCGCGGCCAGCACCGCCTGCACGCCCAGCGCCAGGCCGGCGTAGGCGCCGGCATCCGGGTGGACGTGCATGGCGCGCGCCGCGCCGATGCCGTGTGATGCCGTGCCCAGGGCGAAGCCGCGCACCTCGGGCGCACGGATGCGCAGGGCGTCGAACAGGTATTTGCCGGCCACCGCGCCCACCAGCCCGGTGAGCACGGCGAACACGGCCGCCAGCGCCGGGATGCCGCCCAGCTGCTCGGCGATGCCCATGGCCACCGGCGCGGTGACCGACTTGGGTGCGAGCGAACGCAGCACCGGCCCGGGCAGGCCGAGCGCCCAGCCGATGGCCACGGCGCTGCCGCCCGCCGCCAGCCCGCCCGCCACGGCCGCCACGCCGATGGCCAGCGCCCGGCGCCTGAGTTCGCCGCGCCGCTGCCACAGCGGCCAGGCCAGGGCCACCACCGCCGGGCCGAGCAGGAAGTGGATGAACTGTGCGCCCGAGAAATACGTCGGGTAGGGCGTGGCGCTCAGGCTCAGCAGCAGAGCCAGCAGCGCCACCGTCCACAGCACCGGGTTGGCCCAGGGCGCGTGGTCGCAGCGGGCGTAGAAGGCCTGGGCGAAGAGATAGGCCACCAGGGTGGCGGTCAGGCCGAACAGCGGCGTGGCCGAGAGATACACCCACAGTTCGACGAAGTTGTGCATGAGCTACTCGGCCGTCTGGCCGGACGTCGACGCGTGCGGCACGGCCGGGCGCGGCAGCAGCACACGCAGCACCAGCGCCGTGACGGCCAGGCCGATCAGCGTGGAGACCACCAGCGCCACGCCGATGCGCAGGCCGTACTGCGCCAGCAGGCCCAGGTGCGTCATCACACCCACGCCCACCGGCACGAAGAGCAGCGACAGGTGGGCCAGCAGCAGGTCGGCCGCCGCGCCCACCGGGCGGCGCACGGCATCGAACTGCAGCAGCGCCAGCATGACGAGCAGGCCCAGCACCGGGCCGGGCAGGCCGAGGTGGGCCAGCCGCGTCGCCGCCTCGCCCAGCGACTGGGCGACGAGCAGCCAGGTCAGGCCTTTCAGGGCGTCCATGGCGTGGCGGTGGTGGTCGAGGTGACGGGCGCGTCAGTCACGAGCAGACGTCAGGGCCGGGCCTCACAGGCCCGGGTGCACCGACGCCGGGTAGAGCCGGCCCGGATTGAAGATGCCCTGCGGATCGAAGCTGGCCTTCAGGCGCTGCTGGATGCGCGCCACCGGCGGCATGAGCGGCGCGAACACGCCGGCCGACTTGTCGCGCGCATCGAACAGCGTGGCGTGGCCGCCCAGGGCCGCAGCGGCGCTGCGCAGCTCGGCGGCCGGGCGCCGGCTCACCAGCCAGCGCTGGGCGCCGCCCCATTCGATGAGCTGGTCGCCCGGCGTCTGCCCGGCCACGGTGAGCACCGGCGCGGTGCTCGGCAGGCCCAGGCGCCAGAGCGTGGCGCCCTCGGCCAGCGCCGCACGGGCACGCTGGAAGTAGGCGGCGCCGTGGTGGCGCAGGCCGTGCCACAGCTCGGTGGCGACGGCGTCGTCCAGCCGTTCGCCACCCAGGCGGGTGACGGCGGCACTCACCGCCGCCGCCGCGCCGCTCAGGCGCAGCAGCAGGCTGCCGTCGCACCAGGCGCTGGCGTTGATGGGCAGGGGCTGGCCGCCCCACTTGTTGAGCGCGCCCAGGGCGTCGGCCTGGCTCATCTCGAAGCGCAGCGTGGCCGTGGCCGGCGCGATCGGCAGCACCTTGAGCGAGACCTCCAGGATGATGCCCAGCGTGCCCAGCGAGCCGGCCAGCAGGCGCGCCACGTCGTAGCCCGCCACGTTCTTCATCACCTGGCCGCCGAAGCTCAGCACCTCGCCCTTGCCGTTGAGCACGGTGGCGCCCAGCACGTAGTCGCGCACGCTGCCCACCGCGGCGCGGCTGGGGCCCGAGAGGCCCGCCGCGACCATGCCGCCCACCGTGGCGCCCGAGCCCGACGCGTTGGCGAAATGCGGCGGCTCGAAGGGCAGGCACTGGCCCTGCTCGGCCAGCAAGGCTTCGAGCGTGGCCAGCGGCGTGCCGCAGCGTGCGCTCACCACCAGCTCGGTCGGCTCGTAGGTGCTCACGCCGGTCAGGCCGCGCACGTCGAGCAGCTCGCCGGCCTCGGCTTCGCCGTAGAAGGCCTTGGTGCCGCCGCCGCGCAGGCACAGCGGCGTCTTCGTCGCGGCGGCCGACAACACGCGGTCGATCAGCGCCAGCAGCGCGGTGTCGGTGGGAGGGATGGAGGTGTGGCTCATGGGGCGGGGCTCATCAGAACCTGGGCAGGTCGGCGAAGGGCAGCAGGCCGCGCTTGACGTGCATCTTTCCGTACTCGGCGCAGCGCTGCAGCGTGGGGATGACCTTGCCCGGGTTGAGCAGGCCCGCCGGGTCGAAGGCCGCCTTCACGCCGCGCATCTGCTCGTGCTCGGCGGGCGAGAACTGCACGCACATCGAGCTGAGCTTTTCCACGCCCACGCCGTGTTCGCCGGTCACCGTGCCGCCGAGTTCGACGCTGGTTTCCAGGATGTCGGCGCCGAACAGCTCGCAGCGGTGCAGCTGGTCGGGGTCGTTGGCATCGAAGAGGATGAGCGGGTGCAGGTTGCCGTCACCCGCATGGAAGACGTTGGCGCAGCGCAGGCCGTACTTCTTTTCCATCTGCTCGATGGCCAGCAGGATGTCGGCCAGGCGCTTGCGCGGAATGGTCGAGTCCATGCACATGTAGTCGGGGCTGATGCGCCCGCTGGCCGGGAAGGCGTTCTTGCGCCCGCTCCAGAACCGCATGCGCTGGGCCTCGTTCTCGCTCACCGTGATGGCGGTGGCGCCGCAGCCGCGCAGCACCTCGGTCATGCGGGATATCTCTTCTTCCACTTCCTCGGGCGTGCCGTCGCTCTCGCACAGCAGGATGGCGGCGGCGCTCAGGTCGTAGCCGGCGTGCACGAAGTCCTCGACCG
>JBJOKY010000017.1:0-23620 GCA_046045865.1 Pseudomonadota bacterium | reverse complement strand
TCAGGTGCATCTGTTCTACCTGGCGCGCCTGATCGACACCGAGTTCGACCCCGGCCCCGAGACCATGGAGGTCGGCCTGTTCCGCGAAACCGACCTGCCCTGGCACGAACTGGCCTTCCGCACCGTCAAGGTGACGCTGCAGCGCTATTTCGCCGATCGCGCGCAGGGCGGTCGTTACGACGTCCACTGCGCCGACGTCGAGTGAGGCCCCCTCCGCCCGGCGCCGCCGTGCGCCGGTCTGCCGCCGTTCCCGAATGCCCATGAGCGAATCCCAGACGTCCTCGCTGCCGCCCATCAATGCGCCGCTGGGCGCCCGAGCGCCCGAGGGCGCCCGTCTGCGCGAGGATCTGGTCAACCCCGATCCGCTGCTGGACTGCCTGCTGGAGGTCTGCCGCATCCATGGCGTGAGCGCATCGCGCGCCTCGCTCAGCGCCGGCCTGCCGCTGCCGGACGGCAAGCTCAGCCTGGATCTGGTCGAGCGTGCCGCCGCGCGCGCCGGCATGTTCGCCAAGCTGCAGCGCATCAAGCCCACGCGCATCGACCCGGCCGCGCTGCCGTCCATCCTCGTGCTCAAGGGCAACGAGGCCTGCGTGCTGCTGGGCTGGACCGACGACGGCGATGCCCGGCTGCTGCTGCCGCAGACCGGCCAGGGCGCGGTGGTGATGCCGCGCGCCGCGCTGGCGCGGCGCTACACCGGCGTGACGATGTTCGTGCGGCCGCACTTCCGCTTCGACGAACGTGCGCCCGAGGTGCGTGCCACGCGCGCCAGCCACTGGTTCTGGGGCGCCATTGCCAGCCAGCGCGGCGTGTACCGCGATGTGCTCTGGGCAGCGCTGCTGATCAACCTCTTCGCCCTGGCCTTCCCCATCTTCACGATGAACGTGTACGACCGCGTGGTGCCCAACCACGCGATCGAGACCCTGTGGGCCATGGCGCTGGGCCTGGTGATCGCCCTGGGCGCCGACCTCTACATCCGGCTGCTGCGCAGCCATTTCGTCGACGAGGCGAGTGCCCGCATCGACGTGCAGCTGTCTGCCGTGCTGATGGAGCGCGTGCTGGGCATGCGGCTCGAGAAGCGCCCGCAGTCGGTCGGCTCCTTCGCCGCCAACCTGCGCGGCTTCGAGCAGGTGCGCGACTTCATCGCCTCCAGCACCGTCACGGCGCTGATCGACCTGCCCTTCGCCTTGCTCTTCATCGGCGTGATCGGCTGGATCTCGCCCTGGCTGGTGCTGCCGGTGGTGACCTGCTTCGTCGTGGTGCTGGTGATCGGCTTCGTGCTGCAGCACCGCCTGCACGAGCTGGCGCAGACCACCTACCAGGCCAGCGCGCAGCGCAATGCCACGCTGGTGGAGGCGCTGGGCGGCATCGAGACCATCAAGACCCAGGGCGCCGAAGGCGTGATCCAGGCGCGCTGGGAGCGCAACAACCAGCACCTGGCGCAGACCAACGTGAAGATGCGCGCCCTCTCGAGCGGCGCCACCTACGGCGCGAACTGGCTGACGCAGATGGTGACGCTGCTCATCGTGCTCATCGGCGTGATGCTGATCGGCCAGCGCGAGCTCACCATGGGCGCGCTGATCGCCTGCACCACGCTGAGCGGGCGGGCGCTGGCGCCGGCCGGCCAGATCGTCGGCCTGCTGCTGCAGTACCAGGGTGCACGCACGGCACTGGAATCGCTCGACAGGATCATGCTGCAGCCGGTCGAGCGCGAGGGTGACCAGAACTTCCTGCACCGCCGCGAGGTCAAGGGCGAGATCGAGCTGCGCGGCGTGAAGTTCGCGTACCCCAACCGGGAGGACAAGGCCCTGGATGGCGTGAGCCTGCGCATCATGCCGGGCGAGAAGGTGGCGCTGATCGGGCGCGTGGGCTCGGGCAAGACCACCATCCAGAAGCTCATGCTGGGCCTGTACCAGCCGACCGACGGCGCGGTGCTGATCGACGGCATCGACCTGCGTCAGCTCGATCCGGCCGACGTGCGGCGCAACCTGGGCTACGTGTCGCAGGACGTGACGCTGTTCTACGGCACGTTGCGCGAGAACATCGCCTTCGGCCTGCCCTACGCCGACGACCTGGCCGTGCTGGCGGCGGCCGAGACGGCCGGCCTGATCGACTTCGTCAACCGCCACCCGCGCGGCTTCGACATGCAGGTGGGCGAACGCGGCGAGCTGCTCTCGGGCGGGCAGCGCCAGGGCGTGGGCATCGCGCGCGCTGTGCTCAACAATGCACCCATCATGCTGCTGGACGAACCGACCAGCGCGATGGATTTCTCCACCGAGGCCCTGGTGACCCGGCGCATGACCGAGTTCGCCGTGGGCAAGACGGTGGTGCTGGTGACCCACCGCACCTCCATGCTCGCGCTGGTCGACCGCGTGGTGGTGGTGGACGGCGGACGCATCGTCGCCGACGGACCGCGTGACCGCATCCTCGAAGCGCTGCAGACCGGGCGCATCGCCCGCGCAGCCTGACCCGTGCCGCAGGAAGAACGCCCATGAACAGGCTGTTGATCGGCGCCGGCGAGCGGCTCATGCAGCTGCTGGACCTCGTTCGCCGCATGCTCGAACCCGTCACGATGCGCCTGCTCGGCCCCACGGTGGCCGACGGCCGCGAACCCGAAGGTATGCGCAGCTTCGAGCTCGAGGCCGACGAGATCATGTCGCGCGAACGCACCGCGCGGGCACAGAAGATCGTGCGCGCGGCGCTGCTGGTCGTGCTGGCACTGATCGTGTGGGCGGGCTTCGCACGCATCGACGAATTCACCCGCGGCGACGGCAAGGTCATCCCCTCGCGCCAGTTGCAGGTGGTGCAGTCGCTCGACGGCGGCGTGGTGTCGGAGATCCTGGTGCGCGAGGGCGAGGAGGTCGAGAAGGGCAAGGTGCTGCTGCGCATCGACCACACTCGGGCGCAGTCGGGCGTGCGCGAGAGCGCCGCGCAGGTCTTTGCGATGCATGTCAAGCAGACCCGCCTGAAGGCCCTGGCCGAGAACCTGCCCTTCACCCCGCCTGCGCCGCGCGTCGACGACCCCGAGCAGCTGCGCATCGTCGACGAGGAGCGCAACCTCTACCAGTCGCGCGTGTCGGAGCTCAACGCGCTGCTGTCGATCAACCGCCAGCAGCTCGCCCAGCGCGAGCAGGACTACACCGAGGCGGCCTCGCGCCACAAGGCGGCGCAGCGCGGCCTGCAGATCTCGCAGCAGGAGCTGGCCAAGACGCGCCCGCTGCTGGCCTCGGGCGCGATCTCGGAGGTCGAGGTGCTGCGCCTGGAACGCGACGTGACGCGTTACCGCGGCGAGGTCGAGCAGGCCAGCGCCCAGATGGCGCGCACCCGGGCCGCCATCGGCGAGGCGCAGCGCAAGATGCAGGAGACCGAGCTGTCCTTCCGCAGCGAGGCCAGACGCGAGCTGTCCGACGTGCTGGGCAAGCTCAACGCGGCCAACGAAGGCGCCGTGGCGCTGATCGACAAGCTGGAGAAGGCCCAGGTAACCTCGCCGGTGCGCGGGCGCGTGCAGCGCCTGCTGGCCAACACCGTGGGCGGCGTGGTACAGCCAGGCAAGGACATCGTCGAGATCGTGCCGCTGGATGACGCCCTGGTGCTGGAGGCCAAGGTCTCGCCCAAGGACATTGCCTTCATCCATCCGGGCCAGGACGCGACGGTGAAGTTCACCGCCTACGACTTCGCCATCTACGGCGGGCTGGAGGCGCGGGTGGAGAACATCAGCCCCGACACCCAGGTCGACGAGCGCGGCAATGCCTTCTACCTCGTGCGCGTGCGCACCGCCCGGCCGGACTTCGGCGAGCAGCTGCCCATCATCCCGGGCATGACGGCCGAGGTCAGCATCCTGACCGGCAAGAAGACGGTGCTGTCCTACCTGCTCAAGCCCGTGCTGCGCGCCAAGGCCTACGCCCTGAGCGAGCGCTGACCGGATGCCAGACTGGCGACGGCCTGGCGGACTGCCGGCCTGCGCCGGTGTACGTCGCGCGGACACATCGTCTGCGCACAGGGCGTGTATCAATCCTGCAGGGCCGCGACGCTGCCGGTGACCTGCGGCGCTAAACTCCTGCCACCCTCATTTCGCGTGTTGCGGGTGGGTTCCTGCTTGTCTCCAGGAGCGCCGGCAGCAGCTTGCGCAGCAGTATTTCCGCACAACCGTGCAGTGAAAGGCAGTCCATGGCCACGTCCTCGTCCAAGCACGGCGCGAAGCCCGCGTCCAAGGCCCACATCAAGGTGGCCAAGTCCGACAACGTGCCCGTGCCGCCGGGGCCGGATGCCGTGGTGCCGGTCGAAGGCATGCCGAGCTTCCGCGCCGTGCAGCTGGACAAGCGCTACGTGCCGGCCCGCCTGCCCACCGGCAAGGTCATGGAAGTGTGGGGCGACGCGCTCATCCGCACGCCCGAAGGATCGGTGCGCCAGCTCGTGCCAGGCGACGAGATCCGCAAGGGCGACGTCATCCTCACCGCGCAGAACGGCATCGTGCAGATGGAGGCTGACGGCTCGCGCTTCGCGCGCCAGCCCTTCGGTGCCGAGCTGCAGGGCCCGGTCGCACAGGTCAATGCCACCGACGACTTCGACGCGCCCGGCGCCGGCCTGGGTGATCTGGGCGGGCTGGCCGAGGGCTTGCGCATCGACCGGATCAACGAGACGGTCACCGGCCAGTCCTTCCGCTTCGACGGCCCGGGCGACGGCAGCGGCGCCGGCGCCTTCCCGGTCAACAACGGCACCACGGCAGGAACGTTCGTGGACGCCGGCAACCTGCGCCCAGAGGTCGATCTGCAAAGCATCCTGGTTCCCGAAAGCGGCGTGGTGATCGCCGGCGGCGTGCAGGCTGCGGCCGTGGCCGGATCGCCCGGGTTTGCCGTGTTCACGGTCCACCTGGACATCCCGGCCGTCGATCCGGTACCGATCGCTCTGGTCCTCACGGCCGAAACCGCCGCTGTCGGCACCACCGCCCAGGGCGGCGACTTCGGCGTGGCTGGCGACCCCTTGCTGGGCATGCAGGTCTCGATCGACGACGGTCAGACCTGGGTGGCGGGCAACAGCGTGACAGTGCCGGTCGGCCAGACCCAGGCCCTGGTGCGCGTGCCGGTGTCGGACGATGCCATCGACGAGTTCGACGAGTCCTTCCGCCTCACGGCCACCCGCACCACGCCGACCGGCGAGATCGTCGTGCTCAACGCGCAGGCGACGATCGTCGACAACGACCCGGCACCGAATGTCGCCACGTCGGACGTGACCATTGACGAAGGCACGGGCACGGCCACCTTCACGCTGACCCTGTCGTCCGTGTCGGGCAAGACGGTGTCGGTCGACTGGGCCACGGGCGATGGCACGGGTGCCACGGCAGCCACGACCGGAGAGGACTTCACCGGCGCCGGCGGCACCCTGACCTTCCTGCCGGGCGAGACCACCAAGACGGTGACGGTCGCCATCATCAACGACAAGGCCGTCGAGGCGGCGACCGAATTCTTCGTCGTCAACCTGAGCAACGGCGTGAACGTGGACATCACCACGCCGCAAGTCCGGGGCTTCATCGTCGACGACGACCATGCCCCCACGCTGGTCCACCAGACGCCGGCCACGCAGAACGAGGACGTGGTGCAGACCGGCAACGTGCTGACCGGGGCCACGGACCAGGATCAGGACCCGGTCACCATCGTCGACTACACGGTCGGTACCGGCGCGCCCACGCCGGCCGGCACGCCGGTCGTCATCCCCGGCGTCGGCACGGTGGTCATCCAGCCGGACGGCACCTACACGTTCACGCCGCTGCCGAACTACGACGGCACCGTGCCGCCGATCACCTACACCGCCAGCGACGGCACCAATCCGGTGACCGAGACCATCCAGCTGACCATCAATCCGGTCAATGACGCGCCGACGCTGGACGGAACGACCTCGGTCACCCTGTCCGAGGAAGGCCTGGCCAACGGCCTGGCCGACACCGTCGGCACGACCGACACCACCAACGTCACGACGCGCAGCGGCCAGATCGCCGTGTCCGACCCCGAGGGCAACGCCATCACGCTGCAACTCGTGGCGCCACCCGAGATCGTGACCTCCAACGGGCTGCGGCTGTCGTGGCAAAGCCCCACCGTGGGGGGCGTGACCGATCGCCACACCCTGCTCGGCCGGGTGGACGGCAAGACCATCGTCAGCGCCACCATCGACGACGCGGGCAACTACAAGGTCGACCTGCTCGGCCCCATCGACCACGCCGGCCTGAACGCCGAAGACGCCAGCACCATCAACTTCGGCGTGACCGCCACCGACAGCCTGGGTGCGAGTGCCACCGCCACCCTGGCGGTCGCCGTCGAGGATGACGCACCGACCTTCGATACCACGGTGCGCACGGGCACCGTGCAGACGGTCAACACCAACCTGATGGTGGTGCTGGATACCTCGGGCTCGATGGCCCAGGCCGACGGCCTGAGCCTGACCACGCGGCTGCAGAGCGCCGTGAACGCCATCAGCAACCTGATCGACCGCTACGATCTTCAGGGCGATGTGATGGTGCGGCTGGTGACATTCGCCACCACCGCGCAGGACGGCGGCACCTGGATGACGGTGGCCCAGGCCCGCACCGCGCTGGCCGCCGTGCTGGCGGCCGGGCCTGACGGCGACTCCGACTACCACGCCGCACTCGCCACGGCGCAGGCCGCCTTCGGCGGCGGCGGCATCGCCAACGCGCAGAACATCAGCTACTTCGTCTCGGACGGCGCGCCGACCATCCCGATCGGCGCCGAGCCCCTCACCCCCGCCGAGGTCGACCGCTGGACCGGCTTTGTCGCAGCCAATGCGATCAAGTCGGTCGCCATCGGCCTGGGCGCCGACGCGGCGGCGGGACAGCTCGACCTGATCTCCTATGACGGCGCCACCGGCGCGAACACCACGGCCCACCTGGTGACCAATGTCGACCAGCTCGACAGCGTGGTGGCCGGCACCGTGCCGTCGGCGCTCGGCGGCTTCCTGTCCGGGCCCAGCGCCACGGCCACCGGTGGCGCCGATGGCGGCTACGTCAGCAAGCTGCACGTCGACGGCACGGATTACAGCTTCGCCGGCCACCAGCCCAGCCAGGCCATCGTGGCCAGCAAGGGCACGGCCGGCGTGGACTACACCTACGACCCGCTGACCCACGTGCTGGTCGTCAACCTCAGCCAGGGCGGCAAGCTCACCGTCGACATGGACGACGGCAAGTACGGCTACGAGCCACCGGCCACCGTGACGAACGCCATCACCGAGAAGGTCGACTACACCATCGGCGACCGCGACGGTGACACGCTGGCCTCGTCCATCCTCATCAACGTGCCGCAGCCCAGCCAGGCCGGCGCAGCGTCCCTGCCGTCGGCCGGCACCTTGGCAGCGAGCACGGCCGACGGCGCCGACATCCAGCACGCCACGCCGCTGGCGGACGTCTTCAGCTGGCAGCTGGCCGATGCAGGTGCACCCGGGTCACCGTCCACCACGCACGTGGCGGAATTCGGCATCGCACCAGCCAGCGCTGGCGGTGACACGCTCGACCTGCGTGACCTGCTGCTGGGCGAGATGGCCGGGCCGCAGGGCGGCATCGGCAACCTGGGCCACTACCTGGACTTCAGCGTCACCGGCAGCGGCACACAGGCATCGACGTCCGTCCTGGTCAGCACGCATGGCGGCCTCGACGGCTCGCAGCCCGCGGCCAGCCTGGCCGACAAGGTGATCGTGCTGGACGGCATCGACCTGCGCGGCAGCCTGGGTCTGGACGCCCACGCTGCCAACCAGCAGATCATCGAGACGCTGCTGCACCAGGGCAAGCTGACGGTGGATGGCAGCACCGCCTGATCGATCCAAGAAAGCCACGTGCGGCCGGGTCCGCCGCACGCCCGGGCCGACCTGCCGCATCTGCATACGTCACGGGCCGGCCCCCTCCGCCCACCCACGCAGTGGGCCGGTGACCGGGCTCAGCGCACTGCAGGACCGGTCACGCCGTCCAGGCCACACTGCCACAGCGCGTCGATGTCCTCGGCCTTCTCGATACCTTCGGCATAGACGCTCAGCCCCAGGCCATGCAGCATGGACACCATGCCGCGCACGACGGCCGAACGGGCATCGTTGCCAGCGGTGCCACGCACGACGCTGGCGTCAAGCTTGACGAAATCCAGCCCCGACTCGAGCAGGATGCCGACCGGCGCCACCCGCTCGCCCGCGTGCTCCAGTCCGACGCGCACGCCCAGCGGCTTGAGCTGACGGCACAGCTCGGCCAGGCCGGCGGTGTAGGCCGACGCCGAGGTCTCGTCGACCTCGATCGAGACCAGGGCCGCGACGCTCGCCCCGGCGCGCTCGAACTGTCCGCGCAGGCGCGGCACCAGCCCGGCGTCGCGGAGCGACGGCGCCGACAGGTTGATTCCGCGTGCATGTCCGTCTGCCGCCGAGGCTGCCAGTGCCAGCTGCAGGGCCAGCTCGTCGATGCGCGCGGTGAGCATGGTGCGCAGCGCCAGCGGCAGCCACTGCGCCGCCGCAGCCCAGGACCCACCGGGTGTGAGCTGCAGGCGCAAGGGGCATTCGAGATGCACCAGCGCGCCGTCCCGGCTGCGCAGGGGGAATTCGACCAGGCGGCCACGACGCGCCGCCACTGCGTCGACCAGGTGGTAGCGCCAGACCTCCTCGCCGCCATTGACAGGTGGCTGCTGGGCCGGAATCTGCATTTCGCAGGCAAAGGGGCCACGTGCCTCGGCCCGAGCGAGCACGGCATCGGCAGCCGACAGCAGCTCGTTGGCGGTGATGCCGCGCTGCCAACCCACCACCGATACCGCCACCGTCGCAGGCGGCAGGGGCATCAGCGCACGGCGCAGCTGCTCGACCAGCGCGACCACGTCGGACTCAGGCAGATCGGCCGGCGCAAGTACGGCAAAGTCGCCTCCATTGAGCCGCCCCACCGGCTTGCGTGCGGATGTCGTCGGCGCCAGGCGATCGACGAAGGCCAGCAGCGTGCGCGCCACGGCCCGCAGCATGGCATCGGCCTGGGCATGGCCGGCCAGCCGATTGAGCTCGGTCAGCTCGATCAGCCGCACGAGTATGAGCTGCCCAGCCTCGGCTGCCTCCTCGCCCTGCAGGGCCAGTTCTAGGCGGATGAAGAAGTGGCTGCGTTTGGACACGCCGGTCAACCGGTCGTCGTGGGCGCCGCGCCGCAGGTGCTCCACCTCTTCCGCATGTTGCTCGGACTGGCTGCGCACCCGACCGACGAGCGAGTTCATCGCCTCTGCCACGCTGCGCAGCTCCGGCGTCCTGGGCAGCACAACCTCGTGATAGCGTCGATCGTGCAATGCCCGCGCCTGGGCGACCACCTCCTCGAGCTTGCGCTTGATGCGCCGCGCTCCCAGCCAACCGACCAGCATGGCCGCGACACCGATCACCATGAACCCGGCGCCGGTGTGCCAGCTCACGTCCCACAGTTCGTCGTGGGCATAGCCGACGTGGCTGTCGACCTCGACCCAGCCCAGCGCCTGCCACCCGGCCGCCACCTGAGCCACACCGAGCTCCGGCCGCAGAGGAACCAGACTCACGAACCAAAGCGGCGCACGCTCACGCACCGGAGGTGCTTCGCGCGCGATCCGGGTGCGCCCGTCCACCCCGACAAGACGGATGGACCGGTAGGCGCCGGTGTCGAACTGGGCGCTCAGCGTGAGTTCCAGCAAGGCGTCGTCATTGCCACGCTGGCCCAGAGCCATGGCCAGCGACTGGGCGTTGTCGCTATTCTTCAGGCTCAGCTGGGTCTGCAGATAGCTGCGCGCACCGAGGACCGACATCAGCGTCGCGGCAGCGAAGGCCAGCACGATGATCGACACGATGAGCAGCCAGACCTGACGGATCAGCGACATGCGCGCACTCCTTGCACGGCGGACCGACGAGACTTCATGGCAATCCTTCTTCGCCAGCCTTGGCCAGCACGTCGCGCCAGCGCGACAGACGCGCCAGCGGATCGCCGGCGCCGGTCGTCGAAGTGCCTTGCCACAGGCCTTCGACGCTGAAGCTGAACACCGGCGTCAGGTCGGGGCGCTGGGCGGCCGGCCTGATCTCGGCGACGAGGTTGTCGAGAATCCACGGGTCCACCCCGGCGGCGACGCCGCCACCAGGTGCCGGCGGATAGTAGGCAAGCACCATGTGCGCCACAGGTGGCGCCCCCCCCCCCGTCAGGCTGGCCCGCACATAGACCAGCCGCAGTCGCTGCGGCGCCATGCCTGCTGCCAGCAGGGAAAAGTACTTGGCAATGGCATAGTCCTCGCAATCCCCCTGCGCCTTGATCATGGTTTCCAGCGGACTGGCCCAGTAATCGATCTGGCCCCACGTCTGGGCGTCGTCGCGAAACAGAATGCGCCGATTGAAGAAGACGTTGACGGTAGCCAGCTTGATTTGATCATCGACGCTGGCGAGGTAATTCAGCAATTCCTGCAAGGCACCTGCCGCATTCACCCCCACGGTGCCGCGGCGCTGGCCCGCCGCAGCGAGACGCTGGGCGTCCCACGCCAGCACCACGGTGCCGCAAGCCAGCAAGACGAGCAAGACGCCCCGCCACGCCCGGCCTGCAGACTGCAGCAGTCGCCACGGCGCACGGCTCCAGCGGGACGGCTCGGCCCCAGGCAGGTCAGCTTCGCAGGAGCGATGCCGGTTCATCGTGCGAAAGGCGCCGGGAATGACGGGCACGCCCGGGCAGATAGCTGCGTACCGACCCGCAACCCCGGTCCGCCAAGAGCCCCCACACCCCACAGGAAGCTCGTGGGTGCGATGGGCAACCGACCAGGCAACAGCATGGCCATATTGTGGCGCCTGGGCTCGCCCTGGCAAAGATGGGTGTTGAGTGAAAGCGCAAACCGCGCAAGCCCGGCGAAGGAACGCCCGCACAGTTAGGCGGTACACGCGTGGTCGAAAACACAAATCTGTGGAATACTTAAAAGGAGCTTGTACTAGATGATGCACAATCCTTTCCGACATTCGGCAGGACTATCCGAGAATTGCACGCAAATCATATGCCGCAAATGCCGTGCAGCAGCACGGACCGCGTCGAAGGCATCGCCGATGCGACACCGACTCCACCGGCAAGTTCCGCTACGATCGACCTGATGCATGACGCGATGCAAGCGCCGTCGCGCTTGACTCACCTTCCGGGCCACCCCAGGCGTGGTGGCAAACTGCAAGCAAAGGTTTTCGAGATGTCCTGCGACGCCCACCAGCAAGGAAAATCGGTTCGATGAAAAAGGTCACGCTTCATGTCCTGAGTCTGATGGCGCTGGCCTGTCAGCTCGCCGCCTCCCCAGCCGTCATGGCTCAATCGGGCGACGCCATGCGCGACGCCGCACAACGCGCGATTTCAACCAATCCTGAAGTGACCGCCAGGTTCAATGCACTGCGCGCAGCGATCGAGGAAGTGGATGTGGCCCGCGGCGCCTACCTGCCACGGGTGGACATGACAGCCGAGGCAGGCCGAACGAGTGATCGCTTCGCAGCCAACGCGACCAACGCCGCAAGCAGCCAGTCCCAGGGACGCACCGGCGTGGCCTTGTCGGCCACCCAGCTTCTGTGGGATGGCCTGGGCACACGCAATCAGGTCGACCGTCTCGATCATGCCCGCTTGACACGCTATTTCGAGTTTCTGGACGTCAGCGAGCAAACCGCCCTGGAGGCAGTACGTGCCTATGCCGATGTCTCGCGCGCGCGTCAGCACGTCAGGCTGGCCGAGGACAACTACGTGCAGCACAGGCAGGTGCACGAGCAGATCCAGGCGCGTGTCAAGGCTGGCGTCGGGCGGGGTGTCGATCTTGAACAGGCGGCCGCCCGTGTCGCGCTGGCCGAGTCCAACCTGCTGACGGAGAGCGCCAATCTCCATGACATCACCGAGCGCTATCGCCGGGTCGTCGGAGCCCCTCCGCCCGCAGCTGTAGCGATGTCGCGTGTGCTCGACAACGGCCTACCCAAGGCTGCGGCCGTCGTCATCGAGACGGCCGTGCGCCGCAATGTCAGCATCGCTGCAGCCATCGAGAACCTGCGCTCCGCCCAGGCCCAGTCGCGTGAACGCGAGGGCTTGTTCCATCCTCGCGTCGAGGCACGCGTACGCAGTGGCGTCGGCCACAATTTCGACGGCGTCCAGGATCAGAAACGCGATACCAGTGCGTCACTGGTCATGAACTGGAACCTGTTCAACGGCGGCGCCGATGTGGCGCGTGTGCGGCAAGCCACGGCACTGCTGAACCAGGCAGCCGATGCGCGAGACAAGTCCTGCCGGGACACTCGCCAGGTCGCGGCCATCGCGTTCAACGACGTGATCCGACTACAGGAGCAGATGGGCTCGCTCGAACGCAATGTCAGTGCATCCGAGAAAGCTCGCGATGCCTATCGCCAGCAGTTCGAGATCGGGCAGCGCAGCCTGCTCGACGTGCTGAATGCAGAGAACGAATTGTTCGCCGCTCGCCGTGCACTGGTGTCGGCCGATCATGACCTGGCGGTTGCCAAGGCGCGTACCCACGCATCCCTGAGCGGATTGGTGGGTGCGCTCGGTC
Organism: Pseudomonadota bacterium; assembly: GCA_046045865.1. Taxonomy (GTDB): domain Bacteria; phylum Pseudomonadota; class Gammaproteobacteria; order Burkholderiales; family Burkholderiaceae_C; genus Sphaerotilus. Next base: position 11,099 of record JBJOKY010000017.1, on the reverse strand, counting down.
TGGCGCGTGCCGGCAACGAGGAGGTACCTGATGCCGCCAACTGGCAAGCCGGCGAAGACGTGGCAAGCCGTTGCCCGCTGGGCCCGACCGAGCTGGCGCTGACCCCCAGATCCGAACTGGACAACCGTGCCCGGGCGCAGATCGCCAGCAATGCACCCGCTGGCGGCAATGGCCCGGCGCTGTCTTCGGCTGCCCTTGCGGCCGTGCTGCCGGGAGGCACCAATGCAACCGCGCGTGCTGCACCGCAGCCCGGTGAAGGTGCCGTGATAGCGGCACTGCCCAGCGCCACATCCAACCTGCCAAGTACGCCAGCACGCAAGGAGACTCTTGCCGCATCGCCGGTGTCGCAACGCCTGATCGACTGGGCCAGTGCCTGGACCAACAAGGATGTGACAAGCTACCTGAGCTTCTACGATCCGTCATTCAAGCCGGCCAATGTGGGTCGGGCCAAGTGGTTCGACAACCGCAAGCGGCTGGTCACGCGCGAAGGCGCCATCGAACTGCGGATCAGCAATGTGCAGCGCCGCACCCTGTCACCCAATCTGGTGGAGACCACATTCGATCAGGTCTATACCTCGCCGAATTTCAAGGATCAGACCCAGAAGGTGCTGCAATGGAAGCGCACCGGCAACGAGTGGTACATCGTCAAGGAAAGCAATCGCTGAACTGATTGCGCCGAGTTGCCTGGATTGCGCCAATGAAAATGCCACCGTGAGGTGGCATTTTTTATGCTGGCCCGGTGCCTGCCTGAATTACAAGACCGGCCGCCATACTTGGCGGAGAGAGCGGGATTCGAACCCGCGGTGGGGATTAGCCCACACACGCTTTCCAGGCGTGCGACTTAAACCGCTCATCCATCTCTCCGGGCCGCGCATTGTAGCCTGTGATTCCGGCCGTTTCATCGCGTGGGTCGATGAATTTCGAACGCATGCGATTGCGGGCGACGGCCAGAAAAACCCGCCGGCAACGCCCTGCTGCACGGCGGGTGTCGGGTCAGGCCATGATCCTTGTCAGGTCAGCTGGCCGACCGGACGGATCAACGCACCACGGCAATCTGTTCGCGCTTTTCACCCTTGTAGGTGTAAAGCGTCAGGGCGCCGTTCTTGATGTCGCCCTTCTCGTCGAAGGCGATGGTGCCGGTCACACCCTTGTAGCCGGCCGTCTTCGCCAGCACCGGCAGGTACTTGGCCGGATCGGCTGAGCCAGCCTTCACCATGGCAGCCACCAGCACGTTGGTAGCGTCGTAAACGTAAGGGGCGTAGATCTGCACATCGGCGTTGAACTTGGCATTGAAGCGGGTCTTGAAGTCTTCCATCGACTTCTTGGCTTCGCCTTCCACGCCGCCGGCTTCGGCGCACACGACCTGGTCGTCGTCCATCGCGCCACCAGCCAGCTTGGGCAGTTCGCCCGAGCAGATACCGTCGCCGCCCATGAACTTGGCCTTGATGCCCAGCTGCTTCATCTGGCGGATCATCGGACCGGCCACGGCGTCCATACCGCCGAAGAAGACCACGTCGGGCTTCTTGGCCTTGATGTTGGTCAGGATGGCAGTGAAGTCCGTCGCCTTGTCGTTGGTGAACTCGCGACCCACGGTCTTGCCGCCTGCCGAGGCCACACCCTTCTCGAACTCGTCGGCCACGCCCTGGCCATAGGCCGTGCGGTCGTCGATGACGGCAATGGACTTGCCCTTCAGGTTCTTGACAGCGTAGCGGCCCAGGGTGCCGCCCAGATGCACGTCATCGGCCACCACGCGGAAGGTGGTCTTGAAGCCCTGACGGGTGAACTTGGGGTTGGTGGCCGAGGGAGAGATCTGCGGAATGCCGGCATCGCTGTAGATCTTCGAGGCCGGGATGGACGTGCCCGAGTTCAGGTGACCGACAACGCCAGCGGCCTTGGCATCGACCAGCTTCTGCGCAGCGGCCGTGCCCTGCTTGGGATCAGCGCCATCGTCTTCGGCCAGCAGTTCGAGCTTGACCTTCTTGCCGCCGATCGTCACGCCCTTGGCATTGAGTTCGTCGATGGCCATGCGGGCGCCATTCTCGTTGTCCTTGCCCAGGTGGGCGATCTGCCCGCTGGTCGGGCCGACATGGCCGATCTTGACAACTTCCTGGGCAGAAGCGGAACCGGCGATCGCCAGAGCAATGGCGCCTACGATGACGTTGAGTTTGATTTGCATGGATGAAGCTCCAGTTGATAAACGCATCGGGGTGGTGGAATAAACCCGAGAGCTCAAAGGTAACCCAAAAATCGTGCCCGACGTCAGCAGGGAATCCCGCACGAAAGCAGGCCAAAGCGGTGCGTTGCCGGCAATCGACTGAACCGCGGCGGTGCCAGCCCAGGCTTCCGCACTGCTGGCCGGCCGCAAGATGGCGCCATGCCTGCCCGGGCACACTCTGCCCGACCCGTCGTCCTGGGCTGGCCACGCCGGGCTCAGCGCCTGCGTCGGCGCAGCACTTCCTGGTTCACCGCGCGCTTGACAACGTCGCGCAAGGTCAGTGCAAGCTCTTGCTTGAGCTCGCGCACGAGGCTGTCAGCCACCTGTGTGAGCAGGGGTGTCAGGCTGGCCCGCAACCGGTACTCGAGCATCAGGTCGACATGGCGCTGCAGGTCGTTCAATACCGCACGCGCGATCTCGTCCTCGCCGCCCCCACCAGCAAGGTCTGCGGAGTCGATGTCCGGCGACTCGGGTGTGGCTGCGGTCGCAGGGCGCACCTCGGCCGGCGCCGCGCCGTCGATCGGCTGCAGTTCCTGCATCTTGGCGCCCTCGCCAGCCACCCGGCCCGCAACAGGCGCTGCAGGCCTGGGCATCGGCACCGGCGCAGCCGGCAACTCGGGCAGCACGTCGAGCCGACGCATGCCGCTGGTCGACTGCACGAAATCCTGCGCTGCCGGATCGGCCAGCACCTCGGTAAGCGTAGGCAGCAGGCTGGGCGGACGTCCACGCGCATTCATGCCTTCACCTCATGGCGCTCGATGGCCCATTGCTGCGCGCTGTACCAGCGCCACCGCTGCCGCGCGGCATCACGCTGTTCACCCGCCTGGCCGACGATCTCGATGACACGGTTGAAGGCCGCGGCGCCTTCGGGCACCACGGCCGCCAGGTTGACCAGGATGGGATAGAGCTGCGCCGCCTGCACTGCATCGAGCTGCTCGACCAGCACCACCGGCGTGGCTTGCAGGCGCTGGGGCAGGGACGTCAGCCGCTGGCCACGCCAGTGCGGCACGAACTCGAGCGGATCGAACAGCCACAGCATGCGATCGAGGTCGGCCAGCGCATGCGCCGGCCCGTGCACCACAAGCCGCGCACCGCTGCGGTCGGCCTTGCGCAGCAGGCGACAGCAGTAGTCACGCCAGTCGGGCACGTTGAAATGGAAAGCCACTGCGGGCAATTTGCACTCCCTGGTCCGACCCGCGGCTGGCGCGGGGCGGATCTCTCAGCTCGTCATGGCACGCGGGCGTGCGCGCCCGGCCACCGGGCCTGGGCAGGTCGGTCACTGTATGTACGGCCTGCTGTGGCCGCGGTGCACACGCAGGACATCAGCGCGCCCGCGACAGCACGAAATGCGTCAGCAGCGGCACCGGCCGGCCGGTCGAGCCCTTGGCCGCACCACCGCGAAAGGCAGAACCCGCCACATCCAGATGCGCCCACGGGTAGGCGCCGGCAAATCGCTGCAGGAACTTGGCCGCCGTGATGGAGCCACCTGCACGCGAGCCGATGTTGGGAATGTCGGCGAAGTTGCTCTTCAGGCCCTCGTCGTACTCCTCGTCCAGCGGCATGCGCCAGGCCGGGTCGAGCGCGCTGCGGCTGGCGTCGAGCAACTGCGCGGCCAGGGCCTCGTCGCTGGCGTACAGGCCGCTGTGGTGGTGGCCCAGGGCGATGATGATGGCGCCGGTCAGCGTGGCGATGTCGACCACCGCCGCGGGCTTGAAGCGCTCGGCATAGGTCAGCGCATCACACAGGATGAGCCGGCCTTCGGCGTCGGTGTTGAGGATCTCGATGGTCTGGCCCGACATGCTCCTGACCACGTCGCCTGGCTTGACCGCGCGCCCGCTGGGCATGTTCTCGCAGGCCGGGATGAGGCCGATCAGGTTGACCTTGGGCTTGAGCTCGGCCACGGCTCGGAAGGTGCCCAGCACGCTGGCCGCGCCGCCCATGTCGAACTTCATCTCGTCCATCTCGGCGCCGGGCTTGAGCGAGATGCCGCCGGTGTCGAAGGTGATGCCCTTGCCGACCAGCACCACCGGCGCGTCCTTCCTGCCTGCCCCCTCGTACTTCAGCACGATGAAGGCCAGTGCTTCGTCCGAGCCCTGCGCCACGGCCAGGAAGGAGCCCATGCCCAGCCTGGTCACGGCCTTGCGGTCCAGCACCTCGACGCCCAGGCCGTATTCGGCTGCCAGCGCCCTCGCCTGCTCACCCAGCCAGGTGGGCGTGCAGTGGTTGCCGGGGCGATTGGCGGCCTCGCGCGCCACGTCGACGCCGGCGGCAATGGCCTGCGCGCGCGCCAGTGCCGTGCGCGCCGCTGCGGCCGCAGCCTTGGGCACGGCCAGACCCAGGGTCTTGAGCGCCGGGGCCACCGGCGCGCTGGGCTTGGTGTGGCGGTACAGGTAGAGGGCATCGGCGAAGGCGGTGACAACCGCCTCGACCGCATCGCCCGGCAACGCCGCACTGCCGGCCCAGGCCAGGTTGAGCGTCTTGACCGGCGCGGCCTTGGCCAGCCCGGCGATCGCGGCTGCAGCACGCTTCACACCCTTGGCCACGCCCGCGTCGGCCACCACGGCCAGGTAAAGCCGCCCAGTCTTCAGGCCCGCCGGGCGATGGATGTAGAGCGACTTGCCGGCCTGCAGCGGCAGGTCGCCGGCGGCAACGGCCTCGTCGACCAGCGCCGAGATCTCGGCCGGCAAGGCCCAGTCCTCGCGTCTGGCAGGCAGCAGCAGGGCCACGGCGTCGGTCGTCCACTTGAGGGCTTCAGCCAGATCGGTCGAGCTGGTCGGTATGAGGCGAGCGTCCATAATTCATTCACAGATTTGACGCTTTGATGTTATTCGATTCCTCTTTGCGCAAGGAGCTGGCCCGCAGCTTCGCGGCGACCCTGGTGGTCGTGCTCACCATCGTGCTGACCATCCTGCTCATCCGCATGCTGGGGCAGGCGGCAGGCGGGCGCGTGTCGCCCCAGGACGTCGCCCTGCTCATGGGTTTCACCGCTGTCGGTCATCTGCCGACCATGCTCAACCTGGCGCTGTTCGTGGCGGTGGTCTCCACCTTGACGCGGCTGTACCGCGACAGCGAGATGGCGGTGTGGATGGTCAGCGGCGTGTCGCTGCTGCAGGTGGTGCGCGCGATGGCGCGCTTCTGCATCCTGGTCGTGCTGGCCACCGCCGTCCTGGTGCTGGTGGTCTGGCCATGGACCAACCGCCAGATCGGCGAACTGCGCGAGCGCTACGAGCAGCGCTCCGACCTGTCGCGCGTCGCGCCGGGCCAGTTCCAGACCTCGGCCAACGGCCGGCGCGTATTCTTCATTGACAACCAGCCCCAGCTCGCCGCCCTGGGCGCGTCCGCCGCCGCGGCCGGCACCGGTGCGAGTGCCTCGGGCATGCCGCCGCCGCAGTCGCAGGGCGTGGGCCGCAACGTCTTCGTGCTCGACAACTCCGGCGAGCGCGAGTCCGTCACCACGGCCGAAGGCGGTCGACTGGAGACCGACGCCAACGGCCGGCGCACCCTGGTGCTCACGCACGGCACACGCGCCGACCTCGACCTGGCCAGCGGCAACAAGACGCTGTCGCAGTTCCAGGAACAGAGCCTGCTCGTCAGCGAGCGCGCCGCGGCGCGGCTGGACGAGGCGCCGCCCAAGGTCCACGACAGCCTGACGCTGCTGCGCAGCGACGCTGCGCCGCTCAAGGGCGAGCTGGTGTGGCGGGTCGGCCTGGTGCTGTGCGGCGTCAACCTGGTCATCCTGGGTGCCGGGCTGGCTGCCGGCGGGCCGCGTCGCCAGGCCGGCAGCTGGACCATGCTGCTGGCCCTGCTGGGTTTCATGGTCTACACCAACCTCATCAACCTGTCGCAGGCCTGGGTGGTGGCCGGACGCCAGGGCGTGGGCGCGGCGCTGCTGATGGTGCACGGCACGGCGGCCGTCATCGGCCTCACCCTGCTGTGGTGGCGCGACAGCGGTGCGGCGCGCTACGCGCTGCGCCGACGCTGAACGCCCCCGCCGACCTCTGCCCGACACCCGCCACTGCCTGCTGCCGCCCGCTCACCCATGCGCACCGTCCGCCGACTCCTGTACCGCGAGATCCTTGGCGCCAGCACCTTCGTCATGCTGGCCTTCCTGGGCCTGTTCTTCTTCATCGACTTCGTCAGCGAGCTGGAAAACGTCGGCAAGGGCGGCTCGTTCTGGATGCTCTTCGCCTCCTGCCTGCTGCAGGTTCCCGGCCATGTCTACGAGCTCGCACCCATCGCGCTGCTAATCGGCGCGATCTACGCGCTGGCGCGGCTGGCACAGTCGTCGGAGTTCACGATCCTGCGCACCGGCGGCCTGGGCCCGGGACGCGCCCTGGCGCTGCTGGCCACGCTGGGCCTGGGTTTTGCCGTGTTCACCTTCGTGGTGGGCGACTGGGTCGCACCCTGGAGCGAACGCCATGCCAGCCTGCTCAAGGCCGCGCGCAAGGGCGGCCTCATGGTCGACCGCAACGGCGCGTGGCTGCGCGCCAGCCAGTCCGGGCCAGGAGGCGCGGCCGGCGACGAACGCCGCTACACCGTCAACATCGGCGCAGCGCACAGCGACGGCGAGCTCGAACGCGTGCGCATCTACGAGTTCGGCGCCAACGGCGAACTGGTGGAGCGGCGCAGCGCCGAGCGTGCACGCATCCTGCCCGACGGCAGCTGGCAGCTCGACAACGTCGATATCACGCGCTGGAGCCCGCGCCCGGCAGGCGCAGCGGCGGCCAGCGCTGCGCTCGCGGGGACCGGCGCTGCATCGTCCGCCGGCCCGCTGGCGCCGGACGAGCACCTGCCGACCCAGACCTGGGCCGGCGGCCTGAGGCGCGACGTGGTGGCCGCTGCCGTGCTGCCGCTGTCGACCATGTCCACCCTGGCGCTGTACACCTACATGTCGCACCTCTCGGAGCACGAGCAGGCGGCGCAGCGCTACGAGATCCAGTTCTGGCGCAAGGCCCTGTACCCCTTCGCCTGCCTGGTGATGCTGGGCCTGGCCCTGCCCTTCGCCTACATGCACGGGCGCAGCGGCGGCGTCAACGTCAAGGTCTTCGGCGGCATCCTGCTGGGCATCAGCTTCGTGCTGCTCAACAATGTCTCGGGCCACCTGGGCCTGCTGCGCAGCTGGACGCCCTGGATCGCCGCCGGCGCACCCAGCGTGGTCTACCTGCTGCTGTCCATGGCGGCCTTCAGCTGGCTGGTGCGCTACCGCTGAGCCTGACCACGTCCGCCCTCCTCCAACCGAGCCACATCGATGCCCGACGCCATCGTCCTCTTCGCCCACGGCGCCCGCGACCCGGCCTGGGCGCGCCCCTTCCAGGCCATCGCCGGCTACATGCGCGAGCGTGACCCGGCCACGCCGGTGACGCTGGCCTTCCTGGAACTGATGCAGCCCGCGCTGGGCGACGCGGTGGCCGGGCTGGTCAGCCAGGGCGCGCGCAGCGTGCGGGTGGTGCCGCTCTTCCTGGGCGCAGGCGGCCACGTCCGGCGCGACCTGCCCGAGCTGCTGGCCACCATCCGCGCCGCACACCCGGGCCTGCAGCTCGACGCCACACCGGCCATCGGCGAGAGCGCGGCCATCACCCGCGCCATCGCGCTGGCCGCATGGACGCTGGTGAACGAGCCGGCCTGAAGGCAGGCACCACCCATGAACCTGCACCAGTTCCGCTTCGTGCAGGAGGCCGCGCGCCGCAAGCTCAACCTGACCGAGACGGCCAAGGCCCTGCACACCTCGCAGCCAGGCATCTCCAAGTCCATCATGGAGCTGGAGCAGGAACTGGGCATCGACATCTTCGCCCGCCACGGCAAGCGCCTGAAGCGCATCACCGAGCCTGGCCAGCAGGTGCTTGCCAGCATCGAGATCATCATGCGCGAGGTGGCCAACCTCAGGCGCATCGGCGACGAGTTCCGCCAGCAGGAGATGGGCACCCTGTCCATCGCCGCCACCCATACCCAGGCGCGCTACGTGCTGCCCACCGCCGTGGCCGCGCTGCGCCAGCGCTACCCGCGGGTGACGGTGAGCCTGCACCAGGGCACGCCCGAGCAGATCGCCCAGATGCTGCTCGATGACGTGGCCGAGATCGCCATCGCGACCGAACGGCTGGCCCAGGTCGACGGCCTGGTCACCCTGCCCTGCTACGAGTGGCAGCACGTGGTGGTGGTGCCGGCCGGCCACCCGCTGGCCACGGTGGAACGGGTCGACCTGGAGGCGCTGGCGCGCGAGCCGCTCATCAGCTACCACCCCAGCTTCACCGGCCGGCACCGCATCGACGCCGCCTTCGCCCAGCGTCACCTGGCGCCCAGCTACGTGCTGGAGGCGATCGACTCCGACGTCATCAAGACCTACGTGAAGCTGGGCATGGGCACCGGCATCGTCACCGAACTGGCCGTGCGCGACGACCCGCTGTGCACCCCGGGCGGCGAGCTGGTGGCACGCCCGGTCGGCCATCTGTTCGGCCAGAACCTGGCGCGCATCGCCTTCAAGCGCGGCGCCTACCTGCGCCTGTTCGTCTACACCCTGGTCGAGCTGCTCACGCCGCGCCTGACCCGCGCGCTGGTCGAGAAGGCCGTCGCCGCGCCCGGCACCCCCGGTGACCCCGACGGCTCGGACGGCCTGTGAAGCCCGCACCAGCCCGAATTTCCATCCGACACACCACCCATCCACCATGAGCGACTCGCCCGTGCCCCTTGCCCCCCGCACCCCTGCCCTCACCAGCCGCCTGCCGGCCGTGGGCACGACCATCTTCACCGTCATGTCGGCGCTGGCGACCGAATGCGGCGCGGTCAACCTGGGCCAGGGCTTCCCGGACTTCGCCGGCGACCCGAAACTGCTGGACGCGGTGGACGCCGCCATGCGCGCCGGCCACAACCAGTACCCGCCCATGACCGGCATCCCGGCGCTGCGCGAGGCGATCGCGAAGAAGGTCGCCACGCTCTACGGCCACCGCTACGACCCGGTGAGCGAGATCACCATCACCGCCGGTGCGACCCAGGCCATCATCACCGCCGTGCTCGCCCTGGTGCACCCGGGCGACGAGGTCATCGTGCTGGAGCCCTGCTACGACAGCTATGTGCCCGGCATCACCCTGGCCGGCGCGAAGCCGGTGTTCGTGCCGCTCACGCCGGGCAGCTTCCGGCCCGACTTCGGGCTGATCCAGGCCGCCATCACGCCCAGGACCCGCGCCATCATCGTCAACACGCCGCACAACCCCAGCGCCACGGTGTGGAGCGAGGCCGAGATGCGTCAGCTCGAAGCCCTGCTGGCGCCCACCGACATCCTCGTCATCGCCGACGAGGTGTACGAACACATGGTCTACGACGGCGCGCTGCACCAGAGCGCCGCACGCTTTGCGGCGCTGGCGGCGCGCAGCGTGGTCATCTCCAGCTTCGGCAAGACCTATCACGTGACGGGCTGGAAGATCGCCTACGCCGCCGCCCCCGCGCCGCTCATGGCCGAGTTCCGCAAGGTGCACCAGTTCAACGTGTTCACCGTGAACACGCCCATGCAGCATGCCCTGGCGGCCTACATGGCCGACCCGGCGCCGTACCTCAACCTGCCGGCCTTCTACCAGCACAAGCGTGACCTCTTCCGCGCCGGGCTGGCCAAGACACGTCTGAAACTGCTGCCCAGCACCGGCAGCTACTTCCAGTGCGTGGACTACTCCGGCATCACTCACGAGGCACGCAGCCTGCCCGAGGCCGAGTTCTGCCAGTGGCTGACACGCGAGGTCGGCGTGGCCGCCATCCCGCTCTCGGCCTTCTATCACGACGGCTACGATCAGCACATCGCCCGGCTGTGTTTCGCCAAGAAGGACGAGACCCTGGTCGCCGCGCTGGACCGCCTGGCCCGGCTCTGAGGCCGGCTCCTCGCCCGGCCCACCGTCGCGCTCCCCCGAAACAATCGATGCCCGTACCCGCGCCGCCCTGGCCCGGGCCGGGCCATCGAGACCACCGTCCCCCTGCCCCACCATGACCGCTCAACTGCACAGCGCCCGCATCGGCGCCACCCTGGTGCTCACGCTCACCGACCCGGCCACGCGCAACGCCCTGTCGCCCGCCATCTACGCCGCCGGCGTGGAGGCCCTGGCCGCGAGCGAGGCCGACCCCGAGGTGCGCGTGGTCATCCTCACCGGCGCCGCCGGCCACTTCTGCGGCGGCGGCAACCTGGATGGCCTGGCCGCCGTGCGTGGCCAGCCCGAGCGCCAGGCCGAACGTGTCGAGGCGCTGCACACCTGGGTCGAGGCCATCCGCACCCACCCGAAACCGGTGATCGCGGCGGTGGAAGGCGCGGCGGCTGGCGCCGGCTGCTCGCTCGCCCTGGCCTGCGACCTGCTCGTGGCCGCCAGCGATGCCCGTTTCGGCCTGGCCTACGGCAAGCTCGGCTTCACGCCCGACGGCGGCGCCACCCACCACCTGGCGCGCAACCTGCCGCGCAACCAGGCGCTGGAATGGCTGTGGCTCGCGCAACTGCGCGGCACCGCCGAACTCGAACGCCTGGGACTGGTCACGCGCGTGGCCGCCCCTGGCGAGGCGCTCAACACCGCCCTGGCCCTGGCCGACCAGCTCGCCGCCATGGCGCCCAACGCCCTGGCCAGCGCCAAGGACCTCATCAACGCCGCGCCCGGCGCCGAACTCGCCGCACACCTGGCGGCCGAGCGCGACGCCTTCGTCGCCAACGTCAACCACGCCAACGGCGGCGAGGGCCTGGCGGCGTGGAAGGAAAAACGCGCGCCGCGTTTCGGCTGATACCGCCCCTCACCGCGGCGCCGCCAGCCCCGTCCAGGCCGGCCCGGCGCCCGCCTGTCCTGCAGCAGTACCCACCCATGACCACCCCCATCCTCGACAACGAAGAACGCCAGCAGATCGAAGGCGGCTCGTGGTTCTCCAAGCT
>JBJOKY010000148.1:0-10158 GCA_046045865.1 Pseudomonadota bacterium | reverse complement strand
CAGCGTCAGTGCGCAACGCAGGCAACGCCGGGTCTGACCACCATGGCACGCCAGGCAGGCGCGGCAGATCAGGTCGGCCTGCCAAGCCATGCACACCGGGCACAGGCCGCCCCAGGCCGCACCAAGCCCGCCCAGCATGGCACTCATTCGCCAGGGCCGGATGCCCGGGACAGACCGGGGGCTGCGCTGCTGCATGGGGAAGGACCAGATGGGCCGGGTTGCTTCGTACCACCCCGGCCGGCACCATGGACGGACCGACGGGCTCGGGACAGGGCACGGTCAATATACTGCGCGCGCCATGCCACAGCCCCCGACCACCTTGGCTGACGCCAGGCCCGACCGCCCCCCGCACCGCCTCGATCCGGCGGCCCGCAGGCACCACCTGCGTCGTCTGGCCACCACCGCAGCGCCCTGGCTGCACGAGGAGATCGCGCGCCGCATGGCCGAGCGGCTGGGCATCCTCAAGATGCAGCCGACACGCCTCATCGACTGGTGGAGCCAGGCTGGCGCTGGCAGCGCATTGCTGTTGCAGCAGTACCCGCAGGCAGAACTGGTCTCGGTCGAACCCGTCGAGACACTCGCCCTGCGCCAGCCGGCCGGCAGCCCCTGGTGGCGCCAGCTGGGTCAGCGCCTGGGTGGACGCAGGATCCCGCCGGCGATCGGTGACGACCAGCACCCGGCACCTGCGCGGCTGCTGTGGTCCAACATGATGCTGCACTGGTGCGACGACCTGCCAGTGCTGCTGGCAAGGTGGCATGCAGCGCTGGAGATCGAAGGCATGCTGATGTTCTCCTGCCTGGGGCCGGACACCCTGGCGTCGTTGCGCCCGCTCTTCCAAGAGCAGGGCTGGGGCGACCCGGCCAGCAGCTTCGTCGACATGCACGATCTGGGCGACGCGCTGGTCGGCGCAGGCTTCGCCGATCCCGTGATGGACATGGAAAAGCTCACCCTCACCTGGGACACCCCGGCAGCCCTGCTGGCCGAACTGCGCGGACTGGGGGGCAACACGTCGCCAGCACGCCACACCGGCTTGCGCACGCCGCGCTGGCGCGACGGCCTTGTCGACGCGCTGGACAAGCGGTTGCGTGGCCCGGATGGTCGGCTGCGACTCGAGTTCGAGATCGTCTACGGCCACGCCGTGAGAACCGTGACGCGCGCACCTGTCAAGGCAAACACGGAAATTTCGTTGCAAGCCATGCGTGAGATGACACGCAATCGCGGCGGCCGCGCGACACCCTGAATACCCGCGCAGCCACCCCCGGGTTATATCGATTGCTGCTGATACAAACAGGCGCATAAAATCCTGTCGGTCTTCCCCCGGGCTAGGCTTGCTCTGATAACGATCAAGATCTGATCGACTGGACTGTGCAGGCCATGCCAGCTTTGATGCTGCGCAGGTTCACATCACCACGCCGACCCGGCACGGTGATTCGGTCAGGAAGGCGCAAGACATTGCTGGTGGCGATCGACCCGAGGTGCTCGCACCGCTGGTCGTGTGTATCAGGCCCGGTCTTGCGTCGCGCAGGCGGGCTCAGCACCTCCGCCACGCACGCCACAAGCCCAGCCTGCCGGCCCCAGACACCTGCTGCACAAGCGTGCTGGTTGCCTCGAGCAAGCCGCCGGTCGCCCCGCAAGAACGCCGCATCAGCCCGGACTGGGTTCAGCCCTGCTGCTGCGTGAAGATTTGGAAGAGAGAAAGAGAGCGCGATGAAAACGATGCAAGCCCTGTGGCAACGCGCCAGCCGGTTCGGTCTGGCAGCTGCTGCTGCCCTGACGACCACGGCGGCCCTGGCTGTCAACGACCTGCCCGGCGGGCCCAAGGTCAACCAGCTCGACCTGCCCGGCGGCGCCACCAAGATGGCCACCGACCTGCAGGGCCTGCACTATCTGCTGCTCGTGATCTGCAGCGTGATCTTCGTCGTCGTGTTCGGCGTGATGTTCTATTCGATCATCAAGCATCGCAAGTCCGTGGGCCACAAGCCGGCCAACTTCCATGAAAGCGTGGCGGTCGAGATCGCCTGGACGGTGGTGCCCTTCCTCATCGTCACCCTCATGGGTGCGCTGGCCACCAAGACCGTGGTGGCCCAGAAGGACACGACCAACGCCGACATCACCATCAAGGCCACCGGCTACCAGTGGAAGTGGGGCTACGACTACCTCAAGGGCGAAGGTGAGGGCATCGCCTTCCTGTCCACGCTCGACACCGCGCACCGCGCCATGTCGGACAGCGGCAAGCCCGAGAAGATCGACAACTACCTGCTCAAGGTGGACAACCCGCTGGTCGTGCCGGTGGGCAAGAAGATCCGCATCATCACCACGGCCGACGACGTCATCCACGCCTTCGCCGTGCCGGCCTTCGGCATCAAGCAGGATGCCCTGCCCGGCTTCGTGCGCGACACCTGGTTCAAGGCCGAGAAGACCGGCGACTTCTATGGCCAGTGCCAGGAACTGTGCGGCAAGGAACACGCCTACATGCCCATCCACGTGCGTGTGCTGAGCGCGGACGACTACAGCAAGTGGGTCGACGGCGAGAAGAGGAAGCTGGCCGCCAGGGCCGACGACCCCGCCAAGGTGTGGGAACTCAAGGACCTGATCGCGCGCGGCGAGAAGGTGTATGCCGCCAATTGCCAAGCCTGCCACCAGGCCAACGGCAAGGGCGCCGGTCCGATCAAGCCGCTTGATGGCGCCGCCGTGGTGCTGGATGCCGAGAAGGGCAAGCAGATCGCGGTGCTGCTCAACGGCCAGAACAACGGCGCCATGCCGTCGTGGAAGGCGCTGTCGGACACCGAACTGGCCGCCGTCATCACCTACACCAAGAACAACTGGTCGAACAAGACCGGTCAGATCGTCCAGCCGGCCGACGTGGTCGCCGCTCGCAAGTAATCTCGGACAGGAAACCACTCATGAGTGCAGTTCTCGACCACCACGGCGGTCACGGCCACGCCGATGACCACGCGCATGACGACCACCACGGCGCACCGCACGGCTGGCGCCGCTGGGTCTTCGCCACCAACCACAAGGACATCGGCACGCTGTACCTGCTGTTCGCCTTCACCATGCTGATGGTGGGCGGTGTGCTGGCGCTGCTGATCCGCCTGGAACTGTTCCAGCCCGGCCTGCAGTACGTCAACCCCGAGCTGTTCAACCAGTTCACCACCATGCATGGCCTCATCATGGTGTTCGGCGCCATCATGCCGGCCTTCGTGGGCTTCGCGAACTGGATGATCCCGCTGCAGATCGGTGCGGCGGACATGGCCTTCGCGCGCATGAACAACTTCAGCTTCTGGCTGATGATCCCCGCGGCCATCATGCTGGTGTCGAGCTTCTTCATGCCCGGCGGCGCGCCCGCCGCGGGCTGGACGCTCTACGCGCCGCTGACGCTGCAGATGGGCCCGTCGATGGACGCCGGCATCTTCGCGATGCACATCCTGGGCGCCTCGTCCATCATGGGCTCGATCAACATCATCGTCACCATCCTGAACATGCGCGCCCCGCGCATGACGCTGATGAAGATGCCGATGTTCTGCTGGACCTGGCTGATCACCGCCTACCTGCTGATCGCCGTGATGCCCGTGCTGGCCGGCGCCATCACCATGACGCTGACCGACCGCCACTTCGGCACCAGCTTCTTCAATCCCGCCGGTGGCGGTGACCCGATCATGTACCAGCACATCTTCTGGTTCTTCGGTCACCCCGAGGTCTACATCATGATCCTGCCGGCCTTCGGCATCATCAGCCATGTCGTGCCCGCCTTCGCGCGCAAGAAGCTGTTCGGCTACTCGTCCATGGTGTACGCCACCTCGTCGATCGCCATCCTGTCCTTCATCGTATGGGCCCACCACATGTACACGACCGGCATGCCGCTCACCGGCCAGCTGTTCTTCATGTACGCCACCATGCTGATCTCCGTACCCACCGGCGTGAAGGTCTTCAACTGGCTGGCCACCATGTGGAAGGGCTCGATGACCTTCGAGGCCCCCATGCTGTGGGCCGTGGGCTTCATCTTCGTGTTCTCGATGGGCGGCTTCACCGGCCTGATCTGCTCGATGGCCCCGATCGACATCCAGATCCAGGACACCTACTACGTCGTGGCCCACTTCCACTACGTGCTGGTGGCCGGTTCGCTGTTCGCCATGTTCTCGGGCGTGTACTACTGGGGTCCGAAGTGGACCGGCGTCATGTATTCCGAGACGCGCGGCAAGATCCACTTCTGGGGTTCGATGATCTTCTTCAACCTCACCTTCTTCCCGATGCACTTCCTGGGTCTGGCCGGCATGCCGCGCCGCTACGCCGACTACCCCATGCAGTTCGCCGACTTCAACGCCATCGCCTCGATCGGCGGCTTCGGCTTCGGCCTGATGCAGGTGTACTTCTTCTTCTTCGTCGTGCTGCCCATGATGCGTGGCCAGGGCCCGAAGGCCCCGCAGAACCCCTGGGAAGGCGCCGAGGGCCTGGAGTGGGAAGTGCCTTCGCCGGCCCCCTTCCACACCTTCGAGACCCCGCCCAACCTGGACGCTACCGCGACCAAGGTCATCGCCTGACCCCGCCAAGCACGAGCACTTGCGCCATGAGCACGCCGGACGACAAGAAGCACGCCAATGCCAAGCTGGGTCTGATCCTGGCCAGCGTGGCCGTGGTGTTCTTCCTCGGCTTCTTCGCCAAGGTCTGGCTGTTCGGGCGCTGAGTGCGCGAACACCGACCTGAAGCAGCACCTGCCTCCTCGCCTTCCGCACCGACACCGATGTCCACCACCGCCCGCCGCTCCACACTGGCCGACATGTTGCGGCGCGACAACGCCGTCATGCTGGGCAAGCTGCTTGTGGTGGCCGGGCTGATGTTTGCCTTCGGCTACGCGCTGGTGCCCATCTACAAGGCCGCGTGCGAGGCCATGGGCATCAACGTGCTCACCCTGTCCGAACGCGACGGCAAGCGCCAGAACGTCGACGAGGTGCGCAAGAACAGCCAGGTCGACGCCAGCCGCTGGGTCACGGTCGAGTTCGACGCCAATGCCCGCGGGCCCTGGCGGTTCAAGCCTGGCCAGAACTCGGTACGCGTGCACCCCGGCGAGGTCACCACGGTGATGTACGACTTCCAGAACGTGCAGGACCGCACCATGAAGGCCCAGGCCATCGCCAGCTACGCCCCCATGAACGCAGGCGCGCACTTCAACAAGATCGAGTGCTTCTGCTTCAACGAGTACACGCTGGCCCCCGGCGAAAGCAGGCACTGGCCGGTGACCTTCGTGATCGACCCCAAGCTGCCCAGGGACGTGACCACCATCACGCTGTCCTACACCTTCTTCGAGGTGGGCGGCAAGGTACCGCCAGCCCCCGTGGCGGCCGCCGACCAGCGTCAGACCACCGGCCCGCGCCTGTGACACAGCACCACCCATGAAGTCCAAGCCGCCATCCACCGGAGAACTCGCCGCCGCCGTGCAGCGCAAGGCATCCTTCCTGATGACGATGCGCGCGGTGGCCTGGTCGTTCTTCGGCATCCGGCGTGGCGCCAGCCATGCGCAGGACGTCGCCAAGCTCAACCCGGTGCATGTGATCATCGCCGGCATCATCGGTGCCGTGCTCTTCGTGCTCGCGCTCATCGCCCTCATCCATTGGGTGATAGGCAGCGGTGTGGCAGCCGGCTGAACCAGCCGCCAGACCGCCCCGCACTGCCGTCCCCCATCGCCCCATCGCCCAAAACCAGAGTCCGCAGGAGATCCTGATGTCAGCCAGCCCCCAGGGCGCAACGCCCTACTACTTCGTTCCCGCCCCGTCGCGCCATCCGGCGATGATGGCTGCGGGCCTGTTCTTCGTGATCCTGGGCGCGGGCCAATGGGTCAACGGCCATGGCTGGGGTGCGTATTCGCTGCTCCTGGGCCTGCTGTGGGTGGCCGTCGTGCTGCGCCAGTGGTTCGGCCAGGCCGCCGGCGAGAGCGAGGGCGGCCTGTACAGCCAGCGCATCGATGTCTCCTTCCGCTGGAGCATGAGTTGGTTCATCTTCTCGGAAGTGATGTTCTTCGGCGCCTTCTTCGGCGCCCTGTACTGGGCCCGCGTGCAGTCGGTGCCCAGCCTGGGCAGCCTGGAGAACGCGCTGCTGTGGCCCGACTTCAAGGCCGTGTGGCCCAGCGTGGCCGCCGGCATGACGGCCGCCCCGGCCGGCACCGTCGAACCCTTCACCACCATGGGCCCCTGGCCCATCCCGACGATCAACACGGCCATCCTGCTGACCTCGGGCGTGACGCTGACCATCGCCCACCACGCCCTGATCGCCAATGCGCGCGCCAAGGCCATCCTGTGGATGTGGGTCACCGTGCTGCTCGGCATCACCTTCCTGGCCTTCCAGGGTTATGAATACGCGCACGCCTACAGCGAACTCAACCTCAAGCTCACCTCGGGCGTGTACGGCTCGACCTTCTTCATGCTGACCGGCTTCCACGGCTTCCACGTGTTCGTCGGCATGCTGATGCTGCTGTTCATCACCCTGCGGCTGCAGAAAGGCCACTTCAGCCCCGAGCGCCACTTCGGCTTCGAAGGCGCGGCCTGGTACTGGCACTTCGTGGACGTGGTCTGGCTGGGCCTGTACATCATCGTCTACTGGCTCTGATCATCAGGACACCGCCACGGCTCCACGCCGTGGCGGTGCCAGGTGATGTCAGCACAAACAACAAGAGCGCCCCGGGCGCTCTTGTTGTTTGGTCTGACCGATCGGTCGATGGCCCGTACCGGCGCCGGCATCAACGCCCGAGCGGCACGCCACCGGGCTTGATCCAGCCCATCAGGGCAGCGAACAGCAGCAGCAGGAACAGCGCGACCGACAAGGCCACCCGCAGCGCCAGCGCCTTGGCCATGCGCCCGTCGGCCGAGCCCTTGCCCGCCTCGTCGCTGCCAGGACGGCGCAGCATGAACACCCCTGCCGAAGCCAACGCGGCCACGACCAGAACCAGACCGAACACGACGACGTATTTCATGCCTTCAATGTATTGCATCCCGCCAGATACCGGCCAGGCCCGGGCGCAGCCATGACTGCAGGGCGCAGTCGCGCACGCTGGCTGGTACTGGTCGCGGCGCTGGCCGGTGCGGCCCTCACCGCGCGACTCGGGATGTGGCAGCTCGACCGTGCGCAGCAGAAGCTGGCGCGAGCCGAGACTATCCGCAGCAGGGCCGACCTGCCACCGATCACGCCGGCTGAACTCGACCTCGCGCCGCAGTCGGCAGACTCGCCGGCAGAGTCCGCGACAACTGCCGACCCTCGCCTGCAACCCTGGCTGGAACGGCGCATCAAGCTGTACGGCCAATGGCTCGATGCGCTCAGCATCTATCTGGACAACCGCCAGATGGCGGGAAGACCCGGCTTCTACCTGCTCACCCCACTGCGCCTGGCCGATGGCCGGGTGATCATGGTGCAGCGCGGCTGGTGGCCGCGCGACCCGCAGGATCGCAGTCGCGTGCCCGCCCGGCCGGCCGGGCCGGCCACCGTCAGCCTGACCGGGCGCATCACCGCCGCACCGGCGCGTACCTTCAGCCTGGGCGGCGGCGAGGAGCACGGCGCGATCCGCCAGAATCTCGACGTGGTGCAGTACGGCCGCAGTGTCGGCCTGGCCATCGAACCCATGCTCGTGCTGCAGCTCGACGCCGAACTCGGCGTGCAGGCCGACGCCGCCATCAGCCCCCGCTCGGCGCCCCCGGCTACGGGCGATCCGGTCGACGTGGCGGCCACCACACCGACGCGCCAGCTCGCCCCAGCCCTGCTGCGCAGCTGGCCGCTACCCACCGCCGACGTCGACAAACATTACGGCTATGCCACCCAGTGGTTCGCGCTCAGCGCCCTGATCCTCATCCTCTATGTCTGGTTCCAAATCATCCGCCCCCGTCTGCGCCGCTCCTGAGCCGGGCGAATCGCTCAGCCTGACCGTGCACGAACTGCCAGCTGCGCCGCTGGACGATGCCGCGCGCCGCAGCGGTCGCCTGAAGATGCTGCTGCTGCTGGCGATATGTGCGGCACCGGTGGTCGCCTCCTACTTCACCTACTACGTGCTGCGCCCGCAGGCGCGCAACAACTACGGCACCCTGGTCGCGCCCACGCCGATACCCGCGGCGGCCGCGCTGCCGCTGCGCGATGAACAGGGCCGGCTCGTCGACCCGCAGAGTCTGCGCGGCCAGTGGCTCTTCGTCGTGGTGGGCGAAGGCAGCTGCGACAGCCACTGCGAGCAGATGCTCTACGCCCAGCGCCAGCTGCGCGAGGCGCTGGGCAAGGAAAAGGAACGCATCGACCGCGTCTGGTTCGTCATCGGCGACCAGCCCGTACGCGCTGAACTGCGTCCCGCACTGGCACAGGCCACCGTGCTGCACGCGCCCCGCGCGGCCCTGGCCGGCTGGTTGCAACCCGACGCCGGCCACACCCTGGAGCAGCAGTTGTACCTGGTCGACCCCATGGGCAACTGGATGATGCGCTTCCCGACGCGCTTCGAACCGGCCCGGGTGCGCAAGGACATGGAACGCCTGCTGCGAGCCGCGTCGTCGTGGGATCTGCCGGGTCGTTGAGGTCATGAGCAGCCCCGCACCAGTGGACCTGAGCCCGGGTGCCGCCATCGCCGCCATCGGAGCCCTGCTCGCGACGCTGGCCCTGACCCTGGCGTGGTGGCGCCAGCGCAGCGCACCCGTAGCCTCCACGCCGCACGCGCGCCGGCAGCAGCACCTGCACGGCCTGACGCTGCTCGTGCTCTTCCTCACCTTCGACCTGGTCGTGTTCGGCGCCTACACCCGGCTGAGCGACTCCGGCCTGGGCTGCCCGGACTGGCCCGGCTGCTACGCCGCAGCCAGCCCCGCCGGCGCCCACGAGCACATCAGCCAGGCCCAGGCCGCATTGCCCAGCGGGCCCGTGACCCACACCAAGGCATGGATCGAGATGGTGCACCGCTACCTTGCAACGGCCGTCGGCGCACTCATCACGCTGATCATGGGCCTGGCCTGGTGGAACACCCGGCAGGACCGTCAGGCCGGCAGCGGCGGTCCGGCCATCGGCATCGGCATGTCGCCGGCCTGGGCCACCCTGTGCTTCGTCTGGGTCTGCCTGCAGGGCGCGTTCGGCGCGTGGACGGTCACGCTCAAGCTCTACCCCGCCATCGTCACGCTGCACCTGCTGGGCGGCGTGGGGCTGCTGGCATTGCTGGGCGTGGCGGCGCGGCGCAGCTCGCTGGCATTGCGCACGCTGGCAGCAGACACCGACCGGACGAGCGGGCCGGCACACCCCACGGCGCCAGCGCCGACGCCGGCCGCCGAGGACGGCCTGCAGTCCCATCGCTCCATGCTGCAACTGTTGCTCGTGCTGCTGCTCGCGCAGATCACGCTGGGCGGGTGGGTGAGCACCAACTACGCCGTACTGGCCTGCAGCGACTTCCCGCGCTGCCACCACGGCAGCTGGTGGCCCGAGGTCGACTTCCACGCCGGTTTCACCGTGCTGCGTGAACTGGGCCGGCAGGGTGACGGCAGCCTGCTGGGCCTGCCGGCGCTGACGGCCATCCACCTCACCCACCGCCTTGGTGCGCTGGTCGTGCTCGCGGCCACCGGCCTGGCTGCCTGGCGCATGCGGCGGGCCCGGCCCGGCGCATGGCAGGCACGCGCGCTGCGGGTGGCCCTGGTCTTGCTGCTGCTGCAGTTCCTGACCGGCATCTCGAACATCGTGCTGGGCTGGCCGCTGCCGGCAGCGCTGGCGCACACTGGCGGGGCTGCCGCCCTGCTGGCGCTGCTGGCGGCGCTGCTGACCCGACCGATCGACGCGCGCAGCCGGCCTGCCACCGTAGCGCCGGCCATCGCGCACACCCCCGCCCCCCTGTCGGCGCCCCAAGGTCCGACCCGCTGAGTCCATCCTCCGGCGCCACGGTTGCTGCAGTCATCATGTCCAACACCACCCCCTCCACCCCGTCCACGCTGCCGCCCATGCCGGTGCACAGCGGCATGCCAGTCTGGCGCCAGTACATGGCGCTGGCCAAGCCGCGTGTGGTGCAGCTCATCGTCTTCTGCGCCTTGATCGGCATGCTGCTGGCCGTGCCCGGTCGCCCGCTGCTGGCCGATGTCATCACCGCCGTGCTGGCCTCGGCCGGCATCTGGCTGGTCGCCAGCGCGTCGGCGGCCTTCAACTGCCTGATCGAGCAGCACATCGACG
>JBJOKY010000508.1:0-3027 GCA_046045865.1 Pseudomonadota bacterium | reverse complement strand
CAGGTCGGCGCCCAGCATCACCCACCTGCTGCTCGCGCAGCACCAGGATGCGGCTTTGAATGACAGGTTCAAGCGCGGCCATTGGAATCGGCGACCCCCTTGCTCCCTAGTTTGCCTTGTTCAGTGCCGGCGTGAGTGATGATGGCAGCCCGCTGACCAACGCGTCTGTCGTCAGCCATCCCGCCACCTCCAAGCTCTCCACTCCCGCCGCACCATGTACCTGCCCCAGCATTTCGAGGAAACCCGCCCCGAGGTCCTGCACGCGCTGCTGCGCGCCCATCCGCTCGGCCTGGTCGTGCACGTGGGTGATGACGGCGCGCCGGTCGCCAACCCCGTGCCCTTCATGCTGGAGTCGGCGCCGGCTGGTGCCGATGGCGGCGCGCCCTCGGGCCCGGGCCGCCTGATCGCGCATGTGGCGCGTGCCAACCCGCTGTGGCGCCAGGCGGCGGGGCAGAACGTGCTGGTGGTGTTCCAGGGTGCGGACGGTTATGTGTCGCCGGGCTGGTACCCGAGCAAGGCCGAGACCGGCAAGGTGGTGCCGACCTGGAACTACGCCATGGTGCAGGCGCGCGGCACGCTGCGGGCGCTGGACGACGCGGCCGCCGCGCGCGTGCTGGTCAGCCGCCTGACCGCCGAGCACGAGGCCGGCCGGCCGCGCCCCTGGGCGGTGGACGATGCGCCGGACGACTACATCGCCGCCATGCTCAAGGGCATCGTGGTGATCGAGGTCGAGCTGGTCAGCCTGGTCGGCAAGTACAAGCTGAGCCAGAACCGCAGCGCGGCCGACCGCGGCGGCGTGCTGCACGGCCTGGCCGAACTGGCCGCCGGCAGCGACGCGGCGCCCGCCCGCCAGGCCGACGCGCTGGCGCAGGCCATGACGGAGCACGGCGGCCCGGCGGCGTGCTGACGGCCAGCGGCGCCCCGCGCCGGGCGGCGGATGGATGGCTGCTACGCGCGGCTCAGCGCGCCCACAGCCGCGCCGTGCTGGTGGCCGCGGCCAGGGCGGCAAAACCCGCGCCCAGCACCAGCGCCCAGGTGGCGCCGGCCGTGCCGGCCAGGCCGAAACACAGGGCGACCAGCGCGGCGCCGCAGCTCTGGCCGAGCAGGCGGGACATGGCCACCATGCCGCTGGCGCCGCCGCTGCGCTCGGGCGGCGCGGCCGACATCAGCGCGCGCAGGTTGGGCGACTGGAAGAAGCCGAAGCCCGCGCCGCACAGCGCCATGCGCCACACGATGTCGGCCACCGGTGCACGCACGGGCAGCAGCGCCAGTGCGACCAGGCCCAGGCTCAGCACCGCCAGGCCGATGCCGCCGAGCAGGCCGGGCGCATGGCGGTCGCTCAGCCGCCCGGCCAGTGGCGCGGCCAGGGCCACGACCACCGCCCAGGGTGTCATGAGGAAACCGGTCTCGATGGCGTCGCGGCCCAGCACGGCCTCGAAATAGAAGGGCAGGGCGACGAAGGCCAGGCCCTGCGCGGTGAACGACGCGATCGAGGTCGCCGACGACAGCGCGAACAGCGGCCGGCGCAGCAGGTCGACCGGCAGCATGGGCGCGGCGTGGCCGGCCTGGCGGCGCAGCAGCAGCGCGCCCGCCAGCAGCGCCAGCGCGGCCGGGCCGGCGACCCAGGGCCAGGGCTCGCGCTGCGCGGCCATGCCCAGCGCCAGCACGAGGGCGGCAAAGGTGGTGGCGGTGCAGGCGGCGGTGAGGCCGTCCAGGCGCGGATGGTCGGGCCGCGGCGCGCCGGGCAGCGCGGGCAGGGCGCAGGCCAGCGCCACCAGCCCGACCGGCACGTTGACCGCGAACAGCCAGGGCCAGCCCGCCACCGACAGCACCAGCGAGGCGATGGTCGGCCCGATCGCGAACGACAGCCCGACCACCAGCGCGTTCACGCCCACGCCGCGGCCCAGCTGCGCGGCCGGAAAGAGCGCCCGCACGAGTGCCAGGTTCACGCTCATCAGCGCGCCCGCGCCGATGCCCTGCAGCAGCCGCGCCGCCGCCAGCCAGGGCAGGCTGGGCGCCAGCGCGCACACCAGCGACGCGAGCGTGAAGAACACCAGCCCGCCCAGGTAGACGCGCCGCGGGCCGAGCGTGTCGCCCAGCGCGGCAAACGGCAGCAGGCTGGCGACCACCGCCAGGTGGTAGGCCGTGATCACCCAGACCGAAGCCGCGGCGCTGGCCTGCAGGTCGGCCGCGATGGCCGGCAGCGCGGTGTTGGCGATGGCGGTGTCCAGCGTCGCCATCGCCACGGCCAGCAGCACGGCGGCCAGCGCCGGGCGGTTCAGGCGGGTGGCGTCGGGGGCGGCGTCAGCGGCGGCGGCAGTGGCCGCCTTGGCGGAGTGGGCGTCGGGCGGGCTCATGGGCCCGGCGCGCGGCGGGCGAAGACCAGCATCAGGTTGTTGGCCGGCACGGCGACGCGTTCCTGCAGCACCAGGCCGACCGCGGCGGCGCTGGCCTGCACGTCGGCGCGCCGGCGCAGGCCCCAGGCCGGGTTGCGCGCGCGCAGGTCGGCGTCGAAGGACAGGTTGCCGGGCGAGGTTGGTACCTCGTCTTCCAGATAGGGGCCGTAGAGCACCAGCTGGCCATCGGGCGCCAGCAGCGCCGCGGCGCCGCGCATCAGCCCGGCGCAGGTGGCCCAGGGCGAGATGTGGATCATGTTGGCGCAGTACAGCGCGCGCCAGCCGGCCGGCTCGGGCGCGGCCAGGCTGGCGGGCCAGGGCTCGGCCAGCACGTCGAGCTGTTGCGGCGCGCGCACATTGGGCAGCGCGGCGCAGCGTGCGGCGATGGCGGGCAGGGCGGCGGCGGCGTAGTCGGTCGGCTGCCAGCGCCAGCCGGGCCGGGCTGCGGCGCAGTGGGCGGCGTGCTGGCCGGTGCCGCTGGCGATTTCGAGCACGCTGGCGTGGGCGGGCAGCAGGCGCGCCAGCACCTCCAGCACCACGGCCTTGTTGCGGTCGGCGGCGGCACTGAAGGGCAGGTCGGCGTCGCCCACCGTGTCCGCGAATTCGGTGGAGAAGCGCAGGCGTCCGGCCT
>JBJOKY010000147.1:0-10737 GCA_046045865.1 Pseudomonadota bacterium | reverse complement strand
GCCACCCGCCGCACGCTGATCCGCACGCTGGAGACCATCCTGCGCCTGCTGCACCCCATCACGCCCTTCATCACCGCAGCGCTGTGGGACAAGGTGGCGCCGGTGGCCGGGCGCAAGAACGGGGACGAGTCCATCGTGCTGGCGGCCTACCCCAAGGCCCAGCTGGAACGCATCGACCCGGCGGCCGATACCTGGGTGGCGCGACTGAAAGCCGTGGTGGGCGCCTGCCGCAACCTGCGGGGCGAGATGAACCTGTCCCCCGCCGAGCGCGTGCCGCTGATCACCGACGGCGACACTACCTTCGTGGCCGAAGCGGCGCCGCTGCTGCAGGCCCTGGCCAAACTCAGCGAAGTGACACCGGCCGCCGATGCCGCCGCCTTCGCCGACGCCACGAAGATGGCACCGGTGGCCGTGGTGGGCGAGCTGCGCCTGGGCCTGGTGGTCAAGATCGACGTCGAGGCCGAACGCATCCGCCTGGGCAAGGAGATCGCGCGCCTGGAAGGCGAAGTGGCCAAGGCCAACGCCAAGCTGGGCAACGAGAGCTTCGTGGCGCGGGCGCCAGCGGCCGTGGTGGCGCAGGAGAAGGAGCGCGTGGCCAGCTTCGGCGCCACGCTGGAGCGCCTGCGTTCGCAACTGGCCCAGCTGGGCTGAAGTCCCCCCGGCGGCCCCGACCCGTGCGCCGGGGGGGGCTGCCGGCCGTGTCTGCCTCAGACGCTGGTGTTGCGGAAGGTGCGCTGCTGGGCGGGCGGCGCGGCGACGTCCGTGCCGTTGACCGCGGGTTCGGCAGGCCCGTCCAGGGCGATGTCGGGCGCCTCGGTCTGATCGAACAGCGGCACCGGTTCGGCACCGTTGGCCATGTGCTGCTGCTGGTGCTGCAGGTGCTGGCGGTGCAGTTCGGCACTGCGTCGGCGCGGCGCCGGGCCGACACGCACGCCGTCGGGCGTGGTGCGCAGGATCTCGTCGATGCGCCGCGCCACGCACCAGGCGCTGCGCACGCGCGCCTCGCGGGTGTAGGCGGCCAGGCGCGGCGTGACCAGCAGGCCGCGCACGCCGTGCAGTGGCTGGCCGGCCTCGAGCAGGCCGGCGCTGACGCAATCCAGCCAGGCGGCCGTCATGCGGCCGCTGCGCAGCACCTCGGCCAGCACCTCTTCATTGAACAGTGCCATGGGCGCCACGCTCACCAGCACCTGGTTGGGCTTGCAGTGCGGCAGCGCGCGTTCGCCCAGCAGACCGCGGTAGCGGTTGTAGTAGCTCATCTGCACGCACACCGCGTCGGCGTTCTCGAACAGCTCGCGCAGTCCCAGCGGTTGCACGCCCCAGCGGCTCCACTGCGCGTCGGAGGCGTGCAGCGTCGGGTCGTAGCCCACCAGACGCGACCCGAAGGGCCTCAGCAGGCCGGCCATGGAGCGCGCGGTGGCCGTCATGCCGATCAGGCCGACGCAGCTGGAGCTGAGTTCGCGCCCGGCCACCCGCCCGATCTCGCTCGGGCTGGGGCGCATCAGCGCCAGCAGTGCGCCGAGCATGAATTCGGCCTCGGCCGGCGCGGCGGCGTCGGTGCTGCGCACGACCTCGACACCGGCCTGTGCGCAGGCAGCCAGGTCAAGGTTGTCCGGGCCGCCGACAATGCGACCGATGGCGCGCAGCCGCCGGGCCAGGTTGACGGCGTCGGCGTCGATGCCCACTGCCGGCGGCAGCAGCACCGCACGGGCACTGGCCAGGGCCTCGCTGAAGGCATGGGCGTCGCGCGGCAGACGCGGCGCGTAGAACAGCTCGTGGCGAGCGTCCAGCCATTGCAGGACCTCGGCTTCGAGCGGTTCAACGATGAGGAGATCCATGCGTTCGGGGGCGGTCAGGCGAGTTGGGGGGCACATTTGTGCGGTTCTTTGGATGTTAAACAGATGGATACCGAAGTTCGCCCCGTGTTCGAGGTGACTCCGGGCGGAATGCACGTCGTGCGCTGGGACAATTCCTGCAACATGCGGGATTCGAAAGGACAACAACACATGCAAGTCAGAAAAGCCGTCTTTCCCGTGGCCGGTCTGGGCACACGTTTCCTGCCAGCGACCAAGGCGCAGCCCAAGGAAATGCTGCCCGTGGTGGACAAGCCGCTCATCCAGTACGCCGTGGAGGAGGCCTACGCGGCCGGCGTGCGCGAGATGATCTTCGTCACCGGCCGGCACAAGCGCGCCATCGAGGACCACTTCGACATGACCTACGAACTGGAGGTGGCGCTGGAGCAGTCCAACAAGCTCGAACTGCTCGACGTCGTGCACAGCGTCAAGCCCAAGGACATGGAGTGCATCTACGTGCGCCAGGCGCAGGCCCTGGGCCTGGGCCACGCCGTGCTGTGCGCCCAGCGCCTGATCGGCAACGAGCCCTTCGCCGTGCTGCTGGCCGACGACCTGATGATGGGCGCGCCGCCGGTGCTGGCGCAGATGGTCGAGCAGTTCAAGGAATGGCGCGCCTCCATCCTGGCCGTGCAGGAAGTGCCACTGGAACACACCCGCCGCTACGGCATCGTGGCCGGCGAGCTGGTCAACGAGCGGCTGATGGACGTGAGCAAGATCGTCGAGAAACCCGCGCCGGAAGTGGCACCGTCACGCTGGGGCGTGGCCGGGCGTTACATCCTGACCGCCGGCGTGCTGCACGAGATCGCTCACCAGCCGCGCGGCGTGGGTGGCGAGATCCAGCTGACCGACGGCATCGCCGCGCTGCTGCGCCGCGAGAAGGTCTTTGCCTACCGCTACGAGGGCAGGCGCTACGACTGCGGCAGCAAGGAAGGTTTCCTGGAAGCCAACGTCGAGCTCGCGCTGGCCCACCCGCAGCTGGGTGAGGGCTTCCGCAACTACCTGCGCAAGCTCGAACTCTGAGCCCGGCGCCGGCTCAGCGCCTGCGCAGCAGATGCACGTATTCGCCATCGGCCAGGGTCTGCTGCTCGACCAGCTCGTTGCCGGTCTGCTTCGAGAAGGCCTGAAAATCCCGGATCGAGCCCGGGTCGGTGGCCAGCACCTTGAGCAGCTGGCCGCTGTGCAGCTCGGCGAGCGCCTTCTTCGCTTTCAGGATGGGCAGCGGGCAGCTCAGGCCACGGGTATCGATTTCCTTGTCGGCTTGCATCTCGCGCTCCTGGGTGGGGCGCGATTCTAGGGGCGGGTCGATCGACCACCCCGCCGTGCGGCGCCCGGCGCGCCGGCCCGGCATCATCCAGAATGCGCGGCTGTCCACCTGTGCCACACGGCACACCGAGGAGCCGACCATGAACGAACACCACAGTGCGCAACAAGCCGTCGACAGCCTGGCGCCGGGCCAGTCCTACGACCGGCGCGACTTCGTCCGCACCGCCCTGGGCAGCGGTTTTGCCGCCGCCGTGCTGCCGGTGATGGCGCAAAGCGTCATCAAGACACCCAGCGACGGCCTGACCGTGGGCGAGGTGAACATCGACGTCAACGGCTACAAGCTGCCCGCCTACCGCGCCGCACCGGCCGGGCGCAGCAAGCTGCCCGTCGTGCTGGTGGTGAGCGAGATCTTCGGCGTGCACGAGCACATCGCCGACGTGGCACGGCGCTACGCGCGCCAGGGCTACCTGGCGATCGCGCCCGAACTCTTCGTGCGCCAGGGTGACGCCGGCAGCTACGGCGAGATCGCCAAGCTGATCGCCGAGGTGGTGTCCAAGGTGCCCGATGCCCAGGTCATGAACGACCTGGACGCCTGCCTGGACTGGGCCGCAGCCAACGGCGGCGACACCTCGCGCAGCGCCGTCACCGGCTTTTGCTGGGGCGGGCGCATCACCTGGCTGTACGCCGCACGCCAGCCGGCCCGCCAGCCCGCCGTGAAGGCAGCGGTGGCCTGGTACGGCCGCCTGGTCGGCCAGACGAGCGAACTCACGCCGAAACACCCGGTCGATCTGGTCGGCGCGCTGCAGGCGCCGGTGCTGGGCCTGTACGGCGGCAAGGACGCCGGCATCCCGCTGGACACGGTCGAGCAGATGAAGAAGGCTCTGGCCGACGGCAGCGCGGCGGCGAGACGCTCCGAATTCGCCGTCTACCCGGACGCGCCGCACGCCTTCCACGCCGACTACCGGCCCAGCTACGTGAAGGCGGCCGCCGACGACGGCTGGCAGCGCTGCCTGGCCTGGTTCAAGGCCCAGGGCGCGGCATGACGCGCGCGCACGCCAGCGGCGGGGTGGCCGCCCGATGACGCTGCTGTCCATCATCCTGGCCACGCTGGTGGGTGGCCTGCTCTCGGTGCTGATCGCCGCCACGCTCACGGTCGGGGTGATCGGGCGCATCGTGCCGCACATGGTCAGCATCTCGGCCGGCGTGCTGCTGGGTACCGCCCTGCTGCACCTGCTGCCCGAGGCCTTCGAGGGTCAGGCCGACCCGCACCAGCTGTTCATGACGCTACTGGGCGGCCTGCTGTTCTTCTTCCTGCTGGAGAAGGCCGAGCTCTACCGTCACAGCCACCACCACGAGGGTGATCATCCCGGCCACCACCACCACCATGGATTCGATGCCGACCAGGCCGGGCGCGGCGGCTGGAGCGTGCTGGTGGGTGACAGCATCCACAACTTCTGCGACGGCCTGATCATCGCGGCAGCCTTCCTGGCCGATCCGCACGTCGGGCTGGTGACGGCGCTGGCCATCGCCGCGCACGAGATCCCGCAGGAGGTGGGGGACTACATCGTGCTGCTCAACGCCGGCCTGTCGCGCCAGCGCGCGCTGCTCTACAACGCCATCTCCGGGCTGGCCGCGGTCGCAGGCGGCGTGATCGGCTATTTCACCCTCGGCCAGTTCGAGAGCTACCTGCCCTATCTGCTGGTCGTGGCGTCCAGCAGCTTCGTGTACGTGGCGGTAGCCGACCTGATCCCGCAACTGCAGCAGCGCCTGAGCGCCCGCGAGACCCTGCTGCAGATCTTCTGGCTCGGCCTGGGCCTGCTGCTCATCTCGCGCATCACCGGCGGCGCCCACCTGCACTGACGCCGGCCCTGCCTCAGGTCAAGCCCGGGCGTGTGGGCTGCCCGCCACCACCCGGAACGCGGGCCGGTGGATCGAGCGAATCCACACGCCGCAGTCGCATCGGCACCGTGACCTGCGGCCCGCAGGGCTAAACTGGCCCGCAGATATCCGGGGTATCAGCTTGAATTCGACCAAGACCAGCCGTGATCGGCGTACGCTGCTGCTGGGCAGCCTGACGGCCTGCGCAGGCGTGGCGCTGAGCGGCACCCATGTGCTGGCACAGCCCGCGGCACCACGCACGCCCATCTTCGTGCTGAACTCGCTGGACGCGACGCTCAGCGTGATCGATGCCGTCACCCACACCGAGCTGCGGCGCGTGCCCACCGGCAAGGAGCCGCACCACCTCTACCTGTCGCCGGACGAGAAATCGCTGCTCGTGGCCAACGCGATGAGCGACTCGCTCACCCTGGTCGACCCGCGCAACGGCGAGGTGCAGCGCACCATCACCAACATCGTCGACCCCTACCAGCTCAGGTTCTCGCCGGACATGAAATGGTTCATCACGGCGGCCAACCGGCTCAACCACGTCGACCTGTATCGCGTCACGCGCACCAGTTCACCCGGTGGTTTCGACCTGGCGCTCGCCAAGCGCGTGCCGGCCGGCAAGACGCCCAGCCACCTGATCGTCGACACGCAGAGCACGGTGGTCTACGTCTCGCTGCAGGACAGCGACCAGCTCATGGCCATCGACCTGGCCACGCAGACGCCGCGCTGGACCATCCCGGTGGGCAAGATGCCGGCCGACGTCTACCTCACGGCCGACGACCGTACGCTGCTGGTGGGTCTGACCGGCGACAGCGTGGTCGAGGCCTATGACGTCAGCGGCCCGGCGCCCAAGCTCGTCAAGCGCATCCCCACGGGCGAGGGTGCGCACGCCTTCCGCGCCTGGGGCGACAAGCGCCACGTGCTGGTCAGCAACCGGGTGGCCAACACCATCAGCCGCATCGACACCCAGGCGCTGACCGCGGTCGACACCTATCCCGCGCCGGGCGGCCCGGACTGCATGGACCTGTCGGCCGACCGCCGCTACATCTACGTCGCCTCGCGCTGGGCGCGCAAGCTGAGCATCATCGACACCACCGAGCGCAAGGTGGTCAAGCAGGTCAATGTCGGCAAGTCGCCGCACGGCGTGTGGATGCTGGAGCATGCCGGCCGGCTCTGATCGGCGCGCGCCGGGTGGCACGGCCACCCGCCGCACGACCCTGAGGATCTGTGCCCTGGCCGCACTGGCCGGTCTGGCTGCGGCAGTGGCACAGGCCGCGGACTGCGCCCGGCCGCTCTACCTCACGCTCGACACCGGCCACATGGGCGTGGCTCCGCTGGTGGCCGAGGTGCTGCAGCGCCAGCAGGTCAAGGCCACCTTCTTCATCGCCAACGAGAAGACCCTGACCGGCGGCACCAGCCTGGACGCCAGCTGGGCGCCCTGGTGGAAGCAGCGTGCCGCGGAAGGCCACCTGTTCGGCTCGCACACCTACGACCACGTGTACTGGCGCGCCGACCGCGCCGACGGCAGCTTCGACACCCAGGCCAGCTTCGGCCCGCAGGCCGGTCAGCGTGTCGTGATGACCGCCGCGCAGTACTGCGCCGCCCTACGTGCCTCGGCGCGCCGCTACAGCGAGATGACCGGGCAGGCCATGGCGCCGCTGTTCCGCGCCCCCGGCGGCAAGACCTCGCCGGCCCTGCTGGCCGCCGCGCAGCGCTGCGGCTGGCAGCACGTGGGCTGGAGCGACGCCGGCTTCCTGGGTGACGAGCTGCCCAGCGACCGTTACCCCAATGCCGAACTGCTGGCCCGGGCCTTGCGCGACATCCGCAGCGGCGACGTGCTGCTGGCCCACCTGGGCATCTGGTCGCGCCAGGACGCCTGGGCGCCCGCCGTGCTCGAGCCGCTGCTGACCGGGCTCAAGCAGCGTGGCTTCTGCTTCGAGACCCTGGCCAGCCACCCGAGTTACCGCGCCGCCGTGGCGTCTGGCCCGGCTCCGACCCAGCCATGATCACCGCCGCAGTCGACACCCTCGTCAACCTGTTCGACACGGCGCAGCAGGCGCTGTTCGAGCAGCTCGTGCAGCCCGTCGTCTTTGCCGCCGGCGGCGCCTCGCTGCTGGAAGACGCCTACAACGCCACCGGCTGGCTGCTGGTCGGGCTGCTGCAGATCACGGTGATGCTGCTGCTGTTCGCACCGCTGCAGCGCTGGCGGCCGGCCGAGGCGGTGCAGGACCGCTCGGCCATCCGCGTCGACGTGATCTACACCCTGATCCACCGGCTCGGGCTGTTCCGGGTCGCGGTGTTCTTCCTGCTCGACCCGGTCTGGAGCACCCTGTGGGGGGAACTGGCCGTGAACGGCTACAGCGGCTGGCACCTGGACGCGGTGTTCGGCAGCTGGTGGCCGGGTGTGACCGATACGGCCATCGCCGCCTTCGTGCTCTATCTGGTCGTGTTCGACCTGTTCGACTACTGGTTCCACCGTCTGGAACACCGCTACGACTGGTGGTGGGCACTGCACGCCGTGCACCACAGCCAGCGCCAGATGACGATGTGGTCCGACAGCCGCAACCACCTGCTCGACGACCTGCTGCGCGACGTGCTGCTGGCCGTGCTGGCCCATCTGATCGGCGTGCCGCCCGGCCAGTTCGTCGCCGTCGTGGCCTGCACGCAGCTGATCGAGAACCTGGCGCATGCCAACGTGCAGCTGTCCTTCGGCCGCATCGGCGAGCGCCTCATCGTCAGTCCGCGCTACCACCGCGTGCACCACAGCGTGGGCTATGGCCACGAATCCGAGGGCAAGGGCACCATGGGCGGGCACAACTTCGCGGTGCTGCTGCCGGTCTGGGACATCCTGTTCGGCACCGCCAGCTTCGACCGCCCCGCGGGCCGCACCGGCATCCGCGACCAGCTCGAGGACGGACGCGACTACGGTGCCGGCTTCTGGGCCCAGCAAAGACTCGGCCTGCTGCGCCTGCTGCGGCGCGGCTAGTTCCGGGCACCGCAGCGCCGGCAGGGCGCCGTTATGCTGCCCGCATGAACCGATTGCTCGACGCCTTCTGGCGCGCCTGCGCCTATTGCCTGCACCCGCGCGTGATCCTGCTGTCGCTGCTGCCGGTGCTGCTGGCCGGCGCAGGCGCCTTCGCGCTGGCCTGGTTCTACTGGGAAGACGCCGTGGCGGGCGTGCGCATCGTGCTGGAGAACTCGGCCCTGCTCGGCCCGGCCATGCTGTGGCTGGACAAGGTCAGCGGCGGCTCCTTCCGCCCCGTGATCGGCCCGCTCGTCGTCGTGGTACTGTCGGTGCCCGTGCTGCTCATCACCGCGCTGCTGCTGGTGGCCACGGTGATGATGCCGGCCATCGTCAGCCTCGTGGCGCAGCGCCGCTACCCAGGGCTGGAGCGCCGGCACGGCGGCGGCTGGTGGCGCAGCCTGTCAATTCGCTCGGCGCCACCGTGCTGGCGCTGGCGGCGCTGGTGCTGACGCTGCCTCTGTGGCTGATTCCGCCGCTGGCGCTGCTCCTGCCGCCGCTGATCTGGGGCTGGCTGACGGCACGCACCTTCGGCTACGACGCCCTGGCCGAACACGCCAGCGCCGACGAACTGCGCACGCTCAAACTGCAATGCCGCTGGCCCTGGCTGGGCATGGGGGTGGTGACCGGTTACCTGGGCGGTGCGCCGTCGCTCGTGTGGGTCAGCGGCGCCTTGGCCCTGCCCATGATGCCCTTGCTGCTGCCCGTCTTCGTCTGGGCCTACACGCTGGTATTCGCCTTCGCGGCGCTGTGGTTCGCGCACTACAGCCTCACGACGCTGGCCGATCTGCGCCTGCGTGCCGCTACCGCGGCGGCCGTGCGCGCAGCACCACCCCCCTCATCCACCGTGCCCCTCGCCGGCGGCCAGGCAGCACTGCCGCTGCCCGGCGCCTAAGTCTGCGTTGCCCACCCTAGCCGCGAACCACCATGCAATTCGGCCTCATCATCATCGGCGACGAGATCCTGTCCGGCAAACGTCAGGACAAGCACCTGTCGCGCGTCATCGAGCTGCTCTCGGCGCGCGGCCTGGCGCTGGCCTGGGCGCGCTACGTGGGCGACGACCGCGCCCTCATCACCGCCACGCTCAGGGACGCCTTCGCCTGCGGCCATGCGGTGTTCTCCTGCGGCGGCATCGGCGCCACGCCGGACGACCACACGCGCCAGAGCGCCGCAGCCGCACTCGGCCGCCCGCTCGAACTGCACCCGCAGGCGCGCGCCCTCATCGAGGAACGCATGCGCGATGTCGCCGCCGAACGCGACGAGGCCTGGGAGCCCGACCGCCCTGACAACGTGCACCGGCTCAACATGGGCGTGTTCCCGCAGGGCGCCGAGATCATCCCCAATCCCTACAACAAGATCCCCGGCTTCTCGGTCGGCGAGGTGCACTTCGTACCCGGCTTCCCGGTCATGGCCCACCCCATGATCGAGCAGTTGCTCGACACCCGCTATGCCGCCTTCCATGGCCAAGGCGCGCAGCAGGAACGCTCGATCATCGTCTATGGCGCGATGGAAGCCAGCCTCACGCCGCTGATGGAAGCGGTCGAGGCCTCCTACCCCGGGGTGAAGGTGTTCAGCCTGCCCAGTGTCGACCACCCTGTGCATGGCAGGCACATCGAACTTGGCGTGAAAGGCCAGGGGCCGGAACTGACAGAGGCATGGTCCAACCTGCTGCTCGGACTGAACGATTTCGGTGCAACACTAGGACCAGAAATGGTGCGTTGATTTGCACCATATTAGTGCAAATCGATCAACTCGCGCCTTGTGCGTGATGTGTTCGGCATGTCGGACCTGCAGCGCGACCTGGGCTGCCGACCCACTGCACCGTGCCCGGGCACGGGCATGCTTTCTGCTAAATTCCCTGGCGCTTCGAACCGGGGGTTCGATCAGCCTGCTCAACATCTTCAATTCCGCATTCGCTAGGAGCCTCTGATGGCAAAGACCGTCCATTTCGATGAAGACAAGTTCGTCTCGGGTCACGCCTTCGACGGTTCGTCGATCGCCGGCTGGAAGGGCATCGAGGCCTCGGACATGCAACTGATGCCCGACCCGAACACGGCCAACATCGACCCCTTCTTCGAAGAGCCCACGCTCATCCTGACCTGCGACGTCATCGACCCGGCCGACGGCAAGCCCTACGAGCGCGACCCGCGCTCGCTGGCCAAGCGCGCCGAGGCCTACATGAAGTCCACCGGCCTGGGCGACGCCGCCTACTTCGGTCCGGAGCCCGAATTCTTCGTCTTCGACAGCGTGCGCTGGGGCGCCGACATGTCGGGCTCCTTCTGCTCGATCGAGTCCGAAGAAGCCGCCTGGAACACCGGCAAGGACTACGAGCATGGCAACAAGGGCTTCCGCCCCACCGTCAAGGGCGGCTACTTCCCCGTGCCTCCGGTCGACAGCGGCCAGGACATGCGCTCGGAAATGTGCCTGATCCTCGAATCGGTCGGCATCCCGGTCGAAGTGCATCACCACGAAGTGGCCAACGCCGGCCAGATGGAAATCGGCACCAAGTTCAGCACGCTGATCCAGCGCGCCGACTGGGTCCAGCTGCAGAAGTACATCATCCACAACGTGGCCGCCGCCTACGGCAAGACCGCCACCTTCATGCCCAAGCCCATCGTGGGCGACAACGGCAGCGGCATGCACGTGCACCAGTCCGTGTGGAAGGACGGCAAGAACCTGTTCGCCGGTGACGGCTACGCCGGCCTGAGCGACTTCGCG
>JBJOKY010000507.1:0-3029 GCA_046045865.1 Pseudomonadota bacterium | reverse complement strand
GCCAGCACCATGCCGCAGGTCGGGCCCATCACCATGTGGGTGAACTCGACCACGCGCAGGCCTTTCAGGGGCTGCGGGGCGGCGGTGTCGGCGGCGGTGCGGGGTGGTGGGGTGGTGGTGGTGCTCATGGCAAGACGGCTCGGTGCGTGATTCGTGGGGAGGACTGCGTGACAGGCTGCGGGTGCTTCAGGCGGCAGCACGCAGCGTCTTCGGCAGGCCGGCGCGCCAGATGGCGCCGCGCAGCGGCTCGCCCTCCAGCCAGTGGCCGATGCGACCGCGCAGGCTCATGAGGGCGTCGAAGTCCAGCCCGGTCGGCCGGCCCATGCTGGCAAAAAGATAGGCCACGTCCTCGGTCGCCACGTTGCCGCTGGCGCCGGGCGCGTGCGGGCAGCCGCCGATGCCGGCCACGCAGGCATCAAAACGCCGCACGCCCGCCTGCCA
Source organism: Pseudomonadota bacterium (assembly GCA_046045865.1). GTDB lineage: Bacteria > Pseudomonadota > Gammaproteobacteria > Burkholderiales > Burkholderiaceae_C > Sphaerotilus. The sequence continues at coordinate 2,588 of JBJOKY010000507.1, read as the reverse complement.
GGCGGCATACACATTGGCCAGGCCCAGGCCGCGCGTGTCGTGGAAGTGGCCGCAGGCCAGGCGATCACCCGCCACGCGGAAGGCCTGCTCGAACAGCCGCGCCACCTGCAGCGGGTCGGCATAACCCACGGTGTCGGCCAGGCCGACGCGGTCGGCGCCGGCGTCCAGCACCGCCTGCAGCAGGCGCAGCACCTCGGTGGGGTCGACGGCGCCCTGGATCGTGCAGCCGAAGGCGGTGCTCATGCCGACCTCGATCAGGCAGCTCGACCCGGCGGCGTCGCGCGCGGCGCGGATGCGGGCGATGTCGGCCACCACCTCGTCCGGCGTCTTGCGCAGGTTGGCCAGGCTGTGCGCGTGGCTGGCCGAGAGCGGCAGCAGCATGGCGTGGGCACCGCTGCTGAGGGCCGCCTCGGCACCGCGCAGATTGGGCACCAGCACCGAGGTGAGCAGGCCCGGCAGTTCGCGCGCCGCAGCCACCAGCTCGGCCGTGTCGGCCAGCTGCGGCAGCAGGCGGGCGGGCACGAAGGAGCCGACCTCGATCTCGCGCAGGCCGGCGGCGTGCAGCGCCGTCAGCCATTCCAGCTTGATGGCGGTGGGCACGGTGCGGGCAATGCTCTGCAGGCCGTCGCGCAGACCGACCTCGCGCACGGTGATGGTGGCAACAGCAGCAGCGGCGGGCAAGGTGGTGGTCATGGTCGGCAAGGTCCGGGGGAGAAGAGTCATCATGAAGATGACGGTGCGCACACTCTAGACATGCCGATGTGTGTCGTGGATGCTATTTTGGAGAGGCTCGCGTTCCCGGCCGGAACGCTGTGCAGGGGTTTTCCCGCGCGCTGTGCACCGTGTGCACCCGACCTGCGATCCCCCCGCATCCAGCCACCATGATGCCCTCGTCCGCCCGCCCGCTCGACCCGACCAGCCTGCGCCTGTTCATCGCCGTGTGCGAGGAAGGCCACATCGCCCGTGCGGCCGAACGCGAAGCCATCGTCGCCTCGGCCGTCAGCAAGCGCCTGGCGGCGCTGGAGGCCGAGCTGGGCGTGTCGCTGTTCCAGCGTGCGCGCCGTGGCATCGCGCTCACAGCCGCGGGCGAGGCCTTGCTGCGCCGCGCCCGCGAACTGCTCGGTGGCATGGAGCAGCTGCGCGTGGAGCTGCAGGAATTCGCCGGCGGTGTGCAGGGCAGCGTGCGTGTGCTGGCCAGCCCCTCGGTGCTGGCCGAGCACCTGCCGGACGACATTGCGCTCTTTTTGTCCGCCCACCCGGCCCTGCGCGTGCAGCTGGACGAACGCATCAGCCCGGACATCGTGCGTGCCCTGCACGACGGCGCCGCTGACCTGGGCGTGTTGTGGGACGCCGCCGAGCTGGCCGGCCTGAGCGTGCACCCCTGGCGCCACGACCGCCTGTGCGTGGCCATGCGGCCCGACCATCCGCTGGCGCGCCGACCGGGGCTGGGCTTTGCGGACACGCAGGCGCTCATCACCATCGGCGTGGCGCCGGGCGGCATGATGGATGCGCTGCTGCGCCGCCAGACCGCCCTGCTCGGCCGCAGCCCCGTGCAGCGCATCCAGGTCTCGGGCCTGGACGCCGCCTGCCGCATCGTCGCCGCCGGCCTGGGCCTGGCCATCCTGCCACGCGAGGCCGCCGGCCCGCATGCCGACGCCGGCCGCCTGTGCCTGGTGCCGCTGACGGACGACTGGGCGCTGCGCCGTTTCGTCGTTGCGCACCGCCCGGGCCAGTGGCTGCCGGCCAGCGCGCGCCTGTTGCTGGACCACCTGCTGGCCTGCGCGGCGGCCGGGCCGGTGATCACGCCAGCAGCCAGCCCGAGCCCGGCCTGACTGGCGCCCCACAACATCACGCCCCTACCATGCCGGCATGAGCACGACGACGACGACCCCCAGCGCGCCTCAGGCTGCGCCCTCACCATCCCTGCCGCTGCTGCCCGCCTGCGGCGCGGAAACCATCGCCGTGATCGACTTCGAGACCACCGGCATGACGCCCAGCCAGGGCGCGCGCGGCACCGAGATCGCCGCCGTGCTGGTGCGTGGCGGCGAGATCGTCGGCCAGTACCAGAGCCTGATGCGCAGCAATGTGCGCATCCCGCCCTTCATCGAACAGCTCACCGGCATCAGCAACGCCATGCTGCGCAACGCGCCGCCGGCAGAAGAGGTGATGCGCGAGGTGGCCGAGTTCACCCGCGGCTGCGCCCTGGTGGCGCATAACGCCGCCTTCGACCGCGGCTTCTGGACGGCCGAGATGGCGCAAGCCACCTGCGCGCCCGACCCGGCGCACCGCTTCGCCTGCACTGTGCTGCTGTCGCGCCGGCTGCTGACCAACGCGCCCAACCACCGCCTGGGCACGCTGGCCAGCTGGCTCAACATCCAGAACCAGGGCCGCGCCCACCGCGCGCTGGCCGACGCCCTCACCACGGCGCACCTGCTGCGCCATCTGCAGGACACGGTGGCCGAGCGTTATGCCGCCGAACTGGCCGGCCTGCCCGTGCGCCACGCCCTGCTGGCGGAACTGCAGGCCGCCGCCAAGACCGCGCTGGCGAAATGCGTCACGCGTTATGCGCGCGGTCAGTTGCAGCAGCA
>JBJOKY010000506.1:0-3032 GCA_046045865.1 Pseudomonadota bacterium | reverse complement strand
GGCCCTCGACCTCGCCCTGGGTCAGCACCACCTCGACGTCGGCACCCACACAGTTGCTGATGGCGCGCGAGAAGGCCTGGCCATCCGCCGCGAACACCAGGCCCGGCGTGAGCGTGCCCAGGATGTGGCGCAGCTTGGCAAAGTCCTGCGACAGCACGGCATAGGCCGGCGACACCGGCGCGTAGGGCACGCCGGCCCACAAACAGCCCAGGGCCAGGGTGAAGTGCTCCAGGTCGTTGTCCGACAGGATGACCACCGGCCGTTCGGCCGACAGTCCGCGGTCCACCAGGGCCTGGCCCACGGCCTGGGCGCGCTGCAGCATCTCGGCGTAGCTGATGCTGCGCCAGTCGCCCGAGGGGCCTTCGCGCCGCGCGATCAGGGTGCGATCCGGCGCGGTGGCCGCCGTCTGCTCCAGGCAGTCGGTCAGGCGCTCGGGGAACCAGCGCAGTTCCTCGGTGGAGGCCAGGCGCAGGCTGCCGTCGTCGGCGCGGCGGATGGTGGCCGAGACGCAGCCGCCCAGGCTGGCGGGCCGGACGTCGGAGGGAGTGCTCATGGGTGGGAAACCTCGTGCGGATGCCGGGATGCAGGAACGACAGGTGCGGTGGCCCGGGCCGCCTCAGCCCTGCTTGACGATCTTGCCGGCGCGGCCTTCCAGGAAGGCGCGCAGGCGTTCCTGCGCCTCGGGCGTGTTGCTGGCGGCCGAGGCCATCAGCGATTCGGTGAACAGGCCTTCCGAGGGGCTCATCTCGACGATGCGCGGCAGCGCGTGCATCACTGCAAACGCCGTCATGGGTGCGTTGCCGGCGATCTTGCGGGCCAGGGCGATGCCTTTCTCAAGGCCGGCGCCGTCCTTGACGCGGTAGTTGACGACGCCGTAGCGATCACCCTCGTCGGCGTCGAAGACGCGGCCGGTGAGCATCATGTCGGTCATGCGCGCCGTGCCCATCAGGCGCGGAATGCGCACCGAGCCGCCGCCGCCCACGAAGATGCCGCGCTGGCCTTCGGGCAGACCGAAGTAGGCCGAATCCTCGGCCACGCGGATGTGGCAGGAGGCGGCGATCTCCAGCCCGCCGCCCACCACCGCGCCGTGCAGCACCGCCACCACCGGCACCTTGCCGAACTGGATGGCCTCAAAGGCCGCGTGCCAGCCGCGCGAGTGCAGCACGGCGGCGTGGATGTCGCGCGCCACCAGTTCCGACAGGTCCAGGCCGGCGCAGAAGTGGTCGCCCGCGCCGCTCAGCACCACCGCGCGCGTCTCGGCCGGCAGGTTGACGAAGGCGGTGTGGATCTGCGCGATCAGGCCGTCGTTGATGGCGTTGCGCTTGGCCGGCCGGTTCAGGCGGATGTGCAGGATGGGGCCGTCCTGGCTGATCTGCAGCAGGTCCAGCGTGGCCAGCAGGCCGGTGGCGGGGGAAAATTCGGTGCTCATGTCTCGCTCCTGATTCGGGGCGAAAGATAGTTCAAACAAGGAACTACATCACTAGGGGAAACACGGGGAATCATGCGAAACATAAAGCCCAGAATCCATGTCACGTGGCGAGCACGGACACACATTTAGTTCATGAAGTGAACTTGATCAGGCAGACACACCCCACAGACCACTGGAGACCCGGCCCATGCTCCTGACCCCCTTTCGGCACAGCCGCCTGCGTCGCACCGCTGCCCTCGCGGCCGTCACCCTGCCTGCGGGGCTGTTGCTGCAGTCCTGCGCCGCCCCTGGCGGCATGGCGCCTGGCGTACGCACGGCCGACGGCGGCCAGACCACCGCACCGGCCGCCGCCCGGGCTGCGCTGCCGCGCCTGACGCCTGCCCGGCCCGGTACCCTGCAGGCCTGCAGCGAGCTCGCACGCGGGCTGACGCTGCCAGGCGTGAAGATCCTCGGCGCCGCCAGCGTGCAGCCCGGCACGCTGCGTGTCTCGGGCAAGTCGGTGGACGAGCACTGCCTGCTCACCGGCCGCATGGCCGAGCGCACCAGTCCGGTCGATGCCCAGGCCTACGCCATCAACTTCCAGCTGCGCCTGCCCAAGGCCTGGAACGGGCGCTTCTTCCACCAGGGCAACGGCGGGCTCGATGGCTTCGTCACCGACGCCACCGGCGCCATCACAGGCGGCGGGCCGCTCACCGGCGCGCTGCAGCAGGGCTTTGCCGTACTCAGCTCCGATGCCGGCCACAACGTGCGCCAGCTGCCCCTGTTCGGCGTGGACCCGCAGGCGCGGCTCGACTACGGCTACCAGGCCGTCGCGAAGCTCACCCCGGTGGCGCGCGCCATCATCGCCGCCGCCTACGGACGCGAGCCCGACCGTGCCTACTTCGGCGGCTGCTCCAACGGCGGGCGCCACGCCCTGGTCACCGCCGCCCGCTATGCCGACCAGTACGACGGCATCCTGGCCGGCGACCCCGGCATGCGCCTGCCCAACGCCGCCCTGGCCCAACTGTGGGGCGCGCAGCAGTGGAACAGCGTGGCCAGCAACCCCAAGGAACTGGCCAGCGCCTTCACCGTCGCCGAGCGCAGGCTGGTGGCCGACCGGATCATCGAGCGCTGCGACGCCCTGGACGGCCTGGCCGACGGCATGGTGCTCGACACCGCAGCCTGCCAGCGCAGCTTCGACCTGGCACGCGACGTGCCGACCTGCACCGGTACCCGCGACGGCAGCTGTCTGAGCGCTGCGCAGAAGGACATGGTCGCTCGCGTGTTCGCCGGCGGCAGCGACGCCAAGGGCCGCAAGCTCTACAGCAGCTTCCCGTACGACCCGGGCCTGGTCGGCGTCGACTGGGCGGCGTGGAAGTTCACCTCGTCCGTCACCAACCGCGACCCGGTCGCCATGGCCTACGTCTTCCAGACCCCGCCGGCCGGCCCCGAGGCCGCCAAGGATCCGCGCGCCTTCGCCCTGAACTTCCCGGTCGACCACGGCCTGGACCTGATCGCCGCGACGCAGCCTCCCTACGGCGAGTCGTCGCTGTCGTTCATGAACCCGCCCGCCAGCGACCTGGGCCTGCTGCGCGGGCGCGGCGGCAAGCTGCTGGTCTATCAC
>JBJOKY010000505.1:0-3032 GCA_046045865.1 Pseudomonadota bacterium | reverse complement strand
GAGAACATCCAGAAGACGGTGGCCGACTTCTACAAGATCAAGGTCGCCGACATGTACAGCAAGAAGCGCCCGGCCAGCATCGCGCGGCCGCGCCAGATCGCCATGTACATCGCCAAGGAGCTGACGCAGAAGAGCCTGCCCGAGATCGGCGAGCTCTTCGGCGGCCGCGACCACACCACCGTGCTGCACGCGGTGCGCAAGATCGGCGGCGAGAGGCAGAAGAACAGCGAGCTGAACCAGCAGCTGCACGTGCTTGAGCAGACGCTCAAGGGCTGAGTTCGGCGCCAGCCGGCGCCCCCCTGAACTCAGGCGAAAATCGCCCCCGGCCTCGCACCGCGGGCGCACACCCAACACCAGGATCCGAGGTCAACATGATCGTCTTGAAAGCCCCGCAGGAGCAGCTGCTCGCTGCGCTGCAGGCCGTCTGCGGCATCGTGGAGCGCCGCCACACGCTGCCCATCCTCGCCAACGTGCTCATCCGCAAGGCCGGTGAACACATCGAGCTGACCACCAGCGACCTGGAAATCCAGGTGCGCACCTCGGCCGCCCTGGGCGGCGACGCCGGCGAGTTCAGCACCACCGTGGCGGCGCGCAAGCTCATCGACATCCTGCGCAGCCTGCCGGCCGAGCAGCACGTCGGCCTGACCGCGGCGCAGAACAAGCTCACCCTGCAGGGCGGCAAGAGCCGCTTCACCCTGCAGACCCTGCCGGCCGAGGACTTCCCCCTGGTGCAGGAAGCGGCCGACTTCGGCCCCGCCTTCAGCGTGCCGCAGAAGACCTTGAAGGGCCTGATCGACCAGGTGCACTTCGCCATGGCGGTGCACGACATTCGTTACTACCTGAACGGCATCCTCTTCGTCACCGAAGGGCGCAGCCTCACGCTGGTGGCCACCGACGGCCACCGCCTGGCTCTGGCCCAGGCCACGCTGGATGTGGAGATGCCCAAGCAGGAGGTCATCCTGCCGCGCAAGACCGTGCTGGAACTGCAGCGCCTGCTCAAGGACAGCGGCAGCACCGACAAGGCCGCCGAGAAAGCCGCCAGCAAGGCGGCCGAGAAAGCCGCCGCCGACGGCGAACCCGCGCCCGAAGCCCCGGTCGGCCCCACCATCGAGCTGCGTTTTGCCGGCAACCAGGCCAAGTTCAGCTTCGGTGGCATGGAGTTCGTCACCAAGCTGGTCGAGGGCCGGTTCCCTGACTACAACCGCGTCATCCCGCGCAACCACCGCAACCACCTCACGGTGGGCCGCGCGCCGCTGCTGGCCAGCCTGCAGCGCGCCGCCATCCTGACGAGCGAGAAGTTCAAGGGCGTGCGCATGAACTTCGAGGCCGGCCTGCTGAAGATCGCCTCCAGCAACGCCGAGCAGGAAGAAGCCAAGGAAGAGCTGGAGATCGACTACGAAGGCGACGCCATCGAGATCGGCTTCAACGTCACCTACCTGATCGACGTGCTGGCCAACCTGGACGGCGAGATGGTCACCCTGTCGCTGCAGGACACCAACAGCTCCGCGCTGTTCAGCCAGGCCGAGCTGGCCGGCTTCAAGTACGTCGTGATGCCCATGCGCATCTGAGCGCGCATCAGCCGCCCACCCGAAGCTAGCTGTCGTAGAGAAGAAGTCCGAAAGAGCCGCATGTCCACTGCCGATCACGCCCTGCCCGAACCGCAACCCGACGAACGCAACCCCGAGCAGGCGCCCGTGCACCGCCAGGCCGAGGCGCCCAGCGTGGCCGACCAGGTGAAGGACTACGGCGAAGCCAGCATCCAGATCCTCGAAGGCCTGGAAGCCGTGCGCAAGCGCCCCGGCATGTACATCGGCGACACGAGCGACGGCACCGGCCTGCACCACCTGGTGTTCGAGGTGGTCGACAACTCGATCGACGAAGCCCTGGCCGGCCACTGCGACGACATCGTCGTCACCATCCACAGCGACAACTCCATCAGCGTCACCGACAACGGCCGCGGCATTCCGACTGGCGTGAAGATGGACGACAAGCACGAGCCCAAGCGCTCGGCCGCCGAGATCGCCCTGACCGAGCTGCACGCCGGCGGCAAGTTCAACCAGAACAGCTACAAGGTCTCGGGCGGCCTGCACGGCGTGGGCGTGAGCTGCGTGAACGGCCTGAGCAAGTGGCTGCGCCTGACGGTGCGCCGCGAGGGCCACGCGCACTTCATGGAGTTCCGCCAGGGCGTGCCGCAGGACCGCCTCATCGAGCTGCGCGACGGCGTCGAGGTCAGCCCCATGAAGATCATCGGCGACACCGACGTGCGCGGCACCGAGGTGCACTTCCTGCCCGACCTGGAGATCTTCTCCAACATCGACTTCCACTACGAGATCCTCAGCAAGCGGCTGCGCGAGCTGAGCTTCCTGAACAACGGCGTGAAGATCCGGCTCGTTGATGAGCGCAACAACAAGAGCGACAACTTCGCGTTTGCCGGCGGCGTGCGCGGCTTCGTCGAGTTCATCAACCAGGGCAAGAAGACGCTGCACCCCAACGTCTTCCACGCCAAGGGCGACAAGATCAGCGACAACAACACCAACGTCGGCGTTGAAGTGGCGATGCAGTGGAACGACGCCTACAGCGAAAACGTCCTGTGCTTCACCAACAACATCCCGCAGCGGGATGGCGGCACCCACCTCACCGGCCTGCGCGCCGCCATGACGCGGGTGATCAACAAGTACATCGACGACAACGAGATCGCCAAGAAGGCCAAGGTCGAGATCACCGGCGACGACATGCGCGAAGGCCTGGCCTGCGTCGTCAGCGTCAAGGTGCCCGAACCCAAGTTCAGCAGCCAGACCAAGGACAAGCTCGTGTCGAGCGAAGTGCGCGGCCCGGTCGAGGACATCGTCAGCCGCCTGCTCACCGACTGGCTGCTCGAGAACCCCAGCGACGCCAAGATCATCTGCAGCAAGATCGTCGACGCCGCACGCGCCCGCGACGCCGCCCGCAAGGCGCGCGAGATGACCCGCCGCAAGGGCGTGCTCGACGGCATGGGCCTGCCCGGCAAGCTGGCCGACTGCCAGGAAAAGGAC
>JBJOKY010000146.1:0-10192 GCA_046045865.1 Pseudomonadota bacterium | reverse complement strand
TCGGCAAAGTCGGCAGTTTTCGCCACTCGTTCGGCCAACCACCCATGTGAGCGGGCGAGCAGCACGAAATCGGGGTTGGCCAGGTCGGACGCCACCACCCGGCCCGGATAGGCGCGCTCCTGGTGCATACGGATGGTGCCGTAGCTGCCGTTGTCGACCACGATGCTCACCAGCGCGCCGCCCGGCGCACGGCTGGCGCCATGGGCGGTGGCGGTGATCATGTCCTGCGCCGTCATGAGCAGGTCGCCGTCGCCGGCCCAGTGGATGACGGTGCGCCCGGGCTGCAGCAGGGCCGCAGCCACTGCCGCCGGCAGGCCGTAGCCCATGGCGCCCGAGGTCGGCGCCAGCTGGGTGCGACCGGCGTGCTGCAGGCCGGGGTACTGCACATAGCGGTGCAGCCAGGCCGTGTGGTTGCCTGCGCCATTGGTGTAGACCGCATCGGCCGGCGCCAGCCGCGCCACGGTGCGGGCAATCTCGGCCAGGTCGATGTCCAGCGCTACCTCGCCCGCCGGCGGGGCGGGCGGCTGCTGGTTGGCCAGGTAGGCGGCGCGCAATTCGGGCAAGCGGCCGGCCCAGGGCAGGCTGGTCGGCGCGCTCAGGCCTTCCAGCGCCTTGCCGGCCACGGCCAGGCTGGCCTGCAGCATCAGGTCGGCGGCGTAGACCCGGCCGAGTTCCTCGGCGCCCGGGTGCAGGTGCACCAGGGTCTGGCCGGGGCGGGGCGCCTCGATCAGCTCGTAGCCGCCGGTGGTCATCTCGCCCAGGCGGGGGCCGACGACAAGCAGCAGGTCACTCGCCCGCACGGTGGCCGCGAGCGCCGGGTTGATGCCGATGCCGACATCGCCCACGTACTGCGCGTGGCGGTTGTCGAACGTGTCCTGGAAACGGAAGCTGCACGCCACCGGCAGCTGCCAGTTCTCGGCGAAGCGCTGCAAGGCCTGGGCCGACTCGGCCGTCCAGCCGCTGCCGCCCGCCAGCATGAGCGGGCGCTGGGCCTGCAGCAGCAGCTCGCGCAGGCGCCGCAGGTCGCCCGGTGCCGGCCAGGCACGCACCGGCTCCACGCGCGGCAGCACCGCGGCCGTGACGGGCTGGCGCAGCATGTCCTCGGGCAGAGCCAGCACCACCGGGCCGGGGCGGCCCTGCAGCGCGGTGCGGAAGGCCCGGGCGATGTACTCGGGCAGCCGCTCGGCGCTGTCCACCTGGGCGGCCCACTTGGCCATGCCCAGGGTGCCGGGGCCGAAGAACTGGCGGTAGTCCAGCTCCTGGAAGGCCTCGCGGTCGCGCTGGTCGGACGCCACCTGGCCGATCAGCAGCACCAGCGGCGTGCTGTCCTGGAAGGCGGTGTGCAGGCCGATGGCGGCATTGCTGGCACCCGGCGCACGCGTGACCAGGCACACGCCCGGGCGCGGCCCGAGCTTGCCGGCGGCCTCGGCCATGAAGGCCGCGCCGCCCTCGTGGCGGCAGGAGATGAAGCGGATCCGGTCGGCGCGTTCGTAGAAGCCGTCCAGCACCGCCAGGAAGCTCTCGCCCGGCACGCCGAAGACGGTGTCGATGCCTTGTTCGATGAGGGCGTCGACCAGCACATGGCCGGCCATGCGCGAAACAGGGGTGACCGGGGGCGTGTGAGCGTTTGCTGGCATGTGAGGAATGTGGTCGACCTGACCCTCAGCGGGCCACGGAAGTGGAGGCAACGTGCACGTCTGCAGGCTGGGCCGTGCTGCGCGCCACACGTGTCGTGTAGACGGCGATGAGCCAGGCTGACGCCACCGCAGCCAGCAGAGCCAGCGCCGCACCAACAAAGATGGCGGCAGGCATGCCCGCGTCTAGGAGCCAGCCGAACAGGGGCGCTGCCAGGGCGAAACCGAGGTCGAGCCCGGAATACACGATGCCGTAGACCCGCCCGGTGGCACCGGGGGGCGCAGCGCGCCGGATCAGCATGTCGCGCGACGGCCCGGCCAGCCCGGTGCCCAGCCCGGCCAGCGAAGCCAGCGCCAGGGCCGCGACGCCCGGCACCCAGCCGGTGGCGATGAGCAGCAGCAGGACGGCCGCACCCACGAGCGCCGCGCTGATCAGGCGCTCGGCGCTCGCCAGCCTTGCCAGCAGGAAACCGCCAGCCAGCATGCCCAGCGCGCTGCACGCGGTGTAACCCGTCACGACCAGGGCCGCCATCGCGGTGGCCAGCCCGCTCAGCGACTGCAGGGCCGGGCCGGCAAAACCCTGCACTGCAGCAAGTGCGCAGGTGCTGAAGAAGAGGAAGGCGAAACACAGCCACACACCCGGCAGGGCCAGGAAGGCGAAGGTGGCCTGTGGCGCAGCCGGCGCGGCAGGTGCGTTGGCGGCCGGCGCGGGCGCCCGGGCCGGCCGCCTGTCGTCCAGCATGTCACGCTTGAGCACCATGACCAGCAGCACCAGCAGGCTCAGCCCGGCCACGCAGCAGTAGGCCAGGCTCAGCGAGCCGGTGGCCGTCACCAGGCCGGTCATGACCAGCGGTGCAGCTGCCCAGCCCAGGTTGCCGGTGATGCCGTGCACGGAAAACGCATGCCCGAGACGGCTGCTCGTGACACGCCGGTTCAGGATGGTGAAGTCGACCGGATGAAACGGCGCATTGCCCAGACCTGCCAGCGCCGAGGCCAGGATCAGGCCACCGTATCCCTGCGCCGCAGCCGCGCTGAGCGACGCCAGGCAGAAGCACACCAGTGCCGCGTACAGCACCGGCCGGGCGCCGACCCGGTCGACCAGGAACCCGGACAAGGCCTGCCCCACCCCCGAGATGACGAAGAACACGGTCACCAGCAGGCCGAGCTGGGCATAGCTCAGGCCGTAGCTGGTGATGAACCACGGAAACAGCGGTGCCAGCAGGAGATGGTGGAAGTGCGAGGTGGCGTGTGCCAGGCCCACCAGCGAGATCGTCGCCGCATCGCTACGCCAGGCAGCGGGCTGCGTAGCCGTCGTTGTCGTCATGGCCGGATGATAGGCGGCGGCCTCGGACATCGCGGCCCGGCCTGCGTCACAGGCGGCGCCGGACACAAGCGGCGCTGTGGTTCGGCCGCGACGCCGACCGACACCCCCGGACACGGGATAACTTGCGCTCGATTAAGCCCTAACGTGCAAAGCGCGACCCTGAATGCTCAAAACCGCAGGTCCGTTTCCAACTGTTGCCGCGCCTGGTCGAAACTGCCACTAAAGTCGGCGCCGGCATGGGGTTGGGCCCTGTGCGACCCGAATCGATCAATCTCAAGCTCTATCGACGAGGAGATGATGCTCAGAAACCTTTTTGGTGATCTTGCGCCACCCCGCGGAGGTGGCCGCAACGAGGCCGTCGAGGTGGATGCGCACGGATTTGCGTCGACGGCCATCCTGGAGTCCGACGAGACCGGCGGAGAGCCGCTGGCCGGCAACGAGCGACTGCCACGCGACCTGCTCGTCAGTGGCGAACCCGCCAACGCTATCCGGGCCCACTTCGCCAGCACCAACGACGACCACGCCGACGGCGAACGTTTCGTCACCCTGTTCGACCCGGCCCAGATGTGGGCTGCGGCCATGATCAAGGCCTTGTCCGACGCCAGCGGCCAGCCGGTGGACCGCATGCTGCTGCGCGACCAGTATTCGCTGGCGACGCTGGCCGTGATCGAGCGCACCACCGTGCCGCGCCGGCAGGACGAGACCCTCAAGATCTACCACGCCGACGTGCACGCGCCCGGTGCCGAGATGGTCGCCATCTCGACCGCGCTGATGGAGCGCTCGGACATCGTGGCTGTCGTCGTCGGCCCGATGCACCCGGCCGCGATCGACGCCATGATCGACATGCTCAGCACGGCCGCCGCCAGCATGACCTGGCGTTGCCCCCAACTGCTGTTCATGCTGCCGGTTGGCGCCTTGTGGATCGCCCAGAAGATCTCCGCCACCAGCTGGCCCAGGTCGTTGCAGGTGCAGACCCTGTCCGAACCGCTGACCAGCGCCAGCGCGGTGTGGAACAAGCTGCTGTCGCACTGGATCCGGGTGCGCCCGTCCGGTATCGGCTCCACCGACTCCCTCACGCTGGATCCGGCAGCCAATGCCGCAAGTGCCGGACCGGCCACGCCGGCCAGATCGGCCTTCCTCGGTCTTGACGGCGCGCCCCCGGCGGCGCAGGTCGCGCAGGGCGTGCCTGCGACGCAGGTCCACGCCGACTTCGCGCCGACCAGCTCGGAAGCGGCGGACGAGGCCATCACCCTGCAGTTGCCGCAGGCGAGCGATGCCCAGCCGTCCGTGCGCCCGCGACTGGCCTGGCAGCCCAACGTCGACAAGGCCACGCGCTGCATGGCCGACCTGCTGCAGCTCGACGGCGTCATCATCGCGGCGCTGATCGACGGCAGCACCAGCGTCGTGCTGGCCAGCGGCGGCAACAGCGCAGAGATCGACCGTGCGGCGCAGGCCGCGTCGGAGATCATGCGCACCCACCGGCGCACGCTGCGCATGATGGGTCACTGGCGTCCCAGCGACCCGGTGGACGAGGTTCTCGTCACGGCCGGCAGCCGTTATCACGTGCTGCGCGCGCTCAATGGTCACCCGGATCATTTCGTCCTGTGCGTGCTCGACAAGCTGCGCTGCAACCTGGCGACCACACGTTTCCGCATCATGGAAGCGCAGCAGGCGCTGAGCTGAGCCACTGTGGTTCGTGGCAATTCCGGCCTGCCCCTGGCCGGCGCGCAGCCTGCAGGGCTGGGCTACCATGCCGCCCCACCCTGCCGCCGCATGATGAACCAGCTCGTTTACGACTTTCCCCGCCAGGACGCCCAGGGCGCCAGTTGCACCGCACATGCCTGGGCCCGCGTGCCTGAACCCGTCAGCGCCGCGCAGCGCGTCGCGCTCAAGGACAGGGCCACGCGCCTGCTGACCGAGAAGCGCGCCGTCCTGATCGCCCACTACTACGTCGACGGCGATCTGCAGGACCTGGCCCAGGCCACCGGCGGTTGTGTGTCCGACTCGCTGGAAATGGCGCGTTTCGGGCGTGACCACGGCGCCGAGACCCTGGTCGTGGCCGGCGTGCGCTTCATGGGCGAGACGGCCAAGATACTGTCGCCCGCCAAGCGTGTGCTCATGCCGGATCTGGACGCCACCTGCTCGCTCGACCTGGGCTGCCCGGCCGACGAATTCGGCGCGTTCTGCGACGCCCACCCCGACCGCACCGTCGTCGTCTACGCCAACACCAGTGCGGCCGTGAAGGCTCGCGCCGACTGGATGGTGACCAGCTCGTGCGCGCTCAACGTGGTGCGTCACCTGCACGAACGCGGCGAGAAGATCCTGTGGGCGCCCGACCGCCACCTGGGCGCCTACGTGCAGCAGCAGACCGGCGCCGACATGCTGTCATGGCAGGGCCACTGCATCGTGCACGACGAGTTCAAGGGCATCGAGCTCGAACTGCTGCGAGCCGAACACCCCCGGGCCAGGATCCTCGTCCACCCGGAAAGCCCGGCCGAGGTCGTCGCCCAGGCGGACGTCGTGGGTTCGACCGCCCAGTTGCTCAGGGCCGTGATCGAGCTGGACGCACCCGAGTTCATCGTCGCCACCGACAGCGGCATGTTCCACCGCATGGCCCAGGCCGCGCCGGGCAAGCGCCTGATCGAGGCGCCCACCGCCGGGCGCAGCGCCACGTGCAAGAGCTGCGCGCACTGCCCCTGGATGGCCATGAACAGCCTGCAGGGCCTGATCGACTGCCTGGAGACCGGCAGCGGCGCGATCCAGGTCGACGAGCCAGTGCGCCGCGAGGCCCTGGGTTGCATCACCCGCATGCTCGATTTCGTGGCGGCACAGCCGTCCTCCAGGCCGGTCGCCGCACCAGCATCCACCCCGGGTGCAGGCTGGCAGCCACACCTGGGCGCGGCCTGAGGCGGCGCGGCGCCTGCGCCTGGCGTGGCCGAGCCATCAAGTGACGTGCCTGCACACCCGATAAGGCGGCATCCACCACTCGTCAGAGTCCGCCATGAATGTCGACTTCAGCTCAGTCCACAACCACTACGAACGCCCGGTCTTCGAGGCGGTGTCGGCACTGGCGCCGAACTACCCCTACCTTGATGCCAGCGACCTGCCCGACGTCGCCTGCGTGGCACTGAACCGGCTGGGCTCGCGCTACATCCGCCACGCCGTGGACCTGACCTTCTTCCTCACCGAGAAGGAACGCATGGCCATCGAACAGACGATCTCCGACGCCGTCAGCTACGCCTTCGAATTCGTGCAGGCCCGCATCGCCATGCGCGCCAGACGCTGAGCCAGGCGCACCACGCCGGGCCGCCACCCATCAGTCGAAGAGGTTGCCTGCACGCCGCGAGGGCGAGCGCAACGGCACGCTGCGTGCCGCGCGGCCCAGGATGGTCGGGAAACTCACCGGCAGCGTGTCCGGGAAATCACGGCTGCAGTGCAGGCCGCGGCTTTCGTGGCGCATCAACGCCGAACGCACGATGAGCTCGGCGCAATCGACCAGATTGCGCAGCTCCAGCAGGTCGCGGTTGACACGGAAGTTGGCGTAGTAGTCGTCGATCTCGCCGCGCAGCAGGTGGATGCGGTGCAGTGCGCGTTCCAGCCGGCGCGTGGTGCGCACGATGCCGACGTAGTTCCACATCAGCAGGCGCAGCTCGTCCCAGTTGTGCGAGATGACGACCTGCTCGTCGGCGTCCTCGACCTGGCTCTCGTCCCAGTCGGGCGCCTGGCCGTGCGCCGGCACGGTCGCCGCCAGGATGTGGTCGGCGCAGCTGCGCCCCAGCACCACGCATTCCAGCAGCGAGTTGCTCGCCAGCCGGTTGGCGCCATGCAGGCCGGTGTAGGAGGTCTCGCCCACCGCGTACAGCCCGGGCAGGTCGGTGCGCCCGGCCAGGTCGGTGACCACGCCGCCGCAGGTGTAGTGCGCCGCCGGCACCACCGGGATGGGCTGGCGCGCGATGTCGATGCCCAGCGCCAGGCAGCGCGCGTGGATGGTCGGGAAATGCTCGCGCAGGAAGGCCTCGCCCAGGTGGCTGGCGTCGAGCCAGACATGATCGAGGCCGTGCTTCTTCATCTCGAAGTCGATGGCGCGCGCCACCACGTCGCGCGGCGCGAGTTCGCCGCGTTCGTCGTGCGCCGGCATGAAGCGCGTGCCGTCGGGCAGCTTGAGCAGGCCACCCTCGCCACGCAGCGCTTCTGATATGAGGAAGCTGCGGTCCTGCGGGTGGTACAGGCAGGTCGGGTGGAACTGCACGAATTCCATGTTGCCGACCCGGCAACCGGCGCGCCAGGCCATGGCAATGCCGTCGCCGGTGGCGGTGTCGGGGTTGGTGGTGTAGCGGTAGACCTTGCCGGCGCCGCCGCAGGCCAGCACCACGGCGCTGGCGCGCAGGGTCTCGACGCGCTGGGCGTCGATGTCCAGGGCGTACACGCCGTAGCAGCGCGCCGGCTCCTCGCGCTTGAGATGGCGCGTGGTGATCAGGTCCACCGCCATCCAGTGCGCACGCACCGTGATGTTGGGGTGGCGCGCCACCGCGTCGAGCAAGGTGTCGTGGATGGCCTTGCCCGTCGCATCGGCCGCATGCGCGATGCGACGCACCGCGTGGCCACCTTCGCGCGTGAGATGCAGGCCCAGCGGGCCGTCCGGATCGGCCGAGAAGGCCACGCCGCGCTCGACCAGCCAGCCCACCGCCTGTGCGCTGCGTTCGGCGATGTAGCGCGCCGTCTGCTCGTCGACCAGGCCGGCGCCGGCCTCCAAGGTGTCGGCCACGTGGCTGTCGATGCTGTCGTCGCTGCCCAGCACGCCGACGATGCCGCCCTGAGCCCAGGCCGTGGCACCTTCGTCAACGTTGCGTTTAGCCAACACGATGACCTGACACGTCTCGGCCAGCTGCAAGGCGACCGTCAGGCCCGCCAGCCCGGCGCCAACGATCACGACCGGGAAGGAAGTCACAGCGGCATGCGTTTCTGAAGTGGGCATAACTAGGGTGGGACCGTGTTCGACCATGTATCCGAGCGGACGCTCCGCCCAGGCAGGGGGAGCGCAGGTCTGACACAAAATGAAATGATTTCGACCTGAATGATAGGATGCTCCGAGCAGGACACGCCAAGACGGCCATCGACGAAGACTCGCCCCCATACGCTCCGGAGCATCGAATGCCGCCCCCCCGCAATGCGGAGACGAACCGTTGGTACCGCAGCGGCCTGTTCGTCGACAGCCGCGTACAACGCGCCGACGAAGACACCCAGTTCGCCACCCAGTTCCAGCGCTCGCCGGTCGACTACCTTGGCGGTTCGCCCGACATCGGCCGCGTCGTCAGCCACGGCGTGCGCGAACTCTTCATCTCGTGCGAGATCGGTGACGCCCTGCAGCAGCAGTTCGAGCACCTGCGTCCCACCTGCATCGCCCTGCACGACCTGGGCTGCACCGTGTCGCGCCGGCTGCTGGCGGCAGTGGCGGCAGCCAGCGGCCAGCCGGTGGAGCGCCTCGTGGTGCGCCGGGCCGGCTTCGGCACCGTGATCGCCACCATCGAATTCCTCGACTGCGCGGCCAGCCACGGTGCGCCCATCCGTCTTTACAGCACCGACGCCGACGCCGACACGCAGTCGCGCCTGTCCATCAGCCGCGTGCTGCTGGGGCATGCGACGCTGGGCGCCATCCTGCTGGGCGACCTGCCGGCGCACGCGCTGACCGAGCTGCTGGAGCCGCTGCGCAACGCCATGTCGCACCAGCCCTGGCAGTGCCAGCAGATGCTGTTCATGCCGCTCGGGCCCGGCCCGGCTGCCGGCAACGCCGTGCACGAACGACTGCAGAACGCCGTCGTGCCGGTGGTGGTGTCGCCGCGCGTGACCATGCCGGCCGAAGCCTGGGCCCATCTGCACAACTGCTGGAACCAGCTGCAGCGCACGCTCAACCCAGGCAGCGGCGGGCTGCAGCTTGCACCGCTGGCAGAAGCGGCCAACAGCGCCACGGGGCCCGAGGGTCTGGCCAACGCGGCACCCATCATGCCGCCCGGCAGCCCGGGTGGCGGGCGCGCCGGCAACACCGGAGCCTCGAACCCACTGCCCGCGCGGGCCGGCACACCTCTGCCCTTCGGACGCACTGCGCCGGGCCTGCTGCCGGGCCAGAACGCGCCCACACGCCAGGAGGCCGCCGCCGCCAGCCCCGTGGCAACCGCTGCCGTGCCGGCCGCGCCACCCAATCCGCTGGCAGCCTACATCCGCGGTCTGGGCGGACTGCAGGGCGTGATCGCCGCCTGCGTGTTCGAAGTGCAGACCTCGCGCGTGCTCGCGCACCTGGGCACACGCACTGCCGCCACCGATCTGGCGCGGCGCGGCACGACCCTGCTCGCGGTGGGTGACCAGTCGCGCAAGCAGCTGCAGCTGGCCGGTACGACCGAAGAAGTGCTGATCCGCGGCGGCGCACAGTCGCTGGCGCTGCGCGTGCTCGCCTCGCAGCCGGAATGGGCCGTGCACCTGGTGTTCTCGCCGGCGCAGTGCGACTGGCTGCAGTTGCGCGCCCAACTCGTGGCACTCGACAACGCCCTTCAGCGCGGCCCGGTGTTCTGACACCGCGGGCCCCGATCCCGGCCAGGCCCGGGGTCGGGGCCTGTGCGACCCCGCCGCACAGGCGGCTCAATGCACGGTGCGGCCGAAGTCGAAGCCGCCGTCCGGCCCCAGCACCACCGGCACCACGTCCCTGGGCCCGAAGCGGCCCTCCAGGATGAGCCGCGCCACCGGGTTCTCGATGCGCTGCTGGATGGCGCGCTTGAGCGGGCGCGCGCCGAACACCGGGTCGAAGCCCACCTTGGCGATCTCGGCCAGCGCCTCGGGCGAGACGTCGAGCGTCATGTCGAGCTTGGCCAGGCGGCCCTGCAGCTGGCCGAGCTGGATCCTGGCGATGGACTCGATGTGCGCCTGGTCCAGGGCGTGGAAGACCACCGTCTCGTCGATGCGGTTGAGGAACTCGGGGCGGAAATGCGCCTTCACCTCGCCCCACACGGCCTCGCGGATCAGCTCGCTGTCCTGCCCGGCCATCTGCATGATCATCTGCGAGCCCAGGTTGCTGGTCATGACGATGACGGTGTTCTTGAAGTCCACCGTGCGGCCCTGGCCGTCGGTGAGGCGGCCATCGTCCAGTACCTGCAGCAGCACGTTGAACACGTCCGGGTGGGCCTTCTCCACCTCGTCGAGCAGCAGCACGCAGTAGGGCTTGCGGCGCACGGCTTCAGTCAGCGTG
>JBJOKY010000145.1:0-10204 GCA_046045865.1 Pseudomonadota bacterium | reverse complement strand
CTGCCCTACATCCGCAAGTTCCACGGCAAGACGCTGGTCATCAAGTACGGCGGCAACGCCATGACCGACCCGGCGCTGCAGGCCGACTTCGCCGAGGACGTGGTGCTGCTCAAGCTCGTGGGCATGAATCCGGTGGTGGTGCACGGTGGTGGTCCCCAGATCGACCAGGCCCTGAACCGTCTGGGCAAGAAGGGCACCTTCGTGCAGGGCATGCGCGTGACGGACGCCGAGACCATGGAGGTGGTCGAATGGGTGCTGGCCGGCGAGGTGCAGCAGGACATCGTCGGCCTCATCAACGCCGCAGGCGGCAAGGCCGTGGGCCTGACCGGGCGTGACGGCGGCCTGATCCGCGCGCGCAAGATGAAGCTGCTCGACAAGGACGACCCGAGCAAGGAACACGACGTCGGCCAGGTGGGCGACATCGAGTCCATCGACCCCAGCGTGGTCAAGGCGCTGCAGGACGACGCCTTCATCCCGGTCGTCAGCCCGATCGGCTTCGGCGAGCACAACGAGAGCTACAACATCAACGCCGACCTGGTGGCGGCCAAGCTGGCCACCGTGCTCAAGGCCGAGAAGCTGGTGATGCTGACCAACATCCGCGGCGTGCTGGACAAGGCCGGCGAGCTCATCACCGAGCTGACGCCGCGCCAGATCGACGAGCTGGTCGAGGACGGCACCATCAGCGGCGGCATGCTGCCCAAGCTGGCCGGCGCCATCGACGCGGCGAAAAGCGGTGTCAACGCGGTGCACGTGGTCGACGGCCGCGTGCCGCACGCCATGCTGCTGGAGATCCTGACCGACCAGGCTTACGGCACGATGATCAGGTCGCACTGAGCCGCGGCAGGGCGGCCGCCCGGGGCGTTCGCTACCATCGGGGCGTCGTTCCCCCGGACCACCACCGAGCACCATCATGGGTCTGCCCCAACCCTGCGTCGACCGCGGCGCAAGTTCGCCGCCTACCGCCGGCTGGAGTCGCTGCACGAGGCGGCGCCGGTCGACGCCGGCCTGGGTGGCGTGCTGCAGCTGGCCAGCATCGACCTGCACCTGAGCGGTCACGACGCTTTCGACGACCTGCAGGCATGACAGCGGCGCTGAGCACGGTGCGACGGCGCCAGCCCGTCTGGCTGTTCGACCTCGACAACACCCTGCACGACGCCAGCGCCTACGTGTTCGGGGCGCTCAACGTGTCGATGACCGACTACGTGCAGCAGGCCGCCGGCGTCGACCGTGCGCGCGCCGACGAGTTGCGCCGCCACTACTGGCGGCGTCATGGCGCCACGTTGCCGGGCCTGGTGCGTCACCACGGCGTGAAGCCGGCGCACTTCCTGCGCGAGACGCATCAGCTGCCCGAGCTCGAAGCGACGCTGCGCGCCCACCAGCACGACCTGGCGGCACTGCGTCGCCTGCCTGGGCGCAAGTACGTCGTCACCAACGCGCCGACGGCCTATGCACGCCGGGTGCTCGACGGCCTGGGCGTGGCCGGCCTGTTCGACGGCCTGATCGCGATCGAGCACATGGCCATGTTCGGCCAGCTGCGCCCCAAGCCCGACGCCCGCATGCTGCGTGCCCTGGCCGTGAGGCTCAAGGTGGCGCCCGCGCGCTGCGTGCTGGTGGAGGACACGCTGGTGCACCAGAAGGCTGCGCGGCGCGTCGGCATGGCCACGGTGTGGATGCAGCGCTGGCTGCGCGCCAGCGCGCACGGGCCGGAGGCGGGCGCACGCCTGCATCGCAGGCCGGCGTACGTGTCTGCCAGAATCAGGCGCTTACAAGTGCTGCAGCGTCTGCGGCTCACCGCCGCCCAGGCGCCCAGTTCCACCCATGCCCGCACCGATGTCCGCCACGACCCCCGACCTGCTGACCGACGCGCCCGGCGCTGACCTGTTCGACGTGGCGACCCCGGCAGCGACCGACCCGGATGCCGGCGAACCGGCCGGGCCTGCCGGCCCGCGCAAGCGCCCCAAGCCGGGCGAGCGGCGTGTGCAGATCCTGCAGACCCTGGCCGCCATGCTGGAGGAGCCCGGCGCCGATCGCATCACCACCGCGGCGCTGGCCGCACGGCTGGAGGTGAGCGAGGCCGCGCTGTACCGCCACTTCGCCAGCAAGGCGCAGATGTTCGAGGGGCTGATCGAGTTCATCGAGGCCAGCATCTTCAACCTGGTGCGCCAGATCACCGAGCGCGAGGCCGACGGGCGCGTGCAGGCCACCCGCACGGTGGCGCTGCTGCTGCAGTTCGGCGAAAAGAACCCCGGCATGACGCGCGTGATGGTGGGCGATGCCCTGGTGTTCGAGCACGAACGCCTGAGCACGCGCATGAACCTGTTCTTCGACCGCATCGAGTCGCAGCTGCGGCTGAGCCTGCGCAGCGCGGCCGACGCGGCCGGCTCGGCCTCGCCGACGGTGGAGGCCAGCGTGCTGGCCTCGGTGCTGGTGAGCTTCGCCCTGGGCCGGCTGCAGCGCTACGCACGCTCGGGCTTCAAGCGCAGCCCGGCCGAACACCTGGAGCCGGCGCTGGCGCTGCTGCTGGGCTGAACGCCGGGGCGGGGGCGGCGCAGGGCCCGGCTTCTACACTCGCGGCCCATATGACGACCGCACTCGACCACCTGTTCGCCCGTGCCGAGGCCCTGCTCGGCCGGCTTGAAGCCATCCTGCCCCATCCGCTCGGCGAGCCCGACTGGGGTGCCTCGATCGCCTTCCGCTACCGCAGGCGCGGCGGCCATGTCGGCGTGCTGGAGCCGGTGCGCCACGTCGCCCGCATCGCGCTGGCCGACCTGAAGGAGGTCGACGGCCAGAAGGAGAAGCTGCTGCGCAACACGCGTCAGTTCGTCGCCGGCCTGCCGGCCAACAACGTGCTGCTCACCGGCGCGCGCGGCACGGGCAAGAGCTCGCTCATCAAGGCCTGCCTGAACGAATTTGCCGGTCAGGGCCTGCGCCTGATCGAGGTCGACAAGGCCGACCTGGTCGACCTGCCCGACCTGATCGACCTCGTCACCGGCCGGCCCGAGAAGTTCATCGTCTTCTGCGACGACCTCAGCTTCGACGAGGGCGAGGCCGGCTACAAGGCGCTCAAGAGCGTGCTTGACGGCTCGGTGGCCGCGGCCGGCGACAACCTGCTGATCTACGCCACCAGCAACCGCCGCCACCTGCTGCCCGAATACATGAAGGACAACCTCACGTACACCCACACCGAGGACGGCGAGGTGCACCCCGGCGAGGTGATCGAGGAGAAGATCTCGCTGAGCGAGCGCTTCGGCCTGTGGGTGAGCTTCTACCCCTTCAGCCAGGGCGAATACCTGGCCATCGCGGCGCAGTGGCTGCGCCATTTCGGCGTGCCGGAGACGGCGATCGCCGCGTCCAGGCAGGAATCGCTGGTCTGGGCGCTGGAGCGTGGTTCGCGCTCCGGCCGGGTGGCCTACCAGTTCGCGCGCGACTACAGCGGCCGCCACGCCGGCGACACGCCCGACGCCGTGTCCGTCGCGGCCCCCGCCCCCGCCAGTCCGGCGGCGGACGACATCCCTGGCGGCCTGGACCATGTCTGAGCGGCATATCCCGGCCGCCGCTGCCGCCGCCGGCCGGGCCGGGCGCCGGCGTGACCAGTGCCGGGCGCCACGCCATGGCTGAACCCCTCGTCACCGCCCCCGCCGCCACGCCCGAGGAGCAGGCCGCGCGCGCCCGGCGCACGCCGGTGGAGGTGGCCGTGGGCGTGCTGATCCGCCTGGATGCGCAGGGCCGCGAGGGTGAGTTCCTGCTCACCTCACGCCCGGCAGGCAAGGCCTACGCCGGTTACTGGGAATACCCGGGCGGCAAGGTCGAGGCCGGTGAAACCGTCGCCGAGGCGCTGGTGCGCGAACTGCACGAGGAGCTCGGCATCGGCGCCGACCCGGCCGACGTGATCGCCTGGCGCGAACAGCTGGTGGACTATCCGCACGCGCTGGTGCGTCTGCACTTCTGCAAGCTGCATCACTGGCACGGCGAGTTCGAGATGCGCGAAGGCCAGCAGATGGCCTGGCAGGACCTGCCTGTGCAGGTGGTGCCGGTGCTGCCGGGGACGATACCGGTGCTGGTGTGGCTGGCCGAGGAGCGTGGCCACGCAGGGGCGACCCATGACGAGGTCACGCCCACCCGCTGAACGCAGACCCGCCCGCCCGCCCGGGCGGGCGGGCGCACGGAAGCGGCCGGCTCAGCGCTCGTCGCGCGGTGCCTCGAACGGATCCGGCGGCGCGTCCGCCGCGACGCGGTAGTTCTCGCTCGCCCAGGCGCCGAAGTCGTGGCTCTGGCAGCGCTGGCTGCAGAAGGGCCGCCAGGGGTTGGCCGGCTCGAAGCGGGTCTTGCTGCCGCAGGCCGGGCAGTCGACCTCGGGGCCGCGGCGGGGGGGCGTGGCGCCGGTGCTGGAGGTATCGGTCATGGGCGGGGTCCGATGGGTGCGGCTTGCGGCAGCGGCAGGTGCGTCAGGCGCACAGCGTGAGGTCGAGGCGGGCGTCCTCGCCGGCCGGGCGCAGGCGGCCGTCGGCGTCCGACCTCATCATGCGCACGGCCACGAGCAGGCGGTTGCCGCTGATCTCGGGCACCAGGGTGCAGGCGTCGTCGATCGCCACGCGCAGCAGCTGGTAGCTGCGGCTGTTGCCGAGCGACTGCTGGTACTGGCCACCCTGAGTCCTCACGCCCTGGCGGGTGCCGCCTTCGCGCAGCAGGCTCAGGCTCGTGGCCAGGGCGTTGGCCAGGGGGGCGAAGCCGGCGATCCAGCGTTCCAGGTCGGCGCGCCGGTCGTCGGCCGGGCGCTGCTGCCAGGCGTGGTAGCCGGGCAGGTCGAAGGAGCAGGTGCCGCCGGGTATGCTGATGCGGCTGCGGATGGCCATCAGGCCCTCGTTGCCGGTCAGGCCCTGGCCGGCCTTGCCGGGCAGGGCGTTGAGCGCCGACCAGGCGGTGTTGACGCGCTCGACCGCGCCGTCGAGCGCCACTTCCGAGATCGAGGGGTTGCCGCGGTAGCTGGCGAGCTGCTGGCGCTGGCGCTCCAGATCCTGCAGCAGGTCGCTCTTGAGATCGGCGCGCGCGGCCACGTCCATGATCTCGAACACCGTGGCCAGGGCGTAGTGGTGGTCGACCGCATGGTCGCGCCCGCGCAGCAGGTCGAGCCGGCCGAACAGCTGCTCGAGCCGCAGCATCGTGCGGATGCTCTCGTGGAAGGGGTATTCGTAGACGACGATCAAGGCAGACAGCTCCCGCCGCCGCGTTGCGGCGGCAGCGGCAGGGATTGTTCCACAGGGCTCAGGCCGTGCTGGCGAGCCAGCGCTGGTGCAGCGCGGTAACCTCGGCGCGCAGTTCGTCGACGGTCCGGTCCTGGTTGAGGATGACGGCGTCGGCCACTGCACGGCGCTGCGCGCGGCTGGCCTGCTGGGCGATGACGCGCTGCACCGCCTCGGGCGTCCAGCCGCTGCGCGCGACGACGCGCGCGACCTGGGTCGCCGCGTCGCAGTCGACCACCAGCACGCGGTCGACTCGTTCGCGCCAGCGGGGCGATTCGACCAGCAGCGGCACGTCGAATACGCGCACGGCGCCGGGCGGTGCGGCGGCGGCCTGGTGTTCGGTCTCCAGGCGGATGAGCGGGTGGATGATGGCTTCGAGCTCGGTGCGCGCCTGCGGCTGGCTGAACACGAGTTCGCGCATGCGGGCGCGGTCGAGTGCGCCGTCGGCGTTGATCATGGCCGCGCCGAAGTGGGCCGCGATGGGCGCGATGGCCGCGCCGCCGGGTGCCGTGAGGGCGTGGGCGATGGCGTCGGTGTCGATGACGGTGGCGCCGAGCTCGGCCCACAGCCGCGCCACGGTGCTCTTGCCGCTGCCTATGCCGCCGGTCAGGCCGATGTCGAGCCGCTGGTCCACGCCCGTGGGTTCCGTTCAGGTCTGCCGGTCAGTACCAGCCCATCCAGTCCATGACGCGGTCATGGCCGGCCAGCAGGCAGACCAGGCCGGCGCCGGCCAGGAAGGGGCCGAAGGGCACGTAGCGGCCTTCGCGCAGCGAGCCGGTCAGCTTCATGCCTATGCCGACTGCCGCGCCCAGCACCGACGCACCCAGCACGATGGGCAGGATCATGGGCGCGCCCAGCCAGGCGCCGAGCGCGGCGAGCAGCTTGAAGTCGCCCGCACCCATGCCGACCTTGCCGGTGGCGAGCTTGAACAGCCAGGTGATGAGCCACAGGCTCATGTAGCCGGCCACGGCGCCCCACAGGGCGGCGGGCAGCGGCAGCGTCCAGCCCAGCGCGGCGCTGACCAGGCCGGCCCACAGCAGGGGCAGAGTGATGTCGTCGGGCAGCAGGGTGGTGTCCCAGTCGATCAGTGCCAGGGCCAGCAGGGCGGCGCCGAAGCCGCACCACAGCAGCGTCGTGGGGGCCGGGCCGAGCTGGCTGCCCAGGGCTGCGAACAGCAGGGCGCAGCCGGCCTCGACCAGCGGGTAGCGCACCGAGATGGGGGCCTGGCAGGCCGAGCAGCGCGCCCGCAGCACCAGCCAGCTGACAAGCGGGATGTTCTCGTGCCAGCGCAGCTGGTGGCCGCAGTGCGGGCAGCGCGAACGCGGCCGCCCCAGCGTCAGGCCGGCGTGGGGCCCGGGCGGCGCGTCCTGCCCGAGCAGTTCGGCGCTTTCGGCGCGCCAGCGCGCCTCCAGCATGAGCGGCAGGCGGTGCACCACCACGTTGAGGAAGCTGCCGATGCACAGGCCGACCAGGGCCAGCCCGGTCGGCGTGAGCAGCAATGTGAGGGCGGTCGAGCCTTGCATGCGCCCGGTCAGACCACCTGGCCGAGCTTGAAGATGGGCAGGTACATCGAGACCACGATGCCGCCGATCAGGGTACCCAGGAAGACGATGATGATGGGTTCCATCAGGCTGGACAGCGACTTCACCGCCTCGTCGACCTCGGCCTCGTAGAAGTCGGCCACCTTGCCCAGCATGGCGTCGAGCGAGCCGGATTCCTCGCCGATCGAGCTCATCTGCAGCACCATGTTCGGGAAGATGCCGGTGGTCTGCATCGACGCGGTCAGCGCCGCGCCGGTGGCGACGCTGCGCTGGATCTGGTCGGTCGCGACCTGGAACACCCGGTTGCCCGAGGCGCCACCGACCGAGTCGAGCGCCTCGACCAGCGGCACGCCGGCGGCGAACATGGTCGACAGCGTGCGCGACCAGCGCGCCACCGAGGCCTTGTGCAGCAGCTGGCCGAAGATGGGCAGCTTGAGCACCAGGCGATCCATCGCCATCTGCATGCGCTCGGAGCGTTTCCAGGTCTGCAGGAACATGTAGGTGCCGCCGATGGCCACGCCGAAGATGGCCCACCAGTAGTGCACGAAGGTCTCGGACATCGAGATCACCATCAGCGTGGGCAGAGGCAGGTCGGCGCCGAAGTTCTTGAAGATGTCCTTGAAGGCCGGGATCACGAACAGCATGATGATCGACACCACCACGAAGGCCACGATCAGCACCGAGGTCGGGTAGACCAGGGCGGAGCGGATCTTGGCCTTGATCTCGAGCGTCTTTTCCTGGTATGTCGCCAGGCGTTCGAGCAGGGTTTCCAGGATGCCCGCGGCCTCGCCCGCCTCGATCAGGTTGCAATAGAGCGCATCGAAGTGCATCGGATGCTTGCGGAACGCCGCCGCCAGGCTGGTGCCGGTCTCGACGTCGTTGCGGATGTCGGTCAGCAGCCGGCTCAGGCGCGGGTTGTTGCTGCCGCGCGCGACGATGTCGAAGGACTGCAGCAGCGGCACGCCGGCCTTGAGCATGGTGGCCAGCTGGCGCGTGAACAGCGCAATCTCCTTGGTCTTGATCGAGCTGCCGCCACTGGAGCGCCGTCGCTTGACCTTGGCCACCATGATGCCCTGGCGGCGCAGCGTGGCGTTGACCATGGCCTCGCCGCCGGCGCGCATCTCGCCACGCACGACCTTGCCGTTGCGGTCACGCCCTTCCCATTCGTAGACGAAGTCCTTGATCTGTCTTGCCGCTGCCGCGTTGGCTGTGGCCATGTCGCTGCGCCCTTGTCGAGTGGTTGGCCTGGTGGAGCGTGCGCCGTCACTGGTTGGTGACGGCGATCACCTCTTCCAGGGTGGTTTGACCGTTGCGGACCTTGACCAGGCCCGAGATGCGCAGGTCGCGCACGCCTTCGCGGGCCGCCTGTTCGGCAATGTCGATGGCCGTGCCTTCGGCCAGGATGATGCGCTGCAGCGCCTCGGTGATCGGCATGGCCTGGTAGATGCCCACCCGGCCGCGGTAGCCGTTGTTGCACGACGAGCAGCCCACCGCCTTGTAGGGCTTCCAGGTGCCGTCGACATCCTCGGCCTTGAAGCCGGCGCGCAGCAGGGCCTCGCGCGGATAGTCGGCCGATTTCTTGCAGCTCTCGCACAGCTTGCGCGCCAGGCGCTGGGCGGTGATGAGGATCACGCTGGCCGCGATGTTGAACGGCGGGATGCCCATGTTGAGCAGCCGCGTCAGTGTCGTGGGCGCGTCGTTGGTGTGCAGGGTGGACAGCACCAGGTGGCCTGTCTGGGCGGCCTTGATGGCGATGTCGGCGGTTTCCAGGTCGCGGATCTCGCCGACCATGATGATGTCAGGATCCTGGCGCAGGAAGGCCTTGAGCGCGACCGAGAAGTTCATCCCGGCCTTGTCGTTCACGTTCACCTGGTTGATGCCGGGCAGGTTGATTTCCGCCGGGTCCTCCACCGTGGCGATGTTCACGCCCGGCTGGTTCAGGATGTTCAGGCAGGTGTACAGCGACACCGTCTTGCCCGAGCCGGTCGGCCCGGTGACCAGGATCATGCCGTAGGGCCGCTTGATGGCGTTCATCAGGCGGTCCTTCTCCTCGCGTTCGTAGCCCAGGGCCTCGATGCCCAGCTTGGCCGAGGACGGATCCAGGATGCGGATCACGATCTTCTCGCCGAACAGCGTGGGCAGCGTGCTGACGCGGAAGTCGATCGCCTTGCTGCCGAACTTGAGCTTCATGCGGCCGTCCTGCGGCACGCGTTTCTCGGCGATGTCCAGCCGGCTGATGACCTTGATGCGCGACGCCAGCTTGTCCTTGATGGCCACCGGCGGCTGGGTGATCTCGCGCAGTTCGCCGTCGACCCGGAAGCGCACCCGGTAGGTCTGCTCGTAGGGTTCGAAGTGCAGGTCGGACGCGCGCATGTTGATGGCGTCGATCAGCATCTTCTGCAGGAAGCGCACGACCGGTGCGTCCTCGACGTCGGCAGTGACCTCCTCGTCCTGCTTGGCGTTGGGATCCTGCTCCTCGACGTCGAAGTCGAAGTCGCCGGCGACGATGTTCTCGAGCGCCTCGGACGCCGTGGTGCTCTTGCCTTCGAGGATGCGGCCCAGCTTGTCCTGCTCGACGATGACCCATTCGGGCGTGAGCTGGGTGGCGAACTTGATGCGGTCCACCGCCTCCTGGTCGGTCGGGTCGGAGCCGCCGATGAAGATGCGGTTGCCGCGCTTGCCCAGCACCAGCACCTGGTACTGGGCCAGCGTGCGCGCGTCGACCAGGTTCTGCGGCAGGCGGCCGATGTCGACCGCGTCCAGGTCGAGCAGCGGCACGGCCAGGGCGGCCGACAGGGTGTGCGCCATCTCGGTGGCGCTGAGCGCGCCTGCGCCGACGGCGGCCGCGACGAAGTTGCGTCGCTGATCGCGCGCCAGGCGCGATACCTCTTCGGCTGTGCGTTGCTGCAGCTTGCCCGCGTGCACGAGGATGCGCGCCACCCCGGTCAGGTTGCTGGACGGGATCGGGGGGGAGACGTCTGCGACTGATTCAGCCACGGGTGGTGCAAGCTCGGGTTGAAGGGGGACGGGGCGGTCGGCGCGGGCGGGCCGCTGCTCGGCACGGGGGCTCGGCGGCGCAGCGCGCCGCCACCGCCCCTCTAGTATGGCCGAGTCGGCCGCGATGATCCCTGATCCGGCCCGGGCTGGCAATCGCGCGCCAGCCGCGCGCCGCTGGCACCGGTGGGTGCCGGTCCGGCGGTCGGATGGCGCGGCTGTTTTTCACGGCCGGGTCTTGAAAACCCCGTTGCCGGCCACATGCTCGCGCAACCGGCGCCATGGCGGCGCCCGCCCGCGTACACGCATCCCAGACCCGAGACGACCATGGAAAAACAAACCCTGTCCTTCCAGGCCGAGGTGAAGCAGCTGCTGCACCTCGTCACACATTCGCTGTATTCCAACAAGGAGATCTTCCTGCGCGAGCTG
>JBJOKY010000504.1:0-3036 GCA_046045865.1 Pseudomonadota bacterium | reverse complement strand
TCATCTCCAAGCCTGGCCGCAACGGCGGCACCTACGCCTGCCGCGAACTCGTCATCGCCTACGCGGCCTGGATCAGCGCGGCGTTTCACCTGAAGGTGATCCGCGTGTTCCTGGCGCAGCCGGTCGTCGGCCCGGCCCTGCCGCCCGCCCAGCCCGCCCGCGTGCGCCGCTGGCTGGTGTGCACCCAGGACGGCGACCGCCCCAGCTTCGTCGAGCTCGACGACGACGTGCAGATCGTCAGCCCCGCCCAGCTCGCCGAGCAGGCGCACCAGGCCCGCATCGCCAAGCTGCGCCAGGCCCTGGCTGCCCACGAGAAGGAAGCGCAGGACCACCGCAACACGATGTTCATCTACGAGAAGTTCGACAAGCCCGGCCACCGCACCAAGTGGCTCAGCCACGTCGCCCGCGCTGCCACCGCCGACTGGTACGCCGAGGACATGCGCGACCAGCTGCGCGCCCTGGGTGTCGAGGTGGCCGCCCAACTGACTTGCAGCAGCAAGGTCTGACCCCAATGATTGAACTCACAGACGATCAAGCCGCCGTGGCGGCACAGATGGTGGCCTTCGCCCGCGGCGAGACACCCCACGCCGTGGCCACCCTGGCCGGCTACGCTGGCGTGGGCAAGACCACGGTGGTGGGGCATGTGGTGGCCACCCTGGTGGATGGCGAGCAGGACGCCCTGGAAACGCTGCGTGTGGTGGTCTGCGCGCCCACGCACAAGGCGGTGGCTGTGCTGGGCGAGAAAATGGGCAGCTTGCCCGTGGAGCTGGCCACGCTGCACAGCGTGCTGGGTCTGCGGCTGCAGACCAATGCAGACGGCACGCAGGGCACCCGCGAGGAACAGGGCGCGTGCACGCTGCACGACTACGACCTGGCGGTGATCGACGAGGCGTCGATGATCGGCCCGGGCATGTTCGAGGCCATCCTGAGCAAGCGCAGCCGCTGCCGCATCATGTTCGTGGGCGACCCCGCCCAGTTGCCGCCGGTGGAGGACAGCGACGCGCTGTCACCCGCCTTCGGCCCGGCTGTGCCGGAGCACTGGCAGCTCACCCAGGTGGTGCGGCAGGCGCAGGGCAATCCGATCATCCGCCTGGCCACGGTGGCGCGGCAGTGCATCGAGCTGCGGCAGGATTTCAGCCTGGCTGTGCTGGGCTCGCAGCTGCAGCCCGGAGACGATGCCTTCGTGGCGCTGCAGCCGGGCTCGGTGGCCGAGGTGGCGCACCTGGTGGCCGATGCCATCACGCATGGCCAGGACACCCGGGCGATGGCCTGGGACAACGCCACGGTGCAGGCGATCAATGCCAACGTGCATTCCCTGGTGCACCCGGGCCGGGGGGAGTACCCCGATGGCACGCTGCTGATGGCGCAGGAGGCCTTCACGGCGGTGGATGACCGGGCCATGTCGCGCAAGGTGCATGTGCGCAACAGCGCGCTGCTGACGGTGTCGGCCTGCCATGCCGGGCAGCACCCCGACGAGCCCGCCCGGCGCGCCTGGCGGCTGCAGGTGGTGACGGATGGCCACGCGCTGGAATGCTGGGTGGCGGCCGATCAGCGGCAGTGGCAGGCCGACATCAGCGGCCACTTCGCCGAGTACCGGCGCCTGAAGCTGCGCGAGCAGATGGCCAGCGGGCCGGAGCGGCATGCTCTGCGCGAGCAGGCGCGCCATGCCTCGGCGGCCGGCTGGGCGCTGCGGGCCCGCTACGCCCCACTGCGCTACGCCTACGCCATGACGGTGCACAAGGCGCAGGGCAGCACGTTCGACGCAGTGGTGATCGCCTGGGACAGTTTCCAGCGCTGCCGCGATGTGCAGCAGCGCAACCGCCTGGCCTATGTGGCGCTGACGAGGACGCGGCGCTTCGCCGTGGTGTGCGCATGATCCTGGTGCTGCCCTATCCCCCCACGGCCAACTCCATCTGGCGCAAGGTGGGCAAGAAGACGCTGCTGAGCGCCAAGGCGCGGGCCTACCGGTCCCACGTGGTCGCGTCGCTGGCCGGGCAGGGGGTGAAGGCCGCCGGGCCGCTGGCGGGCCGCCTGGCGGTGCGCATCGAGGTGCACGCGCCGGACAAGCGCGCGCGCGACCTGGACAACATCCCGAAGGCCGTGTTCGATGCGCTGACGCACGCTGGCGTGTGGCGGGATGACAGCCAGATCGACGACATGAGGGTGACGCGGTGCCATGCGGCCAAGGGTGGCGCGCTGCGGGTCTATGTGGAGGAGGTGGCCCCATGCTGACGCCCAAGCAGGCACGCTTCGTCGAGGAGTACCTGGTGGACCTGAATGCAACGCAGGCCTACATCCGGGCCGGCTACAAGGCCCGTGGGAACTCGGCCGAGGTGAACGCGGGCCGGCTGCTCAGGAATGCTCAGGTGGCCGAAGCGATCCAGGCCGGCCGCCGCGAACTGAGCCAGCGCACGGCCAGGACGGTGGCTCAGGTGATGGCCGACATCGGCCGGGTGCGCGATGACGCGATGCAGCTGGTGACCGACCCAGACACCGGCAGCCATTCGATGCTGAGCCACAAGGACGCGCTGAAGGCGCTGGAGCTTGAGGGCAAGCACCTGGGCGCGTTCGCCGACCGGGTGGAGCTGAGCAACCCCGATGGCAGCCTGCGACCGCAGGTGATCCGGATTGTGGCTGCGCCGCTGAAGGGGCCGGCCATTGGTTGAGGCGCAGGTCATCTTTCCGCCCAAGCTGGCCGAGTTGTTCGGCCCGGCGCGGGGCGATCTGCAGTACCGCGCTGCGCACGGCGGCCGCGGCAGTGGCAAGTCCTTCAGCTTCGCCAAGATGGCCGCCGTGTGGGGCTATGCCGAGCGCCTGCGGGTGCTGTGCACGCGCGACCTGCAGGTGAGCATCAAGGAGTCGTTCCACGCCGAGCTGAAGGCCGCCATCGAATCCGAGCCCTGGCTGGCCGCGCACTACGACGTCGGCGTCGACTACCTGCGCGGCGCCAACGGCACCGAGTTCCTCTTCCGTGGTCTGCGTAACAACGTCTCGTCGGTCAAGTCCACCGCCAAGATCGACCTGACTATCGTCGAG
>JBJOKY010000144.1:0-10206 GCA_046045865.1 Pseudomonadota bacterium | reverse complement strand
CGATCCGATGATCAGGCCGGTGCGCGACAGCGGCAGCACCACGTGCCAGATCGTCTGCCAGGGCGTCGCGCCGTTGTCGCGCGCGGCCTCGATCAGGCTGCGGTCGATGCGCATCATGGTGTTGAAGACCGGCACGATCATGAACATCGTGTAGAGGTGCACGAAGGCGAGCACCACCGAGAAATCCGAGAACAGCAGCCACTCGATCGGCTGGTCGATCAGGCCGGCGGCCTGCAGGCTCTGGTTGACCAGGCCGTTGCGGCCCAGCAGCGGCACCCACGAGATCATGCGGATGACGTTGCTGGTCCAGAACGGCACGGTGCAGACGATGAACAGCACCATCTGCATGGTCAGGCTGCGCACGTGGAAGGCCAGGAAATACGCCAGCGTGGTGCCCAGCACGCCGGTGACCAGCCAGGTCAGCACGCCGAACTTCAGCGTCGACAGGTAGGTCTTGAAGGTGACGCAGAGGTCGCCGTCGGCGGTCACCGGGCAGCCGGCGAAGACATCGATGTAGTTCTGCCCGGTGAAGGCCGGCAGCAGCTCGTACTCGGTCGCCTGCCAGAAGCTGACGACCAGCACGAGCGCCAGCGGCACGACGAAGAACAGCGCGAACACCGCCGCGAGCGGCGAGGCCTGCGCCCAGGCGATGGCGGCGGTGCGTGCGCGGGTCATGGCGTCGTCCGGGCCCGCGTCAGGCGGCGACGAACTCGTTCCACTTCTGGACCATGTAGGCGTTCTCGTCCATCACCGCGTTCCAGCAGGCGATGCCGCCCATGCGCGCCTCGTAGCTGCCGCCGTCGCGCACCGCGCCCTTCTTGGCCAGCACGTCGCCGTTGGGGCTCTTGATGTCCTGGGCGGCGGGCTTGCCTTCCATCCAGTAGGCCCACTCGTAGGCCTCCATCTTGGCCTTGGCGGTCTCCAGCACGGCGCTGTAGTAGCCCTGGCGATTGAGGTAGGCACCGGCCCAGCCGTCCAGGAACCAGTTGATGAACTCGTAGGCCGCATCGGCCTTCCTGCCCGCCAGGCCCTTGGGAATGCCGAAGCCGGCGGCCCAGGCGCGGTAGCCTTCCTTGAGCGGCTGGAAGGTGCAGGCAATGCCCTTGGTGCGCACGGCGGTCACGGCCGGGCTCCACATCGACTGGATCACCACCTCGCCGCTGGCCATCAGGTTGACGCTTTCGTTGAAGTCCTTCCACAGGGCGCGGAACTGGCCGGCCTTCTTGGCCTCGATCAGCGTCTTGATGGTGAGGTCGATCTCCTTCCTGGTCATGTTGCCCTTGTCGGGGTACTTGTACAGGCCGGCCGCCTCGACCACCATGGCCGCGTCCATGATGCCGATCGAGGGAATGTTGAGGATGGCGGCCTTGCCCTTGAACTCGGGGTTGAGCAGCTCCTTCCAGCTCTCGATCGGGCGCTTGATCAGGTCGGGGCGGATGCCCAGGGTGTCGGCGTTGTAGACCGTCGGGATCAGGGTCATGAAACGCGTCGGGTCCTTGGCGAAGGCCTTGGCGTCGGGCTTGTCCAGGTACATCACCTTCTTGGGCGCGGTGCCCTGGTCGCCCACCTTCTTGCCGGCTACCTCGCCCTTGGTGAACAGCGTGGTGATCTTGTCGGCGTTCTTGATGCGCCTGGTGTCGATGCCCTGCAGATTGCCCGTGGGGATGATCTTCTTGAGCGAGAAGTATTCGGTGTCGATCAGGTCGAAGCTGTTGGGCGCGGTGACGGCGCGCTTGGTGACGTCGTCGGTGGTGACGGCGACGTACTGGATCTTGATGCCGGTGTCGGCCTCGAACTTCTCGGCGATGGCCTTGTCCTGGTTCACCGCCGTGCCCAGGTAGCGCAGGGTGATCTTCTCCTGCGCGTGCACGAAGGGGAAACCCATGAGGCCGGTGGCGGCCACGCCGGCGGCACCGGCCGTCTTCAGGAAGCCGCGCCGCGCGCTGGTGTTTTCGCTACTGCTGCTGTAGGCAGCGGTGGCGGCCGGCGCGGTGCTGGCGGACGTGTCGAGGTTCAGGGCAGTCTCTTTGTCGGTGTTCATCGGCATGCTCCGGGGTCAGGGATGGATCGAGGGCAGGGGAAAACAGACGTTCAGGCCGCCAGGGCGTGCGCGTCCTGGGCCCACCAGCGCATGGCCACGCGCTGGCCGGGTTCGTAGGGCGCGGCGTAGAAGGTGTTGTCGGGCAGCACGGCGACGAAGCGGCCGGGGGCGTCGGCGTCCGGGTCACCGGCCGCGGCGGCGCTGTCGGCGACCCGATCCGCCACGAGATGCACCTGCACGCTCGATCCCTGGTATTCGATGGCCGCCACGCTCACCAGCGGCTCGCCGGGGTCGGGCCGGACGGCCAGGGTGATGCGGTCGCTGCGCACCGCCACCTTGCCGGCCGGTGTGTCGATGACGTTGTGCGAGCCGATGAAACGCGCCACGAATTCGGTGCGCGGCTGCTCGAAGACCTCGCGCGCCGTGCCCTGCTGCTCGATGCGGCCGTGGTTCATCACCACCACCAGATCGGCCAGTGCCATGGCCTCTTCCTGCGAGTGCGTGACGTGCACGAAGGTCATGCCCAGGTCACGGTGCCAGCGCTGCAGCTCGGCGCGCATCTTGATGCGCAGGAAGGGGTCGAGGGCTGACAGCGGCTCGTCGAGCAGCAGCACGCTGGGCTGCATCATGAGTGCCCGCGCCAGTGCCACGCGCTGCTGCTGGCCGCCCGACAGGGCGGCGGGCAGGCGCTGCGCATAAGGCTCCATGGCGACGAGCTTGAGCAGTTCCATCGCACGGGCCTGGCGCTCGGCCTTGCCCTGGCCCTTCATGCGCGCGCTGAAGGCCACGTTGTCCAGCACATTCAGGTGCGGGAACAGCGCGTAGCTCTGGAACATCATGGCCGTGCCGCGTTCGGCCGGCGACAGGTGCGTGATCTCGCGCGCGCCGAGCAGCACCTTGCCGTCGGTCGGCTCCTCGTGGCCGGCGATCATGCGCAGCGTGGAGGTCTTGCCGCAGCCCGAGGGGCCGAGCAGGCAGCAGTAGGCGCCGCCGGCGATCTTCAGGGCGATGCCCGCCACGGCGACCGAGTCGCCGTAATGCTTGCTGAGCTGGATGAGTTCGAGGTGGCCGCTGGACATGCGGGCGGCATACGCAAGCGATGTGCCATTCGTCACGCGGGCGGGCGCGTGAATTGCACGGCGGTGCTCACCCTGGGGCTGGCGCTGCGCCAGCGCGGGGCCCGCCCCTCGCCCCGGCCTGTCTCGTGCACGGTCGCGGGGCCGGGGTGCCGGCATCGGCACTGCGCTGGTGCATCCAGAACGAGAACAGAGACCCTGACCACATGAAGCTGCTCGTCCTCAACCCCAACACCAGCGCCGCCATGACGGCCGGGATCGCCGCCGCCGCCCGCGCCGTGGCCGCCCCGGGCACCGAGGTGATCGCCGCCCAGCCGAGCTTCGGGCCGCTGTCCATCGAAGGCCAGTTCGACGAGGCCATCGCCGCCGCCGGCGTGGCCGAGCAGATGCGCCTGCACGCCGGGCGCATCGACGCCGCGGTGATCGCCTGTTTCGGCGACCCGGGCCTGGACGCGGCACGCGAGGCCACCGACGCCCCCGTGCTCGGCATCGCCGAGGCGGCCTTCCACGCCGCCTCGATGCTGGCCACCGGTTTCTCGGTCGTCACCACCATGACACGTACCTGCATCATTGCCGAGCACCTGGTGCACCGCTACGGCTTCGAGCGGCGCTGCCGCGGCATCCACGGCACCGACATCCCGGTGCTGGCGCTGGAAGACGGCGGCGCCGGCTGCGTGGACGAGATCGAGGCCGCTGCCCGCGCCGCCCTGGCGCGCGACCGCAGCGGCGCCATCGTGCTGGGCTGCGCCGGCATGGCCGGGCTGTGCGCCACGCTGCAGCAGCGCCTGGGCGTGCCGGTGATCGACGGCGTGGCCGCCGCCGTCAAGTTCGCCGAAGGGCTGGCCGCCCTGGGCCTGCGCACCAGCAAGCACGGCGACTACGCCACGCCGCTGCCCAAGACCTATGTCGGCTGGGCCGCGCCGCTGGGCTGGTGAGCCCGCCCGGCGTGCGGCGCCGGCGCCAGGGCTGTACCCGGATGAAACCCGGTTTCAGCGCAGGCAGAATCCGGGTTTCACCGGCCGGTCCTGCACAGACTGGACCATGCCGGCCCCGAGGACGACAACATGCCCAGAAGCCCGAACAAGAACAAGGACGCTGCGGCCGCACCGGTCAGCGCCGCCGGCCCGGCCCCGGCCGACCACCAGCGCCTGCAGATGGCCGACATCGCCCGCCTGGCCGGCGTGTCGGTGGCCACGGTGTCGCGCGCCCTGAACGGCAGCAACGAGGTCAGCCTGGCCACGCGCCAGCGCATCGGCGACCTGGCGCGCTCGCTCAACTACACCATCAACGTCAGCGCCAAGAACCTGCGCCTGAAGCAGAACCGCACGGTGGCGGTGGTGATCCCGTTCGACGCGCGCTCGCGCCAGCATGTGTCCGACCCCTTCTTCCTGGCCATGCTGGGCAGCCTGGCCGATGCACTCACCGACCGCGGCTACGACATGCTGGTGTCGCGCGTGGATGCCGAGAACCTCGAGGCCGCCGCCCAGGCCTACGACACCGGTGTGGCGATCGGCGTCATCCTGATCGGCCAGTGGCGCCACCACGACCACCTCAACCACCTGGCAGGCCGGCGTGTGCCCATCGTCGTGTGGGGCGCCGAACTGCCGCAGCAGCTCTACTGCAGCGTGGGCGGCGACAACCTGGGCGGCGGTGCGGCCGCCACACGCCACCTGATCGAGCTCGGTTGCCGGCGCATCGCCTTCATGGGCGACCCCGAGCTGCCCGAGGTCACGCTGCGCCGGCGCGGCCATGAACAGGCGCTGGCCGAGGCCGGCATGCCGGTGCTCGACGAGCTGCTGCTGCCCGTGCCCTTCGAGGCCGGCGTGGCGCGTGGCGCGCTCACGCGCCTGCTGGAGAGCGGCGTGCGGGTCGACGGCGTGTTCGCCTGTTCCGACGTGCTGGCCATGTCGGCGGTGCAGGTGCTCAAGGCCCGGGGCCTGCGCGTGCCGGCCGACGTGGCCGTGGTCGGCTACGACGACATCGAGTGGGC
The DNA here is from genome assembly GCA_046045865.1 of Pseudomonadota bacterium. Taxonomy (GTDB): domain Bacteria; phylum Pseudomonadota; class Gammaproteobacteria; order Burkholderiales; family Burkholderiaceae_C; genus Sphaerotilus. The sequence goes on along the minus strand of JBJOKY010000144.1, from coordinate 5,099 downwards.
CAGCCATGCCGACCCGCCGCTGACCACCGTGCGCCAGCCCATCGCCGCGGCGGGCGTGCAGATCGTCAATGCGCTGCTGGACATGCTGGCCGGCCAGGTGGTGGGGCCGCGCACGCTGCCGATCGAGCTGGTGGTGCGCGCCAGCAGCTGCACGCTCCCGGCGGCTTGAGGCCGCATCTCCAGGCCCCAGCCGGCCTGGGGTGGTTCATGCTGCATTGCAGCAACATGCAATCGATTCCGCAACGTTCGACCAAACCATGCGGGCACATGGGTGTTGATCTGCTTGAGCCTCAACTTTCCTACGCGCTGTTCCTAGCGCAGTTGGTCTGAAAATATTAGTGAAACTACCTGTGTCCATTTCGCAAACGCAAGGCCGCAATCGATTGCGAAAGCCATTGAACCTCGTTATCGTGCCATCGGCGCCACAGCTGTAGAGCTCGCAAGGCGTTTCAGACAACCGGTCCATCAACATGAGACAAGGAGCACCTATGAAGGTCTTCAAGAAGAGCGCGATCAGCACGGCAGTGAGTTCGTTTGTTCTCGCCTCCGGCACAGCAGCCATGCTGGCATCGCCCGTGTATGCACAACAAGCGGCTGCCGAACCTGCCGCCCAGGGCTCCAACGCCCTGAACCTGGAGCAGGTGGTCGTGACGGCGACCTCGGGTGCCAAGTCCAAGCTGCGCAGCTCGGTGTCGGTGACCGACGTCGACCAGGAGCAGGTCAAGGATTTCGGCGTGCGCTCCGAAGCCGAAGTGCTGCTGCTGATCCCCGGCATCCGCACCGAACCGACCGCCGGCCCTGGCGGCAACAGCAACATCTCGGTGCGCGGCCTGCCGATCGCCTCGGGTGGCTCGAAGTACGTCCAGCTGCAGGAAGACGGTCTGCCGACCGTGCAGTTCGGCGACATGAACTTCTCCAACAACGACTACTGGATCCGCTTCGACAACAACGTCGACCGCATCCAGACCCTGCGTGGCGGCTCGTCGTCGGTGTTCGCCTCGCACGCCCCGGGCGCGGTCATCAACTACATCAGCAAGACCGGCAAGGATGACGGCGGCTCGATCGGCCTGAGCCGCGGCCTGAACTACAAGGAATCCCGCATCGACGGCGACATCGGCGGCCACATCGCCCCCGACCTGTACTACCACGTCGGCGGCTACTACCGCGAAGGCCAGGGCGCGCGCCACACCACCGAGAACTCGCTGCTGGGCTATCAGCTCAAGGGCAACGTGACCAAGGAGTTCAACGGCGGCAAGGGCTACGTGCGCGTGAGCTTCAAGGTGCTGGACGAACATGCGCCCACCACCCCGCAGACCTTCCTGAACGCGAGCAAGAGCGGCAACACCATCGGCGGCTTCAGCAAGACCCCGGGCTACGACGGCACGCGTGACTCGCAGTACTCGGTCTACAACGCCGCCTACACAGGCATCGATCCGGTCACGCACGAGACCACCACGACCAACCTGAACCAGGGCATCACGGTCAACTCGCAGTCCTTCGGCGCCGAGTTCCACAACGCCCTGGCCAACGGCTGGACGGTGGACGACAAGTTCCGCATGTCCAAGAACTCCGGCGCCTTCAACGCCCAGTTCTGGAACGTGCAGACTGCTTCCGCCTACCTGGGCACCTCGGGCCAGACGCTGCAGATCGCCAACGGTCCTGGCAAGGGCACGGCCGTGACGGGCAGCAAGCTGATCTCCAACAGCGCCGCCATCAACACCCAGACGCCCGACATGGGCAACCTGGTCAACGACCTGAGCCTGAACAAGACCTTCGCCCTGGGCAACGGCACCACCGCCGACCTGCGCGGCGGCTGGTTCCATTCGCGCCAGAACGTGGTCCAGCGCTGGATGATCAGCGAGCGCCTGATGGAAGTGGCGCCCAACGGCCGCCTGATCGATGCCTTCGACAGCACCGGCACGGCCCTGACCACCGGCGGCCTGACCGGCTACAACAACCAGTGGGGCTGCTGCGCGCGTGACATCAACGCCGCCTTCACCACCGACGCGCCCTACCTGAACCTGAACGCCGCGATGGGCGATCTGGATCTGGAAGGTGGCCTGCGCCGCGAGACCTTCCGCGCCGACGGCACCTACTCCGGCCCGGTGCAGGCCAAGGTGGCCGGCGTCGACGAGAAGGGCGCCGCGGCGACCGGCTTCGACGTCAACGGCGACGGCAAGATCTCGGGTGCCGAGAAGAACGTGTGGTTCTCCGACACGGCCAACCCCGGCCTGGTCAACTACAAGATCAGCTACACCAACTACTCGCTGGGCGCCAACTACCGCGTCAACAAGGACCTGAGCCTGTTCGCGCGTTCCAGCAAGGGCTTCCGCGCCATCGCCGACCGTCTGTTGTTCTCGGCCAACATCGATGCCACCACCGGCGCACTGGCCAACGCCAGCGCCGCGCTGGCACCGGTCAAGCAGCAGGAACTGGGCCTGAAGTACCGTGGCCGCGCCTCCGGCGTGAACTACGGTGTGTCGGGTACCTACTTCCACTCGACCACGACCGAGTTCGACTACGACCAGACCCGCCAGGACGACCCGACCAAGCCCAACTACGCCGGCCCCAAGCTCAACGTGCTGAGCTACAAGGCTGACGGCCTGGAGCTGGAAAGCAGCGCGTCGATGGGTGCCTTCGGCGTGAACGTCAACGTCGTGTACTCCGACGAGCAGGTCACCGGCGATGCCGCCGGCAGCGCCATCGACGCGGCCAACCCGACCCAGCCCAAGCGCAGCCAGGTTGGCAAGACCTCGGGTGGCGTGCCCAAGATCCGTTACACCATCTCCCCGCGTGTCGCCCTGGGCGACGCCGTGGTCGGTGCGACGATCCGCGGCCAGTCGTGGGTCTTCACCGGCAACGACAACACCGACCGCATCAACGGCCACTACATCGTCAACGCCTTCGTCAACTACGACTTCGGCAAGGGCCTGGTGGGTTCGCTCAACGTGAACAACCTGTTCGACAAGGTCTACCCGACCGGCGGTGGCGGCTTCGTGGGCGGCAGCTCCACGGTGTTCGGCGCCGGTGTCGAAACCGGTCGCACGATCAGCGCCTCGGTGCGTTACCAGTTCTGATCTGGGACGGTGCAAGGCGGACCCGTTCCGCCTTGCACCGGTTGGATCACTTCATGCACGACGGGCCTGCTGGGTCAGTTGTTTTCACAGGGAGCTTCGGCTCCCTATTTTTGTTGCCGGCACCGCAGCGGCTGCGATGCCGCTGCGGCCCGGCGCTGCTCTACATCGCCTGCGCCGCGCAGTACCGGCGTATGAACTCGGCGTGGCCCGGCATGGCTTCGGCCGCCTGCACCATGGCCAGGCGCTGGCGTTCCAGCATCTGGTCGGCGGCGTCATCGCCGCGCAGGTCGGCCAGCGGGTCCACCGCCAGGCAACTGGCCGGGTCGAAGAGGTCGTTATTGGCCGCGACCAGGAAGCCGAAGCGCCGGAAGTGGTCGATCTTGTACTGATCCGCAATACGCGTAATCAGCTCAAGCAGGTCTTCGATGCGCTACGCGAATTGATGACACCGCCCGATCCGCCCAAGCGGCCGATTGGGTTTGTCTGCTCCGAGGACAAGGGCAGCAAGAAGGCCTCGATGGCAAGACTCAAGACTTGACCCCGGCAGCGCATGGTGATGACCGCCACCATCCTCAACAGCCCGCGGGCGGTTGAGGTGTCGATCTACGTCGTACGGGCATTCGTGCGGCTGCGCGAACTGGCTACCTTGCACGGCGATCTGGCCAAGCAGTTGGCCAAACTCGAGGAGAAGACCGAGGCGCTGGCCATGAACCACGACATCTTCAGCCGCAACACCCGCAACCAGCTCAGAGAAGTCTTCGAGGCGCTGCGCCAACTCGTGACGCCGCCCGATCCACCGAAGCGGCCAATCGGGTTTTTCAACCCCGAGGACAAGGGAAAGAAGACGCAGGGGTACAGAAGAAGGGATGACATCGGCGCCTCGCGCGAGGCCCACCTGAAAGCCCGAGCGTGCTACGGCAGTCGAATCTCATACCACGGGCCACGAATTGGAAGAATTACTTGCCCGTTTGCGGTCTTTTTGAAGGCCGCAAGCCCTGCCGGTGTCGCGGCAAAGAGCAACTCCGTCTGCTCCTCATCGTGGAGCGAGACGACGGCATATCCACTGGGTGAGGCCACAACGGTTGAGTCGATCAGAGGCCAGCCTAAGTCACGCGCTTGGCCTTGACTGACGGCAATCAAATCATCTTTCGCCCCCCATCCATGCCAAGCGACCCACCGTTCGGCAGGCGTCATGCGCGCCCATAGCGTGAAGGCCAGCCCCGCGATGACCACAACGACGCTCACCGTGATTGCCGACATACGTCCGATGGCAAGCCTCATGGCCCCATCCAGCCAGCAGGGAAGACGATCAGGGTAACCCCACCATTCTGATAGTTGGCTTGGAACAGTGAGTTCAGCTGGTTGAACGTACCTTGGTCGGAGACCATGCAGGCTCGTGAGACCCCGCCGGCTCCGCCATTACGCCCAGCGTGGAACTTGGCACCACGCGTGATGCTGCCGTCTGCGCCGATCACAGTGTTCCAGTCGCTGCTGTTCGAGATCGAGGGCCTTCCAGCATTCGCGTTGATCTGGCTAAAGGGATTCCACCAAGGCGTGTCGAGCGTCGGCCGTGGGCTCACAGAGTAGGTACCTTGCCCAAGCTGATTGACGTTCAACGTGCTGGTGTTGAAGGTGCCGGAGAATGCGCCTGAACGACCGTCACCGAACGCGTAGAACGAATACCCACCACCACTTAACTGCTGAGCAACAACAGTTGCCGCCAAACCAGACGGATCGATCCGCGATATCGGATTCCCCCCGACATAGCTATATGTATTGATCCCCCCGGCCAGCCCGATGGGATCTACCTGTGGGACAGTCAGCGCCCCGACCAACCTGCCCGCCTGGTGGGCATCGGCGATTGGCCGGTTTGGCATCCTTCGGGCAACGAACTCTTGACCCGCCTCTCGGCCCCCAACCAGGATTACCTGACCGCCTACCACCTGGATGGCAGGCTCAGCCTGCCGGTCACCCCCCTGAATTCAATCGACGGCTTCGCCGCTGGCCTCCAGCCCGTCAATG
>JBJOKY010000503.1:0-3039 GCA_046045865.1 Pseudomonadota bacterium | reverse complement strand
TGGCCCAGCTGGTCTCGATCGAGTTCACGATGCCGCTGTGGACCGCGCTGCTGGCCGCCGCCTTCCTGGCAGAACGGCTCACCACGCGCAAGGTGCTGGCCGTCGCGGTAGGCCTGGTGGGCGTGGCCGTGATCGTGCGCCCGGCGGCCGGACCCATCGAGCCGGGACAGCTCATCGCGCTGGTGGCGGCCGTGGGTTTCGCGGTCTCGGTGGTGCTGGTCAAGTCGCTCACCCGCACCGACAGCGCGGTGGCCATCATCTTCTGGATGCTGCTCATCCAGTCGGCCATCGGCCTCGTGCCGGCGCTGTGGGCCTGGCAATGGCCGACGCCCGCCACCTGGGCCGGCCTGGTCGTGATCGCCTTCTGCGGCACCTTCTCGCACTACTGCATGACGCGGGCGATGCGCCATGCCGACGCCACCGTCGTCGTTCCGATGGACTTCCTGCGCGTGCCGCTCACGGCGCTGGCCGCCTGGCTGGTGTACGCCGAAGCCGTCGACGGCTGGACAATGCTGGGCGCAGCGCTCATCCTGGCCGCCAACGCCCTGAACCTGCTGCGCAGACCGGTCACATCAGCAGATGCTCACCCGCGTTCTCGCCGCCCAGGATGACGTAGTTCACCCGGCGCAGGTCGGTCAGCTGCCTGCCGCCGGCGTAGCTGATGGAGCTTTGCAGGTCCTCGCGCATCTCGCGCAAGGTGTCGGCCAGCTTGCCCTTCACCGGTTCGAGGATGCGCTTGCCCTCGACGTGCTTGTATTCGCCCTTGTTGAAGTCGCTGGCCGAGCCGTAGTACTCCTTGTAGAGCTTGCCGTCGACCTCGACCGTCGAGCCGGGCGATTCCTCGTGGCCGGCGAACAGGCTGCCCACCATCACCATGGCGGCACCGAAGCGCACGCTTTTCGCGATGTCGCCATGGTGGCGGATGCCGCCGTCGGCAATGATGGGTTTGGTCGCCACGCGGGCACACCACTTCAGCGCGCTGAGCTGCCAGCCGCCGGTGCCGAAGCCCGTCTTCAGCCGCGTGATGCAGACCTTGCCCGGACCGATGCCGACCTTGGTGGCGTCCGCACCCCAGTTTTCCAGGTCGATCACCGCCTCGGGCGTGCCGACGTTGCCGGCGATGACGAAGGCCTGCGGCAGCCGCTGCTTGATGTGGGCGATGGTGCGCTGCACGCTGTCAGCATGGCCGTGGGCGATGTCGATGGTGATGTAGTCGGCGCCCACGCCTTCGGCCGCCAGGCGGTCGATCACCTCGAAGTCGGCCGGCTTCACGCCCGAGCTGATCGAGACGTACAGGCCGCGGTCGCGCATGCGCCGCGCAAAAGCGACGTTGTCCAGATCGAAGCGGTGCATGACGTAGAAATAGCCGTTGGCGGCCAGCCAGGCGGCGATGTTCTCGTCCAGCACGGTCTTCATGTTGGCCGGCACGACGGGCAGTGCGAAACGGCGCGGGCCGAACTCGACGGTGGTGTCGCATTCGGCGCGGCTGTCCACGCGGCACTTGCGCGGCAACAGGAGGACGTTGTCGTAGTCGAAGATATCCATGATGTGTGGGGGAAGTTCTGCGCAGTCGCTGCAGCCATCCGGTTCAGTCGGAGAGGATGGCTGCAGGCGTCGAGGTGGCCGCACGTTGAAGCAGTGTGCAGGCCAGGGCTGCGAGCGCTTGCCCGGCGCCGGCCCGCCTTGCCACCGACGCACGCCCGGCATGGCGCCGGGCCCGGACGGGCAAGAGAAACCGGGCGCCGATGTTGGGCCCGGTGCGCGATTCTAGGGATCTGGCCGCCAGGCGCTCATGGCGCTGCGCACATGCCACCATGGCGGCGGGCTGATACCGCCGCGCTGCTGCGTCGCAGGCGCGCGGCGGTGACCGGCGGGCGGCTCGCTCAGGCCCTGGCCAGCGTCTCGGGCAGGAAGGGCGTGCGGCGCAACCGCTTGCCGTTCAGGGCAAAGATGGCGTTGGCCACCGCCGGTGCCACCAGGGCCGTGGCCGGCTCGCCGATGCCGCCGGGCTTGGCGCCGCTCTCGACCAGCACGATGTCGATCTGCGGTGTCTCGTGCATGCGCGCGATGCGGAACTGGTGGAAGTTGGTCTGCTCGACACGGCCCTTGTCGACCGTGATCTCGCCCCACAGCGCCGCGCCCAGGCCGAAGATGACACTGGACTGGATCTGTGCTTCCACCGTGTCCGGGTTGACCATCATGCCCACGTCGACCACCACGGTCAGCCGGTGCACGACGGGTGCGCCGTCCTTCATCGACACCTCGGCCACTTCGGCCAGGTAGCTGCCGTAGCCTTCCATCATGGCCACGCCCCGGGACCGGCCGGCCGGCAGCGGCTGGCCCCAGCCGGCGCGCTGGCCGGCCAGTTCCAGCACCTTGGCCATGCGCGGCTGCCTGCCCAGCAGGGCCATGCGATAGGCCAGCGGATCCTGCTTCGCGGCAGCGGCCAGCTCGTCGATGAAGCTTTCGTTGGCAAAGGCGTTCATGTTGTGGCTGACCGAGCGCCAGTAGCCCACGCGCAGGCCGGCGTCGTGCTTGACCACCTCGTGCCGCGTGGCCGGGATGTCGTACAGCGCCACGGCGGCCTCGACCATCAGGCCATCGGGCTTGTCGGCCGGCAGGCCGAAGACACGGCCGGTGACCGACTGCGAGGCGGCCCTGAAGCTCATGGCCGCGGGCTTGCCGTCCGCACCCAGCGCGGCGGCGAGCTGGTGCACGGCCAGCGGGCGGTAGTAGTCGTGCGTCATGTCGTCCTCGCGACTCCAGACCAGCTTGACCGGGCGCTTGAGCGCGGCACTGATCTGCACCGTCTGCAGGATGTAGTCGAAGTCGATGCGCCGCCCGAAGCCGCCGCCCAGGAAGGTGTTCTCCACCGCCACCTGCGCCGGCGGCAGGCCCAGCATCTTGGCCACCGCGCCCTGCACGGCGTCGGGCCATTGCGTGGGGCCGACCAGCAGCGCACGGTCGGCCTGGACATGGGCCGTGTAGTTCATCGGCTCCATGGGCGAGTGCGAGACGTTCTGGCACAGGTACTCGGCC
>JBJOKY010000502.1:0-3045 GCA_046045865.1 Pseudomonadota bacterium | reverse complement strand
GCAGCTGGTGTTTCGCCGCGACCTGCAGGGCGAAAGGCCTTCGGCCTGGTTCGGCCGGGTGGCGGCTTGAGCATCTGGAGCGGCCGGATGCGGCCGTGAAGTCGGCCGTCACATCGGCCGGCCCGGCGATGTCTTCAGCCCGGATTCAATCGCAAGCAGTTGTGTCGCCGGCAGCCTGGTGCCGGGCTGGCGCGGCCGGAGGCCGCCGGGCGGCTGCGAGAATATTTGCATGAGCACGCAGACGGCCACACCCGAACTCAAGCAGTGGATCATTGAACAGGCCCGCGCCGGTCACGCGCCGGAATCGGTGCTGCAGGCCATGACGGCCAGCGGCTGGGACGATGAGGTCGCCCTGGCCACGCTGGAACAGACGCTGGAAGCCCATCTCGACAGCCTGCGCCCGGCGCTGCCGCGCCCGCCCGAACCCCTGCCCGAGCCCAGCCTGGCCGGATCGCCGACCGAGATCTATGCCCACGACCGTATGGTCAAGGTGCTGGCGGTGCTGCACAACCCGCGCGTGGTGGTGTTTGGCGGCCTGCTGGACGCCAGCGAATGTGACGAGCTGGTGGCCCAGGCCAATCCGCGCATGGCGCGCTCGGAAACGGTGGACGTGGCCACCGGCGGCAGCGAGGTGAACTCGGCCCGCACCAGCCGCGGCATGTTCTTCGCGCGCGGCGAATCGCCGCTCATCCAGCGCATCGAGGCCAGGCTGGCCGCCCTGGTCAACTGGCCGCTGGAGCGCGGCGAGGGCCTGCAGGTGCTGCACTACCTGCCCGGGGCCGAATACAAGCCGCATTACGACTACTTCGACCCGGCCCAGCCCGGCACCAGCAAGATCCTCAAGCGCGGTGGCCAGCGCGTTGGCACGCTGGTGATGTACCTGAACAGCCCCGATGGCGGCGGCGGGACGACCTTCCCCGACGTCGGCTTCGAGGTCGCGCCTGTCAAGGGCAACGCCGTCTTCTTCAGCTACGATCGTCCGGACCCCGCGACCCGCACCCTGCACGGCGGCGCGCCGGTGCTGGCCGGCGAGAAATGGGTTGCCACCAAGTGGATGCGCCAGGGGCGCTTCGACTGAGGCGCTGAAGCGCCGGACCCCGGACCTCCCCACGCCGCGGCTTGAGGCCGGGCCATTCTTCCTTACCCACTGCATCCCCCACACCGTCACGGTGGTCCGACCCGACCGCCGATCGATCACCCGCCCCGGAGCCGCGACCCATGAAGAACAACCTGCTTGCCGCCCTGCTCGGACTGAGCGCCGTCGCCTGTCTGCCCGCCCTGGCGCAGGGCACGGCCCAGCCCGCCGGTGGCATGGTCACCACCCCGGTGACGCCCAATGCCAATCCGCAGCTGGCACGTCCCCAGGCCGCACCGGGAGCCCTGCCGGCCATCCAGCCGGTGGCCCCAGCCGCGCCCACGGTGGCAGCGCCGGCGCCCATGGCCACCCAGCCGCTGAACGCCGAGCCCACCTCCGCCGGTCAAGCCACCAAGGGCAAGACGGCCCATGCCGGCAGCACTCGCCCTGGCAGCCATGCCAAGGCCGCCCGACTTGCTGCGGCTGGTGCCACCGACCCCGGAGTCACGTCCAGCAAGCCCAAGAAGACGTCGGCCGCGGCCAAGAAGGACCGCAAGGCCGGCGCCAAGAAGCCCGCCAAGGGCAAGAAGAAGCCCCTCATCCCCAACGACGGCTCGCGGCCTTGATCCGCTCGGGCGTCGCACGCCTGGCCGGCCCCGCTTGAAGAAGAGGCGACCCCTGGGGTCGCCTCTTTTCTGGCCGCGTCGCGCCGGATGTCGCCGGCCGACGGGAGATCGATCAGCCGCGCTGGGGCGCGCGGGTCAGGGCCGGGCCACGACGGGCCTCGCCGCTGCGGTTGCCGCCGTCGCGGCCGCCACCGTTGGACCGGTCGGCCGAGGCTGCCGGGCGATGCTCACCGCCGTGGCGGGGCTGGCCACCCTGGCCGCTGCCGGCAGGACGTGGGCCGCGCGGGTCTTGGCGACCGCTTGCCGTGCGGGCCTCGGGCGGACGGCCGTTACCGGCCGGGCGATCACTGCGCGGCGCCGGCTGGCCGGCATGGCCGCCGGCGCTGTTGCCGGCATGGCTGGACGGGCCGCGACCCTGGGCCGGACGGGCCTGAGGCGCCGGTGCCGGACGCGGTCCGCGGCCCTGGGGCGCCGCGTTGCCACGGCCACCGTGTCCGGCGGCATGGCCACCCCGGCTGTTGCCGCCGTTGAGGGTGCGGCGGCCGATCTGGATGGGCTCCGGGCGTTCACCGGCCGGGATCTCGTAGCCGGCGATGGTTTCGCGCGGCAGCTGGCGCTTGATCAGCTTCTCGATGTCGGCGAGGAAGCCTTCCTCGTCCAGGCAGACCAGCGACAGCGCCTCGCCCTGTGCGCCGGCACGGCCGGTGCGGCCGATGCGGTGCACATAGTCCTCGGGCACGTTGGGCAGCTCGAAGTTGACGACGTGGGGCAACTGGTCGATGTCGATGCCGCGGGCGGCGATGTCGGTGGCCACCAGCACCTGCAGGTCGCCGCTCTTGAAGTCGGCCAGCGCCTTGGTGCGCGCCCCCTGGCTCTTGTTGCCGTGGATCGCGGCGGCGGCGATGCCGTCCTTGTTGAGCTGTTCGGCCAGGCGGTTGGCGCCGTGCTTCATGCGCGTGAACACCAGCACCTGGTGCCAGTTGCCCTGCTTGATCAGGTGCGCCAGCAGCTCCTTCTTCTTCTCGCGGCCCACCGGGTGGATCTTCTGCGCGATGGTGTCGGCGGTCTGGTTGCGGCGCGCCACCTCGATCAGCGCCGGCTGGTTCAGCAGCCGGTCGGCCAGGGCCTTGATGTCGTCGCTGAAGGTGGCGCTGAACAGCAGGCTCTGCTTCTTGGCCGGCACCACGGCCAGCACCTTCTTGATGTCGTGGATGAAGCCCATGTCCAGCATGCGGTCGGCCTCGTCCAGCACGAAGATCTCGACGTGGCTCAGGTCCAGCGTGCGCTGGCCGTGGTGGTCCAGCAGCCGGCCCGGTGTGGCCACCAGGATGTCCACGCCCTTGC
>JBJOKY010000501.1:0-3051 GCA_046045865.1 Pseudomonadota bacterium | reverse complement strand
GCCACGGCGATGCCGCCGGCCAGCACCACGCCGAACCAGCAGGCCGCCATCATGGGGTTGTTGGGCGCGCGCAGCAGCACGCGGTTGCCGCTCACCAGGCCCAGCTCGTGCACCAGCACCTGGGCGATGCGGCGCGCCTGGGCCAGCAGCTCGGCATAGGTCCAGGTGTCGCCGCCGGGCGCCAGGATGCAGCGCCGCGCGCCCCAGCCGCGCCGCTCGACCGCGTCGACCAGCAGGGCGGCCGCAGCGTTCAGCCGCTCGGGGAACTGCAGCGCAGCGCCCTCGAACACCAGCTCGGGCCACTGCTCGGCGGGCGGTTGATGTTTGTGCGCAAAGGTGTCGGTGTGGGCCGTGTGCAGCGGCCGGCCAGCGGTGGTGCGCACGGCGCTGGCCAGGGCTGCGCTGGCCGGGGTGACGGGGTGTGGAGCGCGCATGGGGATCGATCTCCGAGGATGACGGTGGGTCGTGGCCTGTGTGGCGGCTTCGGTTCAGGCCGTGCCTGGGGTCTGCGCCGCCAGCAGTTCGCGGGCGATGATGAGCAGCTGCACCTCGCTCGCGCCTTCGTAGATGCGCAGGGCGCGTATCTCGCGGTAGAGCTGCTCGACCCTCTGGCCGTGCGTCACGCCCAGGCCGCCCCAGAGCTGTTGCGCGGCGTCGATGACCTGCTGCGCGCCTTCGGTGGCGGCCAGCTTGGCCATCGCCGCCTCGCCCGTCACCCGCCGGCCCTGGTCGCGTTGCCAGGCGGCGCGGTAGGTGAGCAGGGCGGCGCTGTCCACCGTGGTGGCCATCTGCGCCAGCCTGGCCTGGGTGAGCTGGAAGTCGGCCAGGGCCTGGCCGAACATCCGGCGCGAGGTGGCACGCGCCAGCCCCTCGGCCAGCGCCCGGCGCGCCATGCCCAGCGCGGCGGCGGCCACCGAGGTGCGGAACACATCCAGCGTGCGCATGGCGATCTTGAAGCCTTCGCCCTCGGCGCCGATGCGGTTTGCGGCCGGCACGCGGCAGCGCGTGAAGCGCAGGCGGGCGAGCGGATGCGGCGCGATCACCTCGATGCGTTCGGCGATCTCGAAGCCCGGCGTGTTCGCCTCGACGATGAAGGCCGAGATGCCGCGGGCACCCTTGAGCGGCGTGCCGTCCGCCGCCGTGCCGCCGGTGCGGGCGAAGACGACGTACAGGTCGGCGATGCCGCCGTTGCTGATCCAGGTCTTCTCGCCGTCCAGCTCGTAGGCCGCGCCGCCGTCCACCGGCCGGGCGGCGCAGCGCAGGGCGGCCACGTCCGAGCCGGCCTCGGGTTCACTCAGCGCGAAGGCGGCGATGGCCGAGCCCGCGGCCACGCGTGGCAGCCAGTCGGCCTGCTGGGCCGGGCTGCCCGCCAGGCTGATGGCGCCCGAGCCCAGGCCCTGCATGGCGAAGGCGAAATCGGCCAGGCCGCTGTGGCGCGCCAGGGTCTCGCGCGCCAGGCAGATGGTGCGGGTGTCGATGACATCGGCAGCGCCGCCGTGGGCCGTGCCAGCCACGGCGTGGCGCAGCCAGCCGGCGTCGCCCAGCGCGCGCACCAGGGCGCGGCAGGCGGCGTCGACATCCGCGCCGTGGCTGGCCGTGATGTGCTCGGCGGCCCAGGCATCGAGCGCGCGGGCGAAGTCGCCGTGGTGCGGCTCGAAGAAAGGCCAGTCGAGGTGCTGGTGATGATGAAGCTGCGTCATGGCGCTGTCCTGCTGTGGTTGCCTCAGTTGCCCTGGAACACCGGCCGCTGCTTCGCGACAAAGGCCTCATACGCGCGCCTGAAATCCTGCGTCAGCATGCAGATCGCCTGGGCCTGGGCTTCGGCCTCGATGGCCTGCTCGATGGTCATGGCCCATTCCTGATGCAGCATGGTCTTCGTCATGCCGTTGGCAAAGGCCGGGCCGCGCGACAGCTCGCTGGCCAGGGCCTGGGCCTGGGCCAGCAGGGCCTCGGGCTCGACCAGGCGGTTGAACCAGCCCCAACGCTCGCCTTCCTCGCCGCCCAGGGCGCGGCCGGTGTAGAGCAGCTCGCTGGCGCGGCCCTGGCCGACGAGGCGCGGCAGCATGGCGCATGCCCCCATGTCGCAGCCGGCCAGGCCGACGCGATTGAACAGGAAGGCGGTCTTGCTGCGCGCGGTGCCCAGGCGCAGGTCGCTCGCCATGGCCAGGATGGCACCCGCCCCGGCGCACACGCCGTCCACCGCCGCCACGACGGGCTGCGGGCAGGCGCGCATGGCTTTCACCACGTCGCCCGTCATGCGCGTGAACATGAGCAGCTCGGGCGCCGGCAGGTCGATCAGCGGGCCGATGATCTCGTGCACATCGCCGCCCGAGCAGAAGTTGCCGCCCGCCCCGGTGAGCACGACGGCGCGCACGTCATCCGCCAGGCGCAGGGCGATGAACAGCTCGCGCAGCTCGGCGTAGGCGTCGAATGTGAGCGGGTTCTTGCGCTCGGGGCGGTTGAGCGTGAGTGTGGCCACGCCGTCGTCCGACACGGCCCAGCCGAAATGTTGGGCGCGGTGGCCGGCCAGGGGGCGGCGGTTGCCGGCGAGCAGGGCGGGGTCGATGGGGGTCGGGGTGCTCGTCATGGCTGAGGTGTTGGGGTGGACGTTGATGACGTGGCGGCTGTGACCGAGGCCAGCGCCGCCGCGCCGGCCGTCTGGCGCAGGCGGCCGAGCAGCTCGTGGAGCGCTTCCTTCTCGGCCGGCGCCAGGCCGGCGAAGAGTTCGTTCAGCCAGCCTTCGTGTTCGGCGGCCATCAAGGCGAAGTGCGTGCGTCCGGCGGGCGTGAGACGCACGCGCCAGGAGCGGCGGTCCTGCGGGTCGTCGGTGCGCTCCACGTGGCCGTCCTTGACCAGCTCGTCGGTCAGGCCGGTGACGTTGCCGCCGGTCACCATCAGGTAGCTGGACAGGCGCTTCATCTGCAGGCCCTCGGGATGGCGCTCCAGCTGCGCCAGGTAGTCGAAGCGCGACAGCGTGGTGGCGAAACGCGCGCGCAGGCGCTGGCGGATCTGCGCCTCGATCTGGTTGGCCAGGGCCAGCAGGCGCAGCCA
>JBJOKY010000002.1:0-41662 GCA_046045865.1 Pseudomonadota bacterium | reverse complement strand
GCCGTTCGGATTCATGCGCCAGGCGCAGATCGACGACGGGCAGGCCGGCCGGGGTGTAGCGCATGGCGTCGCGCTGCACGATGCGGGCACCGAGCTGGACTCGATTCATCGCACGCGATGTCTCGGCCGGCGCAGCAGGCGCATCGGCGGCGTGCTGCCGCTGCATCGTCAAGCGTTCGCCGGCTCCTGCTGCGACTTGCGGGCTTCTTCCTTCTCGACCCGCTTCATCATGTTCGACGCGCCGGTCTCGGCCTTGTCGCGCTTGACGGTCAGGTGACGCAGCACGGCATCATTGAAGCGGAAGCCCGTCTCGAGCTCGACCAGGGTGTCCTTGTCGCACTCGATGTTCACGCACAGGTAATGCGACTTGGTCAGCTTGTTGATGGCATAGGCCATCTGCAGGCGACCCCAGTCTTCCACACGGTGGATCTTGCCACCGGCGGCCGTGACCAAGCCCTTGTAACGCTCCAGCATGGCTGGAACCTGTTCGCTCTGGTCGGGATGGACCAGCAGCACGATTTCGTAGTGACGCATGCACACTCCTTGTGGGTTCCGGGAATGGAAGCCGCGCCAATGCGTCGATCAGCAGCGCGGCAAGGGGAAAGCCCGCGAGTATAGCTGCAGCGCAGCACATCCGGACAGAGCGGTCAACTCAGTGCACAGAATGCTGCGGCCGCTCATCGGCACCCGGCAGGCGCAGGCGGTCGACCACGGCCATCTCGTGCGCGGTGCACGGCGGGCCGATCAGGCTGGCCAGCACCAGGGCCAGGCAGCCGGCCGGCACCGCGAACACCGCCGCCGCCATGGGCGCAATGCCCCACCACAGGCAGTCGTCCAGCGGCCGGCTGACATCGAAGGCCAGACGCAGTGCCGGGTGGGTGGTGACCATGTAGTACACGCACACGCCCATGCCGACCAGCATGCCGCACACGGCACCCCAGCGTGTCGCACCACGCCAGAAGATGCCCAGCACCAGCGACGGGAAGAGGATGGACGCCGCCAGCGAGAACGCCGCCGAGACGAACTGCAGGATGTCGGTGAGCCGCAGCTGGGCGACAAAGGCCGCCGCCAGCGCCGTCACCAGCACCAGGAACTTGGACAGCATGACACGGCGCATCGGTGCCGCCGAGGGATTGATGATGCGGTAGTAGAGATCGTGCGCCAGCGCGTTGGAAATGGTGAGCAGCAGGCCGTCGGCGGTCGACAGGGCCGCTGCCAGACCGCCGGCCGCCACGAGCGAGGTCACGACCAGCGGCAGGCCGCCGATCTCGGGCGCAGCCAGCACGATCACGTCGCCCCCCAGGTGCAGCTCGGCCAGCTGCAGCAGGCCGTCGCCATTGACGTCGGACACCGACACCAGCCCCGGGTCGAGCTTGGACCAGCGCCGGATCCAGCTCGGCAGCTGATCGAACGGGGTGCCGACCAGATGGGTCAGCACCTCCCACTTGACCATCACCGCCAGCGCCGGCGCGGCCAGGTAGAGCAGCGAGATGAAGACCAGCGACCAGGCCACCGAACGGCGTGCCTCGCGCACCGACGGCGTGGTGTTGAAGCGCGTGAGCACGTGCGGCATGGCCGCCGTGCCCAGCATCAGGCACAGCGCCAGGGCGATGAAGTTGCGCCGGGCCAGGTCATGCGCGCGCTGCTCCTCGGGCGAACCATCGGCGCGCCCGGGCGCAAAGGGCTGGACCTGCGGCGGCAGACCGGCCAGTGGCCGGGCATGCTGCTCGGCCAGCTGGCGCTCGCGTTCGTAGACCTGGCGTGCATCGGCCTGGGTCTGCGGCCGGGTGGCCAGACGGCGCTCGGCCTGCTGGATCCGGCTGGGCCCGGCCTCGCCCTGGCGCAGCGCGCGCAGTTGCGCGCGCAAGGTCTCGGTGTCGTCGGCCATGGCCTGTGGCACGTCGGCCAGCTTGCGCGTGGCGTCGGCGGCACGCACCGCCAGCTGGCGCGCCACGGCCAGTTCGGTCGGATCCTTGCGCAGGGTCTCCTCGCGGACGCTGACCTGTTCGAGCTGCTGGCCGTAGCTCAGCAGGGCAAAGGGGCTGCCCGTCTGGTTGACCGAGAGCCAGATCACCGGCGTCAGGTAGGCCAGGATGAGCACGATGTACTGCGCCACCTGGGTCCAGGTCACCGCCCGCATGCCGCCCAGGAAGGAGCACACCAGCACGCCGCCCAGGCCGACGAAGATGCCGATCTCGAAGGAAAAGCCGGTCAGGTGCGAGGTGATCAGCCCGACGCCGTAGATCTGCACCACCACGTAGACGAAGGACACCAGCACCGCTGCACCCACGCCGATGAGGCGCGGCAGCAGGCCGCCGTAGCGCTCGCCCAGGAAATCCGGCAGCGTGAAGTGACCCAGCCGGCGCAGATAGGGCACAAGCAGGAAGGCGACCAGGCAATAGCCACCCGTCCAGCCCAGGATGTAGGCCAGCCCGGCATACCCCTGCAGATACAGCACGCCGGCCGTGCCGATGAAGGACGCGGCCGACATCCAGTCCGCCGCGGTGGCCATGCCGTTGTACATCGCGGGCACACGCCGGCCTGCGACGTAGTACTCGGCCTCGTCGGTGGTGCGCGTCATCAGCCCGATGGCTGCGTACACCACCACGGTGGCGATCAGGAAGGTACCGCCTATCCAGGTGCGCGGCCAGCCGCGCTGCTCCAGCAGCGCCAGCAGACCGATGAAGGCCAGCACGGCCAGGGTGTAGAGCGCATAGCGGCGATGCAGCAGATGTGCGAAGGCCCTAGTCTCCTGGGCATCCTGCACGCGCTGCGACAAGGCGCCCCGCAGCGGTGCGTCCCTGCCGTTCGCAACGTCGCGCGCCGAAGCGCGAGCCTGTGAGGTCATGCCAGGTCGTCGCGCGCCAGGCACGCACGGGCGTTGCCGTCGGGCGGCTCGGCACCATGGGCGGCGTGCCAGGCATGGTCCAGGCGCTCCACCACCCACACGTAGACGATGATGAGCACGACGAACACGATCAGCGCGCCCTGCGAGCTGAGCCAGAATCCGAGCGGAAAACGCCCGATGCGCCAGGCATTGAGATCAGCCGCGAACCAGGGCACCGCCAGCGTCACCGCCAGCCAGCACAGCAGCAGGGCTGTCGACAGCAGGCGCAGACGCCTCCAGTAGAGATGGGCACGCGCAGGCGCTGACATCGATGCACATTCGACCATGAAGCGCACCGCCCAGCGTGACGGCCCCCGGGTGCCGTCGCGGGCGCGTGCATGCGGCATCACGGGCCGGGCGATCTGCCCGCCCCATGCACCCGCAGACGAACCCTGCCGGCCCGTCAACCCGCTCAAGACTTCCCGCGCTGTCACCATGCCTGTTCCTCGCCAGCCGCAACCGGCGGGCCGGCTGATTCTGTGCACGTGCAACAAACAGCGCCATTAGGGTCTGTCAGGTTACAGGCAGGAATGCAACATGCTGTGTCTCCGCAGGCCGATACGGGCAGCGGCCTGCAGTGACTGAGCTCAGCGCTGGGCCAGCAGCTTCCAGGTCTCGATCACCGAGTCCGGGTTCAGCGAGATGGACACGATGCCCTCCTGCGCCAGCCACTGGGCGAAGTCGGGATGGTCGCTGGGGCCCTGGCCGCAGATGCCGACGTATTTGCCGTGGGCGCGGCAGGCGGCGATGGCGCGGCTGATGAGCGCCTTCACGGCCGGGTCACGTTCGTCGAAGTCAGCCGCCAGCACCTCCAGGCCCGAATCGCGATCCAGACCCAGGGTCAGCTGGGTCAGGTCGTTCGAGCCGATGGACATGCCGTCGAAATACTGCAGGAACTGGTCGGCCAGGATGGCGTTGCTCGGGATCTCGCACATCATGATCACGCGCAGTCCGTCGGTGCCGCCGTCGCTCGCGCGCTTGAGCCCCCGCTCGGCCAGCATCTTCACCACCCGCTCACCCTGCTTGAGGGTGCGCACGAAGGGCACCATGATCTCGACATTGGTCAGGCCCATGTCGTTGCGCACGCGCTTGAGCGCCGCGCATTCCATCGCGAAGGCCTCGCCGAACTCCTCGCTCACGTAGCGCGCCGCGCCGCGGAAGCCCAGCATGGGGTTCTCTTCATCCGGCTCGTAGCGCGAGCCACCGATGAGCTTCTTGTACTCGTTGCTCTTGAAGTCCGACAGCCGCACGATCACCGGCTTGGGCCAGAAGGCCGCGGCGATGGTGGCTATGCCCTCGGTGAGCTTGTCGACATAGAAGGCGCGCGGGCTGGCGTGGCCGCGGGCCACCGACTCGACCGCCTTCTTCAGGTCCGGGTCGATGTTCGGGTAGTCCAGGATGGCCTTGGGGTGCACGCCGATGTTGTTGTTGATGATGAATTCCAGCCGCGCCAGGCCGACGCCCGAGTTGGGCATCTGGGCGAAGTTGAACGCCAGCTGGGGGTTGCCGATGTTCATCATGATCTTGACAGGCGAATACGGCAGCTCGCCGCGCTCGACCTCGCTGACCTCGGTCTCGAGCAGGCCGTCGTAGATGTAGCCGGTATCGCCTTCCGAGCACGCCACGGTGACGAGCTGGCCGTCCTTCAACTGCTCGGTCGCGTCGCCACAGCCCACCACGGCCGGGATGCCGAGTTCACGCGCGATGATGGCGGCATGGCAGGTGCGCCCGCCGCGGTTGGTGACGATGGCAGCCGCACGCTTCATCACCGGCTCCCAGTTCGGGTCGGTCATGTCGGTGACCAGCACGTCGCCGGGCTGCACACGGTCCATCTCGGCGCTGCTGTGCACCAGGCGCACCGGGCCGGTGCCGATCTTCTGGCCGATGGCCCGGCCTTCGGCCAGCACGGCACCCTGGCCCTTGAGCTTGTAGCGGTGCTCGACCTGGTTGGCGGCCTGACTCTTCACCGTCTCGGGCCGCGCCTGCAGGATGTAGAGCTGATTGTCACCGCCGTCCTTGCCCCATTCGATGTCCATCGCGCGGCCGTAGTGCTGCTCGATGACGAGGGCGTAGCGCGCCAGCTCGATCACATCCGCATCGCTGAGCGAATAGCGGTTGCGCAGTTCGGGCGGCGTGTCGGTGGTCTTGACCAGCTTGCCCGAGGCAGCCTTCTCCTCGGCCGAGGCGAACTCCATGCGGATCAGCTTGGAGCCCAGGTTGCGGCGGATGAGCGCGAACTTGCCGTTCTTCAGCGCCGGCTTGTGCACGTAGAACTCGTCAGGGTTCACCGCGCCCTGCACCACCGTCTCGCCCAGGCCGTAGCTGGAGGTGATGAAGACCACGTCCTGGAAGCCCGACTCGGTGTCGATGGTGAACATCACACCGGCCGCACCCAGATCGGAGCGCACCATGCGCTGCACGCCGGCCGACAAGGCCACCTCGTGGTGGGCAAAACCCTTGTGCACGCGGTAGCTGATGGCGCGGTCGTTGTAGAGCGAGGCGAAGACTTCCCGGACCTTGTGCAGCACCGCCTCGATGCCGACCACGTTCAGGAAGCTCTCCTGCTGGCCGGCGAAGGACGCGTCGGGCAGGTCTTCCGCCGTGGCGGACGAACGCACGGCGAATGACGCGCCCGGGTTGCCTTCGGTCATGCGCGCGAACTCGGCACGGATGCCTGCCTCGAAGTCGGCCGGGAAGGGCGCAGCCTCGACCCAGCTGCGGATCTCGGCACCGGCCACGGCGAGTTCACGCACGTCGTCGGTATCGAGTGCGGCAAGGCGCGCGTTGATCTTGTCGGTCAGGCCGGCCGCGGTCAGGAACTCGCGAAAGGCAAAGGCCGTGGTCGCGAACCCGGTGGGCACCCGCACGCCGGTGGCGGCGAGCTGGCTGATCATTTCGCCGAGCGAGGCGTTCTTGCCGCCCACCGACTCGACGTCGGACATTCTCAGATTCTCAAACGGTACGACCAGGGCGGTCGCAGGGTAAAGCGCAGACATGACAAAGCTCCGTGATGTAAGAAACCTGGGGCTGCATGGCCATGTGCGCACGGTGACGTCGCCAGGCCTTGTAGGTCTGGTTCGTGGCAAGGGAACGTCGGGCGATACATGGCTGCTGGCGGGTTGAAAACCATTCTACGGGTTGCCCCTATGATCGCCCCGAACTGTTTGCCCGCCTGGAGTTCAGCCATGCCCAATCGCACCGTGTTCTTTGTCTCCGACGGCACCGGCATCACGGCCGAGACCTTCGGCAACTCCATCCTGGCCCAGTTTGGTGCCAAGCCGCGCCATGTGCGCCGGCCCTTCATCGACACGCTCGAGAAGGCCCAGCAGGTGGTGCACGAGATCAACGGCTGCGCGGTGGCGGAAGGCCGCCGCCCCATCGTCTTCATCACCCTGGTGCACGAAGGGGTGCGCGCCCATGTGCGCGAACGCGCCCAGGCGCTGGTGCTCGACATGTTCAACACCTTCGTCGAGCCGCTGGAGGCCGAGTTCGGCATCAAGAGCAACCACCGGGTCGGGCGTTTCACCGAGGTGGCCGCGAGCCAGGAATACCACGACCGCATCGAGGCCATCAACTTCTCGCTCGCCCACGACGACGGCCAGTCGGCGCGCAACCTGGCCCAGGCCGACGTCATCCTGGTCGGCGTGAGCCGCTCGGGCAAGACACCCACCTCGCTGTACCTGGCCATGCAGCACGGCGTCAAGGCCGCCAACTACCCGCTCATCCCGGAAGACTTCGACCGCAACGCCCTGCCCTCCATGCTCGTGCCCTACAAGCGCAAGTGCTTCGGCCTGACCATCGACGCCGAGCGGCTCTCGCAGATCCGCAACGAGCGTCGCCCGGGCAGCAAATACGCCTCGATCGAGAACTGCCGCTACGAGGTCAACGAGGCCGAACGGCTGATGAAGCGCGACGGCATCGCCTGGCTGTCGTCCACGCACAAGTCGATCGAGGAAATCGCCACGACCATCCTGCGCGACATCCGCCCCGACCGGCTCATTTACTGAGCAGGCATGAGTGCGCCTGCTCGCGCCGCCCGACGTCGGTCAAGACTGCGCGTCGCCCCCTGTGCGCGCCGGCAGCATCAGCGCCAGCAGTTCGTCGGCCTTGAGCGGGCCCGGCGCCGCGGTGTCGCCGTCGGCTTCGAGCACGCTGTCGGCCAGCTCGCGCTTGCTCTCGTGCAGGGCGACGATGCGCTCCTCCAGCGTGCCGGTGTTGACCAGGCGGTAGACCGTCACCGGGCGCTGCTGGCCGATGCGGTGGGCGCGACCGCTGGCCTGGTCCTCGGCGGCCGGGTTCCACCAGGGGTCGGCGATCACGACATAGTCGGCCACGGTCAGGTTGAGGCCGAAGCCCCCGGCCTTGAGGCTGATGAGGAACAGCTCGCCCTGCCCGGCCTGGAAGGCCGCCACACGCCTGCTGCGCTCGGCCGCCGGCGTGCTGCCGTCCAGGTATTGATAGGCGATGCCGGCCGCATCGAGCGGCTCGCGCAGCAGGGCCAGGAAATCGACGAACTGGCTGAACACCAGCGCCTTGTGTCCGTTGGCCACCAGCTCGGACGCCAGCTCGGCAAAAGCCGTCACCTTGGCCCCCGGCTGCATGAGGTCGGGCGTGACCAGGCGCGGGTCGCAGGCCGCGCGGCGCAGCTTGGTCAGCTGGGCCAGGATGTTCAAATGCGCCTGCGCGCTCACGGCACCGGACAGCGCCTCGTGCGACTCCACCAGCGCCTGGCGGCGCAGCGCCTCGTAATGCGCCAGCTCGGTCTCGTTGCCCTGCACCTTGAGCAGCAGCTCGGTGCGCAGCGGCAGGTCGTCCAGCACCTGGGCCTTGGTGCGCCTGAGCACGAAGGGCGCGATGAGCCGGCGCAGCGTGCGCCGCGGCCCGGTCTGGCGGTCGCGTTCGATCGGCCCGGCAAACCGCGCGTTGAACTGGGCCGGCGTGCCCAGCAGGCCCGGGTTGCACACCCGCATGATGGCCCACAGTTCGGCCAGCCGGTTCTCGATCGGCGTGCCTGACAAGGCCAGGCGGAAATCCGCCTGCAGCTCGAAGGCGGCCTGGCTGCGCTTGGCGGCGGCGTTCTTGATCGCCTGCGCCTCATCGAGCACCAGGGTGTGCCAGCGCCGCGCGGCCAGCGCGTCGGTATGCAGCAGCTGCAGCTGGTAGCTGATGAGCACCACCTCGGCCGCACCGGCCTGCTCGATGAGCGCGTCGCGGTCGCCTTCGGAAAACACATGCACGGTGAGCGAGGGCGCAAAACGCCGCAGCTCGGCCGCCCAGTTGCCGATCAGCGAGGTGGGCGCCACCACCAGCGCCGCGCCGCCGGCCGCGCGCTCCAGCATCACCGCGATGGCCTGCAGCGTCTTGCCCAGGCCCATGTCGTCGGCCAGCACCGCGCCCAGGCCGGCCTCGGCCAGTCGCATGGCCCATTGGTAGCCTTCGAGCTGATAGGGCCGCAGCTCGGCCTGCAGCGTGCCGGGCAGGCGTGGATGCCAGGCCTGGGCCCGCACCAGGGTCTCGATGCGGTCGCGGTAGGCCGCGTCGGTGTCCAGTTCGGCGCCGTCCAGCGTGGCCGAGAGCCAGCCCGCCGCCACCACCGGCAGGCGCAGCGCGCCCCCGCCCGTGGCGCCCCAGCGGCCTTCGCCCGGGTTGCCGACGGCAGCGCCCTTGGCGCCCGGCGGCGGTGCCTCACCTGCGGCGGCCAGATCGTCCAGGCGCGCACGCAGCTCCTCGGTCAACGCCAGGTAGCGCCCCTCGCCCAGCGGCACGAAGCGGCTGCGGTGGTTTGCGGCCCAGTCCAGCAGCTTGCCGAGCGTGGCGACGAGCTGCTCGTTGATCGTCACGCCACCGTCCAGCGCCAGCCACTCGGTGCCGGATTGCACCCGCACCGCCAGCTGGGCCAGGGCGGCCGGCTCGACGCGGATGGGCTTGCCCTTGGGCCAGTCCAGCGCCGCCACGGCGTTCAGGCTGTGCAGGCGTTCGACCAGGGCCAGCGCCGCGTCAGGCGATTCGATGGACCACAACGCCGGCACCACCTGGCCCGGATGGCGTGCCGGCGGCAAAGGCGCCAGCATGGGGCAGGCCTCGATGACGGTGTCCAGATGGCTCAGCTCTGCCGTCAGGTCGCGCTGCACGCCCAGGGTCTCGCCGGCCACGCTGGCGATCAGGCGCGAGCGCCCGCTACCCGGGGCCAGACGCGGCCCGGCCTCGCCCAGCGGCGCCACCACCAGGCGCAGCATCAGGCCGTCGCCCTCGGGCACCAGTTCGGCGCGCAGCCGCGGGTCGGTGGCCACCTCGCGCGCGGCCTGCAGATCGTCGCCCTGGATCTGGAAGTGCGCACCCAGTCCGCCCAGCACCGCCTGCAGCTGCGGCGCCGCGCTGCGTGGCACCGTCAGCCCCAGGCCGACCAGCTGGGCAACCCGTTTCTGCGCCGGGCTGTAGCGCAGCAGGCGGGCGCGCTGGGGCTCGTCACGCAGCACGCGCAGGTGGCGCAGCGCCTCGCGCTCCTTCAGCTCGGCCGGGTCGGGCGGGCGGCGGTAGATGGCGAAGGGCGCGGAGTCGTCCTCGTCCCCATGCAGCACCTCGCCCTGCACCGGCGGCGGGTTCAGGCGCACGATGAGGTCGTCGCCGTGCTCCAGCACCTCCAGCTCGGGCCCGGCCTCGACCAGGGTGACCGCCAGCTCGGGCGCGTCGTCGAAGCTCAGGTGCGGATGGCCCGGCAGCGCCGGCAGCGCCGCCGCCAGGTCGACGCGGTACTGGCGCTCGTAGGCCTGCAGACGCAGGCAGCGCGCCAGCGCGGCGTCCTGCGGCGCCAGGTTCTCGGCCTTGGCCAGGCGCGTCAGCGGCACCTCCTTGGGCCGGCCCCAGCCGCGCACGCCCATCTTCTGCTCCAGCGGCACCAGGCTGCGCGCCACGCCCTGCTCGTCCACGCCCAGCACCCACCACAGGCGGGCCTGGGCCTTGGGTGCAGCCACCGCGGCCGCCCCCTCCAGCTCGCTGCCGCCGATGGCCGCCAGCGCCGCCAGCGCCAGCTGCCAGCCTTCCTGCGGCGCGGGCACGAAGAAAGGCAAGGCCGGCGCCTGCTGGTGCAGCACGGCGTGCGCCGCCTCCAGCTGGGCCAGCGGGCGCAGCAGGCCCTCGCCGCGCAGCCGGCCGCGCAGCAGGGCGTAGGCCGCCTCGTCGGCAGGGCTGAGACGCAGCGCGGCCTGGTCGGCATCGCCCCGCTCGGCCAGCCAGGCGCGCATGAGCCAGACCCAGTAGTCCAGCAGATACAGGTGCGGCGCACGGCTGAGCGGACGCAGCCCGGTCAGCTCGCGCGGCTGCTCGCCCAGGCGCATCTGGATGGCCAGGGCCATCACGCCCCAGGGGGTGTCCGGTTCGGCCGTGCGTTTGCCGCTCTCGGCCAGGCAGAACTTGAGCGCGGTCTGCAGCCGCGCCGCGCCGCCCTGGGCCAGCAGGGCCTGCACATAGGCCGTGGCCAGCAGCGGCGGCAGCAGGCCCTTGCGCTGCTGGCTGAGCTTGCGCAGCTCGGGCAGGGTGCGCTCGAAGCCGGCCTGCACCGCCGCCCAGTCGCCCTCGGCCAGGCGCTCGCCGGCCAGGAGCAGGTCGGCCAGCAGCGCGGGCAAGGCCCCACCGGCACGCAGGGCGGGCAGCTGGGCCTGCAGCGCCGCCGACGGCCCGGTGAGCGCCAGCGCCTCGGCCAGCATCTGGCGCATGAAGGACCGGCGGCCGGGCTTGAGTTCGGCTGGGTCGAAGGGCGCCAAGCCGGCCGCCGCCGGCTCGTTCGCAGCGGCGGCCAAGGCCTGCGCGTCGGCGGCCTGCAGCCACTGCTGCGCCAGTGTCAGCACCTGGGTGGTGCCCAGCGCGGTGCTGGCGCTGGCGTACCGGCCCAGGTGCGCCAGGTCCAGCAGCAGCACCTGGGCCTGCACGTCCGGGTGCAGGCGGTTGAACAGGCTGGGCTCGACCACGTCGAACAGGGCCTGGCCCCACACATGCTCCCAGGAATGGCGCATGGACAGGCTGTCGCGCAAGGCGTCCAGCCGGGCGACATCGGCTCCGGCGTAGGTTTCCAGGCGCAGCCAGGCGACCAGTTCGGCTTCGCTCAGATACATCAGCGCCATGCCCGGCGAGATGGGCGTGCGTCCCGGCGCGAGCACCTGGGCCTGGCGGCTGCCCGCCTGCAGGGCGGCGGCCAGCGACTCGACCTCGATGACCCGGCGCAGGCCGTCGAGCGGATAGCCGTCGAGCAGCTCGGCGTACACCGCCGGCCAGTGCGGCGGCGCGACCTGCCAGTGGCCGGACCCGGCCTGGCGCACCTCGACGATCCAGCCGCCCTGCTCCAGCTGGCCCAGCCGTTCGCGCAACTGCTCGTGGGTGCTGCGCCGGCCACTGCCGGCTGCCGGGGCGTGCAGCGCCTGCAGCCGCGGCAGGTGGTCGTACAGCCAGCTGCGGTTGCGTGCACCCCCGCTCAGGGCGAGCAGGTGCAGCAGCTCGCGCAGCGGCAGGTCGAGCGAGGACAGGTCGGGGCTGGATGTCATGATGCCGGGGAAAATGGAAGCGTTCGCCAGCGGCCGCGTTGCAGTGGCCGGGGCGCCATGGTGGCTGCGGCAGGCGCGGGCCACCCGGCCGGTCCGGCCGCCGCGCCGGTTCAGCCCGGCGCGCCGTCCAGCCGCTGGCGCGCGGTCTCGTAGAAGCAGATCGCCGCCGCCGCGGCGACGTTGAGCGACTCCTCGCCGCCCGGCTGGGGGATGCGCACGGCCAGCCGGCAGCGCTGCTGCAGCGCCTCGTCCACGCCCTGCCCTTCATGCCCCAGCACCCAGGCGCAGGGGCTGGGCAGGCGCACGCGGTGCAGCTCGGTGCGGGTGTGTGAACTCGTCGCCACCAGGGTCAGACCCTGGGCGGCCAGGCGGTCCAGCGTGGCCAGGTCGACCCCCTCGAACAGGTCCAGCGCAAAGTGTGCGCCCATGCCGGCGCGCAGCACCTTGGGCGACCACAGCGCCGCGCTGCCCTTGAGCGCCAGCACCTGGCGCAGGCCCAGGGCCGCGGCGCTGCGCAGCACGGTGCCGACGTTGCCCGGGTCCTGCAGGCGGTCGAGCACGACGGTGTCGACGCCGGCCAAGGGCCCGGCCGCCGCCAGGTCCGGCCAGCCGACCGGCAGGTCGAGCACGAAGCCGATGGGCACGGGCGTGTCGAGCGAGCTGATCTCGCCCAGCAGGCGGTCGTCGAGCACCACCACCTCGGTGGCCCGCAGGGCCAGGGCGCGCAGGTCGGCCTGATGATCCCAGGCGCTGGCGCCGATGACGGCCAGGCCCGGCACCCGCCCGCGCGCCAGCAGGGCGCGGCCGAGGTGGTCACCTTCGAGCCAGACGCTGCCGAGCTTGCGGTAGGCGCCGGGCTCGGTGGCCATGCGATGCAGCTGCTTGACCAGCGCGTGGCTGCGCGAGCTGACGAGACGCGGCTCCTTCATGCCACCTCCACCCTGCCCTGTCCGGCCAGACGCACCGGCGCGTAGCTGCGGCGGTGCTCGGGGCAGGGCCCGTGCTCGTTCAGCGCCGCCAGGTGCGCCGCCGTCGGGTAGCCCTTGTGCACGTCGAAGCCGTAGGCCGGCCAGGCCTGGGCCAGCGCCAGGCACAGCCGGTCGCGATGCACCTTGGCCAGGATGGACGCGGCGCTGATCGCCTGCACCTTGGCGTCCCCGCCCACGATGGCCTCGGCCGGGATGCGCAGCACCGGCACACGGTTGCCGTCCACCAGCACGCGCGCCGGTTTCAGGCGCAGCCCCTCGACCGCACGGCGCATGGCCAGCAGGGTGGCCTGCAGGATGTTGAGGCGGTCGATCTCCTCCACGCTGGCCTGGGCGATGCAGCAGGCCAGCGCACGGGCGCGGATCTGGTCGTACAAGGCCTCGCGCCGGCGCGGGCTGAGCTTCTTGGAATCGTCCAGCCCGGTGATGGGCTGCAGATCGTCCAGGATGACCGCCGCGGCCACCACCGGCCCGGCCAGCGGCCCGCGCCCGGCCTCGTCCACGCCGGCCACCAGGCCGATGCGCTCGAAACCCAGCGGCAGCTGCTGCGGCCGGGTGGACGCGTCCGGCTCAGCGCCCGAGGACTTGCGCGATGGCATCGGTGGCCTTTCGTGCCGTGTTCTGGCGCAGACGCTGGTGCAGTGCGGCAAAGCGGGCGCTCACCTGCACGCAGCGTGCCGGGTCGTCGAGCCAGGCGCGTGCCTGGGCGGCGATGGCGGCCGGTGTGGCGGACTCCTGGATCAGCTCGGGCACGACAAAGTCGCCGCCGGTGCCGCCGGGCGTGACCCGCGCGCCGGGCGGCCGGATGCGCAGGGCGCCGTCGTGCCGGTCCATGCGGTTGAGCAGGATGTTGGGCAGGCCCACCCAGGGCTGGTAGGACAGGCGCTTCATCAGCCACCAGCTCAGCCCGGCGAGCTTGTAAACGATGACCATGGGCCGCTTGAACAGCGCGGCTTCGAGCGTGGCCGTGCCGCTGGCGATGAGCGTCAGGTCGCAGGCGGCCAGCGCGGTGTGCGACTGGCCGTCCAGCAGCATGAGCGGCAGGCCCGGCGCGTGCTCGGCCAGCAGCGGGTC
This sequence comes from Pseudomonadota bacterium, assembly GCA_046045865.1. Lineage (GTDB taxonomy): Bacteria > Pseudomonadota > Gammaproteobacteria > Burkholderiales > Burkholderiaceae_C > Sphaerotilus. Next base: position 28,181 of record JBJOKY010000002.1, on the reverse strand, counting down.
GAGCAGCGTGCGCAGCCCCGGCGCCACCGGCAGCACGAAGCTTAGCGCGGGGCGCTCGCGCGCCAGCAGGGCGGCGGCGCGCAGCAGCTCGGGCGCGATGTGGCGGACCTCGCCGCGCCGGCTGCCCGGCAGCAGGGCGATCAGCGTCACATCGTCGGCCAGGCCGAGCTGCGCGCGCGCCGCGGCGCGCGGCACGTCCAGCGGGATGTGGTCCGCCAGCGGATGGCCGACGTAGGTGGCGGCGATGCCGGCGCGCTGGTAGATCGCCGGCTCGAAGGGGAACAGGCACAGCACGTGGTCGGCCGAGCGTCGGATCCTGTCCAGCCGCCCGCCACGCCAGGCCCAGATCGAGGGGCTGACGAAGTGCACCGTGGGCACGCCGGCGGTCTTCAGGCGCTCTTCCAGACCGAGGTTGAAGTCGGGCGCATCGACGCCGATGAAGAGCTCGGGACGCTGGCCGGGCGCGGCCGCCAGCAGCCGGTCGCCGAGCTGGCGGCGGATGGCGGCGATCTCGCGGTAGTGGCGCAGGGCGTCGACGTAGCCGAACACGGCCAGCTTGTCCTGCGCCCACCAGGTCTCGAAGCCCTGGGCCTGCATCTTCGGCCCGCCGATGCCGGCGGCGGCCAGGCCGGACCAGCGCGACTTCAGCCCGCCGAGCAGCAGGCCGGCCAGCAGGTCGCCCGAGGCCTCGCCGGCCACCATGGCCAGGCGAGGGCCGCTGTCCGGCCGCAGGGGCGGCTGTGGCGCTGCGCTCACGCCGTCAGCGCACCAGGCCGCGTCTGGCAGTGGCGATGAAATCCAGCATCACGGCGACATCGGCGGCTGCACCGTCGATGTCGCCGCTCTGGCCCTGCAGCGTGGTGATGGCGGCGACCGACTGCTCCAGCGTCAGGCCGTCGCGGAACAGCAGCTTGTGCATCTGGCGGATCACGCCGCAGCGCTCGTTCGAGTAGCCGCGCCGGCGCAGGCCGGTGAGGTTGACCGCACGCACCGCCAGGGGGTTGCCGTCCACCGTCATGTAGGGCGCGACGTCCTGCGCCACATGGGCCTGGAAGCCGATCATGGCGTGCGCGCCGATATGGCAGAACTGGTGGATGCCCGAGAGGCCGCCGATGGTGGCCCAGTCGCCCACCTGCACATGGCCGGCCAGCGTGGCGTTGTTGGCCAGCACGCAGTGGCTGCCCAGCTTCACGTCGTGCGCCAGGTGCACGTAGGCCATGATCCAGTTGTCGCTGCCCACCCGGGTGATGCCTTCTTCCTTGAAGGTGCCGGTGTTGAAGGTGCAGAACTCGCGCACGGTGTTGCGGTCGCCGATCACCAGTTCGGTGATCTCGCCGCCGTGCGCCATGTCCTGCGGCAGCGCGCCGATGGAGCCGAACTGGAAGAAGCGGTTGCCTACGCCGATGGTGGTGCGACCCTCGATCACGCAGTGCGGCCCGATCACCGTGCCGGCGCCGATGCGCACCTGCGGCCCGATCACCGCGTAGGGCCCGACCACCACCGAGCTGTCAAGCTCGGCCGCCGGGTCGACGATGGCCGTGGAGTGGATCTGCGTCATGGGCGCGGGCGGCCTCAGGCGATCTTGCGCATGGTGCACATCAGCTCGGCCTCGACAGCGGTCTCGCCGTCGACGCTGCCACGCACCTTGTACTTGTAGATGCCGCCGCGCGCGCGGTCGACCGCGGCCTCGAGGATGAGCTGGTCGCCCGGCTCGACCACGCGCTTGAAGCGCGCGCCGTCGATGCCGACGAAGTACACCACGGTGTTGTCGTCCAGATCCTCGCCCGAGGATTCGAAGGACAGCAGCGCGGCGGCCTGCGCCAGCGCCTCGAGCATCAGCACGCCGGGCATCACCGGGCGGTGCGGGAAGTGGCCGGTGAAGAAGGGCTCGTTGATCGTGACGTTCTTCAGCGCCTTGATGCGCTGGTGCTTCTCGATCTCCAGCACGCGGTCCACCAGCAGGATGGGGTAGCGATGCGGCAGCTTCTTGAGGATCTTGTGGATGTCGAGCACGGGCTGGGTCATGATGATTTTTCTAGGGCACGGATGCGGTCGCGCAGCGTATGGAGTTGGCGCAGGGTGGCGGCGTTCTTTTCCCAGGCGGCATTGTCATCGAGCGGGAACACGCCGCTGTACTGGCCAGGCTGGCGGATCGAGCGCATGACGACGCTGGCGGCCGAGATGTGCACCCCGTCGGCCAGCTCAAGGTGGCCCAGCACGATGGCGCCGCCGCCCACCGTGCAGCCGCGGCCGATGCGCGCGCTGCCGGCCACGCCGGCACAGCCGGCCAAGGCGCTGTGGTCGCCGATCTGCACGTTGTGGCCGATCTGGATGAGGTTGTCGAGCTTGACGCCGTGGCCGATCACGGTGTCGTCGAGCGCACCGCGGTCGATGCAGGTATTCGCACCGATCTCGACGTCGTCGCCCACGCGCACGCCGCCGAGCTGCTCGATCTTCTCCCAGCGACCCTGGGTGGGCGCGAAGCCGAAGCCGTCGGCACCGATCACGACGCCGCTGTGCAGCAGGTTGCGTTCGCCCAGGCGCGTGCCGGGCATGAGGGTGACACGCGGCGCCAGGCGCGTGCCCGCACCGACCACCACGCCGGCGCCCACGTAGCACTGAGCGCCGATCACGGCGCCCGCACCGATCACGGCACCGGCCTCGATCACCGCCTGCGGGCCCACGCTGGCGTCAGGCGCGATGGACGCGCCCTCGCCCACCACCGCGCTGGCGTGCACGCCGGCCACGCGAGGTGGTGCCGCACGCGCCGCCCACCACTGCGTCAGGCGGGCGAAATACAGGTAGGGGTCGGGCGTGACGATGGCGGCACGGCGCGCCTGCAGCACGTCCAGCAGTGCCGCAGCGCCGATCACGCAGCCGGCGGCACTGGCCGCAAGCGTGCTGCGGTAGCGCGCCTGGGCGATGAAGCTGATGTCATGCTCGCCGGCATGTTCCAGCGGCGCGATGCGCACGATGCACAGCCCCGCATCACCGATCAGTTCGCCGCCCAGCGCCGCCCGGATCTCTGCCACGGGAACACCCGCCGCCTGGCCGGCAGCATGTTGCTCGCTTGCCATGTCTGCCTGCTGTGTAGGAATGCTGCGGGCTGCTGCGCCGGCGCAACGCGGCGCGGCACGCAGCCAGGTCGCATGCCGGTCTACTTAGCGCCTTGCGCGTTGAGCGCCTTGATCACCTTGTCGGTGATGTCCACGCGGGTGGACGCGAACACGGCATCCTGCAGCACGAGGTCGTACTTCTCGGTCTCGTAGATCTGCTTGATGACCTTGTTGGCGCGCTCGACCACGGCCGAGAGCTCCTCGTTCTTGCGCTGGTTCAGGTCCTCCTGGAACTCGCGGCGCTTCCTCTGGATGTCCCGGTCCTGCTCGACCAGCTCGCGCTGGCGCCGGTTGCGCTCGACCTCGGACAGGGTGGGCGCGTCCTTGTCGAGCTTGTCGGCTGCGGCCTTGAGCTTGCTGGCCGCATCGTTGAGTTCCTTCTCGCGCTTGCCGAACTCGACCTCGAGCTTGGCCTGCGCCGCCTTGGCCGGCGCCGCGTCACGCAGCACGCGGTCCGAATTGACGTAGCCGATCTTCAGCTCCTGTGCCTGGGCAACGGGAGCCAGTACCGCCAGGGCCAGGGCGGTGCTCAGGGTGGAAAGTGCTGACTTCATCATATTCAGAATGCCGTGCCGATCTGGAACTGGAAGCGCTGGATTCTATCCGTCGAAAACTTGCGGACCGGAGAACCCCAGCTGAGTTTGAGCGGGCCCACCGGCGACACCCAGGACATGCCTATGCCCACCGAGGCGCGCAGGCTGGACAAGGCCATGGTCTCGCCTTCACGCCAGACGTTGCCGGCGTCGAAGTAGGCGAAAGGCCGCAGGGTGCGGTCGTTGCCGGTACCCGGGAAGGGTACGTAATACTCGGCATTCATGTTCAGGCGACGGTTGCCGCCGATATACGCGCCGGTCACGTCGACCGGACCGAGCGAGTTCTGGTCGAAGGCCCGCACCGTGCCCAGGCCACCACCGAAGAAATTCTTGAAGATCGGGTACGGCCGCCCCTGCAGGCCCATGCCGTACCCCAGTTCGGCGTTCAGGCCCAGGGTCGTGCGCTTGGTCACCGGGACATATTGCTGCAACTGCCAGTTGCTGCGCAGGTATCGGGTATCACCGGCAATACCCCATTCGAGGTTGAAGCGGGCATAACGGCCGTTGTTGGGCACCAGGGCGCTGTCGCGGCCGTCGCGCTGCCAGCCCACCGTCAGGGGAATCGACGTGGACTTGTCGCCGAACTCGGCGCGATAACGGAAGAAGTTTTCCGGCAAGGCGGTGGCCGAACGGATCTCGGTGCGTTCTACGCCGGCGCCGAAGAACACCGTGTCGAAATCCGAGAAAGGCACGCCGAAGCGCAGCGAGGCCCCCGGGGTGACCAGTTCGTACTGCTCGCCCTGGCTGTTGATCGGCTTCTGGGTGCGGTAGAAGACATCGACCGCGCGCGACACGCCGTCGTCGGTGAAATACGGGTCCACGGTGGACAGCACCAGCGTGCGGCCGGACTGGCTGGTATTGAGTTCGATGCCCAGGTAATGGCCGGTGCCGAAGACGTTGTCCTGCTTGACCGAGGCCGTGAACGACAGCTTGTCGGCGCTGGAGAAATTCATGCCGACCAGCAGGCTGCCGGTGGACTTCTCCTTGACGGTGAAGGTCAGGTCGACCTGGTCGGCGGTGCCAGGCACCTCGTTGGTCTCGACCTCGACCTCGCTGAAGTAGCCCAGCCGGTCGACCCGGTCACGCGAGAGCTTGATGCGCTGGCCGTCGTACCAGGCGGCCTCGAGCTGGCGGAATTCGCGCCGGATGACCTCGTCGCGGGTGCGCGAGTTACCCGAGATGTTGATGCGTCGCACGTACACGCGCTTGCCCGGATCGGCATTGAGCACCAGCACGACGCGACCGGTATTGCGGTCGATCTGGGGTATCGATTCGACCTTGGCAAAGGCGTAGCCGAACAGGCCGAAACGGTCGGTGAAGGCCTTGATGCTGTTGGTGACGTCCTCGGCGCGATAGGCCTCGCCGGGCTTGACCGTCACCAGGGTACGGAACTCGTCCTCCTTGCCCAGGAATTCGCCGCTGAGCTTCACGCCGGTCACGACGTAACGCTGGCCTTCCTTGATGTTCACCGCGATCGAGATCGCCTGCTTGTCGGGCGAGATGGCGACCTGGGTGGACTCGACGCCGAATTCCAGGTAGCCGCGGTTCAGGTAAAAGGAGCGCAGGGTCTCCAGGTCGGCGTTGAGCTTGGTGCGCGAATAGCGGTCGTTCTTCGTGTACCAGGTCATGTAGCCGCCGTCGGTCAGGTCGAACTGCTCGAGCAGCGTGCTCTCGCTGAAGGCCTGGTTGCCGGTGATGCGGATGGAGCCGATCTTGGCCACGCCGCCTTCGGTGACGGCGAAGGTGACGTTGACGCGGTTGCGCTCGAGCGGCGTGATGGTGGTGACCACCTCGGCCGCGTACAGGCTGCGCGTCAGGTACTGGCGCTTGAGTTCCTGCTCGGCGCGGTCGGCCAGCGCCTTGTCGAAGGGCTGGCCCTCGCCGATGCCGATGTCCTTGAGCGCCTTGGCCAGGGTATCGCGGTCGAACTCGTGCGTGCCGGTGAAGTCGACGCTGTTGATGATGGAGCGTTCCTCGACGATGACGACCACCACCTGGCCCTCGATCTCGATGCGCACGTCCTTGAACAGACCGGTGGCGAACAGCGCACGCAGCGCGGCCACACCCTTGTCGTCGCTGTAGGTGTCACCGACCCGGAAGGGCAGCGAGGCGAACACGGTGCCGGCCTCGGTGCGCTGCAGGCCCTCGATCCGAATGTCGGACAGCGCAAAAGGCTCGACCGCCCACGCAGGCTGCACGCAGGCCACGGCAGCAGCCAGCGCCAGGGCGCGCAGGGCGCAGCGTGGACGCATGGCCAGGCGGCCCGAAACCGCCAGGCCCCTGAACCCGGTCCTGGACCTGTACGTCGTCGCGGTCAAAGCCGTGGGCGCCGAGCAATCCGGGGAATGCGTGGAACTCGTTGAATTGTGAGTCATCAAGGGCAGGCGGTCATTGCAGGCCGGCAAGGCGGGCCACGTCGTTGAAGAGAGCGAGCGACATCATCGCCACGATGAAAACCAGGCCACCACGCTGCAGCCACTCGATCCAGGCGTCTGGCAGCGGGCGGCCGCTGACGGCCTCGATCGCATAGTAGAGGAGGTGGCCACCGTCGAGCATCGGTAGCGGCAGCAGGTTGAGCACGCCCAGGCTGATGCTGACGAGCGCCAGAAAGCCGATGTAGTAGGCCAGGCCGAGCTGGGCACTCTGGCCGGCGTAGTCGGCAATCGTGAGTGGGCCGCTCAGGTTGCGCAGCGAGGCTTCGCCTATCAGCATGCGGCCGAACATCCGGACCGACAGCAGGCTGGTCTCGACCGTGCGGTCCCAGCCGCGCACCAGGCCGTCGAGCACACCCAGGCGCACCAGGTCCATCTGCACCGGGCCACCGATGGCAGCCTCGATGCGGCCCACCGTCGCGCCGCGCTCCTGCACCTTGGCCGGCAGCACCTGCAGGTCGACCACCGTCGCACCGCGCAGCACGCGCCAGGCCTGCTGTGCGGGCTCACCGCCGACGCCGACCGAGGCGCGGATCAGGGCACGCAGCGCCGCGGAGTCCGCCGGCGCCTGGCCGTCGATGGTCAGCACGCGGTCGCCACGCTGCAGGCCTGCCTTCTCGGCTGGACCACCAGGCACGATCTTGCCCAGCACCGGTTCGGCAAAGGGCGAGCCCACGCCGATGCGCTTCATGAGCGCGGCGTCGGCGTCCGACGCACCGAGCGAGGCCAGCGGCAGCCGCAGTTCGTGGCGGGCATGGCTGCCGCCCGCGGGTGGCGGTGCCACCGTCGCCGCAGCCATCTGCCCGGACTCACCCTGCAGGCCTGCGGCCGGCGACGCTGCATCGGCCGGTGGCACGATCACGGCTGGCCGGGCGCCGCGGTCGACCTGCAGCACGACGTCCTTGCCGCCCAGCGCAGCGCGCGTGAGGTGCCAGCGCAGGTCGTTGAGCGAGGCGATCTCGATGGTGTCGGCATCGGTGGCGACGCTGCTCTCGCCGTCGAGCACGGTCAGGCCTCGCACCCAGTCGCCGGCCTGCACGCCTGCACGTTCGGCCAGGCTGGCCGCGGGCGGGGTGGCGAGCACGGCGCGCGGCTCGTCGGTGCCGATCCAGAACGAGGCCGCGTACAGCACCACGGCCAGCAGCAGGTTGGCCAGCGGTCCGGCGGCCACGATGGCCGCGCGCTGGTGCAGCGGGCGCTGGTTGAAGGCGCGCTGACGCTCGCCGGGGGCGACCGCGCCTTCGCGCTCGTCGAGCATCTTGACGTAGCCGCCCAGGGGCAGCAGGCCGATGACCCATTCGGTCCCGCCATGCTGGCGGCGCCAGATCGGACGGCCCAGACCGATGGAGAACCGCAGCACCTTCACGCCGCAGGCACGCGCCATGCGGTAATGACCCCACTCGTGCACGACGATGAGCAGGCCGAGCGTGAGCACGAAAGCGAACAAGGTGGTCATGGCTGGGCGGGGCTGTGGGTGGGACGGAGCAGCCTGCGCGAGGGCAGGCTGCCTTGCAGGGCGGGCAGGAACGGACCGGTTGTGCGTGCCGCGCACAGGGCGCGTCCACCCGGCTGCGGTCCGGGCTGCGCAGGGGTCGCCATTGTGGCGTCAGTCATGCGGGCCCTCCGCAGGTGGCGGCCGCGCACTCAGAGGGTCAGGGCCGCGGCGACGGCTTCGGCGGTGCGTCGCGCCGTGGCGTCGAGCTCGATCAGGCCGGCCACGCTCGCGGCCGCCTCGGCCGGCACGTCGCAACGCTCGAGCGTGGCGGCGTTGACGGCGTGGATCTGGTCGAAGCGCAGCCGGCCGGCCAGGAAATGCGCTACCGCGACCTCGTTGGCGGCGTTGAGCACCGCCGTGCTGCCCGCCGGTGCACGCAGCGCCTGCCAGGCCAGGGGCAGACCGGGAAATCGACGCTCGTCGGCCGGCTCGAAGCTCAGCGCGGGCGTGGCCAGCAGGTCCAGGCGCGCCGCACCCGAGGTGACGCGCTCGGGGAAGGACAGGCCGTAGGCGATGGGCACGCGCATGTCGGGCGTGCCGAGCTGGGCCAGCACCGATTCGTCGCGGCACACCACCATCGAGTGCACGATGCTCTGCGGGTGGATGAGCACCTTGATCTGCTCGGGCTGCAGGTCGAACAGCCAGCGCGCCTCGATCACCTCCAGCGCCTTGTTCATCATGGTGGCCGAGTCGACCGAGATCTTGCGGCCCATCACCCAGTTCGGGTGGGCGCAGGCCTGGTCGGGCGTGACCTCGGCAAGCGTGGCCGGGTCGCGCTGGCGGAAAGGGCCGCCCGAGGCGGTGAGCACGATGTGGTCGATGGTCGCCGCCCAGGTCGAGCGGTCGTGCGGCAGGCACTGGAAGATGGCCGAGTGTTCGCTGTCGATGGGCAGCAGCGTGGCGCCACCCTCGCGTACGGCACGCATGAACAGCGCGCCACCCAGCACCAGGGCTTCCTTGTTGGCCAGCAGCAGGTGCTTGCCGGCGCGTGCCGCGGCCAGGCAGGGCTGCAGGCCGGCGGCGCCGACGATGGCCGCCATGACTGCGTCGACCTCAGGGGCAGCAGCCACCAGCTCCAGCGCCTGAGTGCCGTGCAGCACTTCGGTGCGGCTACCTGCGGCACGCAGGCCGGCGCGCAGGCGGGCTGCAGCATCGGCATCGGGCAGCACGGCGTGACGCGGGGCGTGCGCCAGGCATTGTTCGAGCAGCGCGTCGACTCGGCTGTGTGCGCTCAGGGCCCAGACGCGGTAGCGGTCGGGGTGGCGCGCGATGACGTCCAGCGTGTTCTTGCCGATCGAGCCGGTGGAGCCCAGCACGCAGATGCTGCGCAGGCCCGGCCCGGCTGGCGAGGAAGGAGGTGTGACGTTCATGTCTGCCATGTTCAGCTCACCAGGGCCAGCGCCAGCGGACACACCGGCAGCAAGGCGTCGATGCGGTCGAGCACACCGCCATGGCCGGGCAGCAGCTGGCTGCTGTCCTTGGCACCGGCACTGCGCTTGACCAGCGATTCGCACAGATCCCCGACCACACTTAACGCGGCCAGGTACAGGCCGGCCAGCACCAGCACCAGCAGGCCACCGCGCTGCAGCAGCAAGGCATACAGGCTGACGCTGTCGACCGGCGCGGTGGTATCGAACCACAGCCAGAACGCCGCCAGCGCCAGCACGCCGATCATGCCGCCGATCACGCCCTCCCAGCTCTTGCCGGGACTGATGCCGGGGGCGAGCTTGCGCCGGCCCCAGGCGCGGCCGGAGAAATAGGCGGCCACGTCGGCCATCCAGACCAGGCACAGCACCGACAGCAGGAAGTTCACGCCCCGCTGGCGGGCATGCACCAGTGCCAGCCAGGCCAGCCAGAGCAGCGCCAGACCCAGGACTAGCCGCACTGCCGGCACGATGGCCGGCCAGCCGGCCGCCCCGCCGCGCAGCACCCAGGAACCGCCCAGCACCCAGATCAGCGTGGCCAGCAGCCACAGCCAGGCTGGCGCGGCAGCGATGCCGCCCAGCGCTGCCGTGACGGCCGTGGCCGCACCCAGCGCCGCACCTGCGGACACGGCCGAGCGGCCGGCGCAGCCGTTCAGACGTGCCCATTCCCAGCCGGCGGCGGAAATCATGACGACGGTGAGTGCCACGAAGGGCCATTGCACCCGGGCGAACAGCGCCGGCAGGAGCACGGCGAGCAGGGCCAGGGCGGTGATGATGCGCTGCTTGAGCATGGCCTTCAGGCGCGCCGGCCCTGTTCGTCGAGGTTGCCGTGACCGACCCGCAGGCCATCATCCCGGCTGTGTTCAGTGCCCCCCTCGGCCTGGGCCGCCTGTGCGCCAGCCGCCGGGGCGGGCAGGTCGACCTTGACGCCACCGTAACGGCGATCGCGCCGGGCATAGTCGGCCAGCGCGGCATCGAGCGCTGCCTCGTCGAAATCGGGCCAGAGGCAGTCGGTGAAGTACAGCTCGGCGTAGGCGATCTGCCAGAGCAGGAAGTTGGAGATGCGCGCCTCGCCACCGGTGCGGATGAACAGGTCGGGGTCAGGCGTGCCGGCGAGCGACATGAAGCTGCCCAGGCGCTGCTCGTCGATCTCGTCAGCGCCCAGGCCGGCTGCGATGGCGCGCCGGGTCGCCTGCACGATGTCCCAGCGTCCGCCGTAGTTGAACGCGACGGTGACGGTCAGGCCGCGGTTGTGGGCAGTGCGCCGCTCGGCCTCGTCCCAGGCTGCTCTGACCTGTTCGGACACGGCCGCGCGGTCACCGATGATGCGGATGCGCACGCCGCGTTCAGCCATGCGCGCCAGGTACTTGGAGACCGCGACGAAGACCAGGTTGAGCAGGCCGGAGACCTCGTCCTGCGGGCGCTTCCAGTTCTCGGACGAGAAGGCGAAGACGGTGAGGTACTCGATGCCGCGGTCGCCGCAGGCATCGATGATGCGCACCAGCGCGTCCACGCCGAACTTGTGGCCGAACACGCGCGGCATGAGCCGCTTGTTGGCCCAGCGGCCGTTGCCGTCCATCACCATGGCCACATGGCGTGGCAGGACGGCGGCCACAGGCGGGCTGCTCACGGTGCGGCGCAACAACTGGTCGAACAAGGGCGGGTGCCGCTGCAGGATGCCGGGATCGACGGGGGCGGTCAGACCGCCAGGATCTCGGCTTCCTTGCCGTGCACCAGCTTGTCGATCTCGGCGATGACGCGGTCGGTGAGCTTTTGCACCTCGTCCAGGCTGCGGCGTTCGTCGTCCTCGCCGATCAGCTTGTCCTTGAGCATCTTCTTAGCCTGCTCGTTGGCATCTCGGCGCAGGTTGCGCACGGCCACGCGGGCGTCCTCGCCGGCGTTGCGCACGACCTTGGTGAGTTCCTTGCGGCGCTCCTCGGTCAGCGCGGGCATGGGCACGCGGATCAGGTCGCCCATGCTGGCCGGGTTCAGGCCCAGGTCGCTTTCGCGGATGGCCTTCTCGATCTTGGCGCCCATGCCTTTTTCCCAGGGCTGCACGCTGATGGTGCGGGCATCGATCAGGGTGACGTTGGCAACCTGGCTGATCGGCAGCATGGAGCCGTAGTAGTCGACGTGCACCTGGTCGAGCAGGCCCGGGTGGGCACGGCCGGTGCGGATCTTGGTCAGCTCGTGCTTGAAGGCCTCGATCGACTTGGCCATCTTGGTCTCGGCGGTCTTCTTGATGTCGGCGATGCTCATGCCTGGGTCCTCTCGATGCCGGCAGGGTTGCCGGGTCGTCTCGCGTGCGGCTGGATGGGTGGCAAGCCTGCGAGTCGTTGTGAAATTCGTGATCTGCGCGTGGTCTGTGCGCCCGCGGGCGTCAGACGTGCACCAGCGTGCCTTCGTCCTCGCCCATCACCACGCGCTTGAGCGCGCCGGCCTTGACGATGCTGAACACCTTGATGGGCAGCTTCTGGTCGCGGCACAGGGCGAAGGCGGTGGCGTCGAGCACCTGCAGGTTGCGCGTGATGGCCTCGTCGAAGCTGACCTGGGCGTAGCGCGTGGCACTCGGGTCCTTCTTGGGGTCGGCGGTGTACACGCCGTCGACCTTGGTGGCCTTGAGCATGATCTGCGCGCCCATCTCGGCACCACGCAGGGCCGCGGCCGTGTCGGTGGTGAAGAAGGGGTTGCCGGTGCCGCCGGCGAAGATCACGACCTTGCCCTCTTCGAGATACTGCAGCGCCTTGGGCCGCACATAGGGCTCGACGACCTGGTCGATGCCGATGGCCGACATGACGCGTGCGGTCATGCCTTCCTGGCGCATGGTGTCGCCCAGCGCCAGGGCGTTCATCACGGTGGCCAGCATGCCCATGTAGTCGGCGGTGGCGCGGTCCATGCCGACCGACCCACCGGCCACGCCGCGAAAGATGTTGCCGCCGCCGATCACGACCGCCACCTCGCAGCCTGCCTGGGTGATCTCCTGGATCTCGCGCACCATGCGCACGATGGTGGCGCGGTTGATGCCATAGGCATCGTCGCCCATCAGGGCTTCACCGGAGAGTTTCAGCAGGATGCGCTTGTAGGCTGGCACGTGGTCTTCCTCGTGATTGCGACGGGGGGCGAGTGTAGGCGATGCCCAACACCGCGAATGGCGCGCCGGGCAGGTGCGCAAGGCCCGGGCGTGCCACGGCGGCGTACCCGGATGGGGGCGGCTTACTGGCCCTTGGCCGCTGCGACCTGGGCGGCCACTTCGGCCGCGAAGTCGTCCTGCTTCTTCTCGATGCCTTCGCCCACCACGTACAGGGTGAAGCCGGCCACGTCGGTCTTGGCAGACTTGAGGTAGGCACCCACGGTCTGCTTGCCGTCGGCGGCCTTCACGAAGACCTGGTCGAGCAGCGAGACCTCCTTCAGGAACTTCTGCACCGAGCCTTCGACCATCTTGGCGACGATCTCGGCCGGCTTGCCCGATTCGGCGGCCTTCTCGGCGGCGATCTTGCGTTCCTTCTCGACCAGCTCGGCCGGCACCTCGGCCGACGACAGAGCGGCGGGCTTCATGGCGGCGATGTGCATCGCGGCGTCCTTGGCAGCAGTGGCGTCACCGGTGTGCTCGACCATCACGCCGATGCGCGTGCCGTGCAGGTAGTGGGCCAGGGCGCCGCCGCCGCTGTAGCGCTTGAAGCGGCGGATGGACATGTTCTCGCCGATCTTGCCGATCAGGCCCTTGCGCACGTCTTCCACCGTCGGGCCGAAGTCCTCCATGGCCAGCGGCAGGGCCGACAGCGCGGCCACGTCGGCCGGGTTGTGCTCGACCACCAGGCCGGCGCAGCTCTGCACGAAGGCCAGGAAGGTCTCGTTCTTGGAGACGAAGTCGGTCTCGCAGTTGACCTCGATCAGCGCGCCGTTGCTGCCGGACACGGCCGCGGCGATGACGCCCTCGGCGGTCACGCGCGAGGCGGCCTTGCTGGCCTTGTTGCCGAGCTTGACGCGCAAGATCTCCTCGGCGCGGTCCATGTCGCCCTCGGCCTCGGTGAGTGCCTTCTTGCACTCCATCATCGGGGCGTCGGTCTTGGCGCGCAGTGCGGCAACCATGCTGGCGGTAATAGCAGCCATATCAGTACTCCTGGGTGACGGGCGACCACATGGCCGCCGGACGGTAGGGAAAGGAAGCGGGAAAGGGCGGGTCTTGAAAAAAAGGGGCTGTCGCCAGCCCCTTGTTCACCGGGCGCGGGCGCGCTCAGGCGTTTTCGCTGACCTCGACGAACTCGTCGGAGGACTGCACGGCCTCGACGATTTCATTGATGGCGTTGGCCTTGCCATCGAGCACGGCGTCAGCCATCACGCGGGCATACAGCGCCACGGCCTTGGCCGAGTCGTCGTTGCCGGGGATGACGTAGTCGATGCCGACCGGGTTGTGGTTGGTGTCGACCACGCCGATGACCGGGATGCCGAGCTTCTGCGCTTCGGCCACAGCGATCTTGTGATAGCCGACGTCGATGACGAACAGGGCGTCAGGCAGGGCAGCCATGTCCTGGATGCCGCCGATGTCCTTTTCGAGCTTGGCCAGTTCGCGCTGGAACAGCAGGCCTTCCTTCTTGCTCATGGACTCCAGCCCGGCCTCGGCCTGTGCCTGCATGTCCTTCAGCTTCTTGAGCGAACCCTTGACCGTCTTGAAGTTGGTCAGCATGCCGCCCAGCCAGCGCTGGTCGACATAGGGCATGCCGGCACGGGTGGCCTCGGCCGCAACCACTTCGCGCGCCTGGCGCTTGGTGCCCACGAACAGCACGGTGCCGCGGCGCGCGGCCAACTGCTTGGCGAACTTGGTCGCTTCCTCGAAGAGCGGAACCGTCTTCTCGAGGTTGATGATGTGGATCTTGTTGCGATGGCCGAAGATGTACGGGGCCATCTTGGGGTTCCAGAAGCGGGTCTGGTGTCCGAAGTGGACGCCGGCTTCCAGCATTTCGCGCATGGAGAAGGACATGGAAATACTCCAAAGGTTGGGGCTTGAACCCGGCACGAATCGAACTGACCGGCAGGCCAGGATCACATGGTGAACCTCGGGTACCGCCAGCCTCGATCGACACCTTTTGGCGGCCGGATTCGCGACTGCGTCTTTCCTGAAGGCGCTGCAGGCACCTGCCTGCGTCACCAGGGCTGCGGGTAGCATGCAAGCACGCCAGACACGCCCGGAAAAACCCAAGGAGTATAGCCGACGCCATGCCAGATTTCGACCTCACCGATCGCCTTGCGGACTTGCAGCTGCGCCGCGTACGTGCCACCGAGCTGCTGGAACAGGCTCTGCATGCGGCACGCACGCCGCCGGGCCAGCACGCCTACTGCATGCTGGACGAGGCCGGCCCGCGCGCCCATGCGCGCGCCGTCGACAACCTGCTCGACACTGCAGCTGCTGCGGCGTCGTCCGGCACCGTCGCCCTGCCTGGCCGGCTGGCTGGCGCACCGGTCAGCATCAAGGACCTGTACGACGTGGCCGGCCAGGTCACCTGCGCAGGCTCCACGGTGCTGGCTGCTGACGCCCCCGCCGCGCTGGATGCACCCGCCGTCGCCCGTCTGCGCCAGGCCGGCGCGGTGATCGTCGGACGCACTCAGATGAGCGAGTTTGCATTTTCCGGCGTGGGCATCAACCCGCACCAGGGCACGCCAGCCAACGCCGCGCTGGCACGCCTGGGCCGGCCAGGGCGGGTGCCGGGTGGCTCGACCTCGGGCGGCGCCGTGTCGGTCGCCGCCGGCGCCGCCTGGGCTGCGCTGGGCAGCGACACGGGTGGTTCGATCCGCATCCCGGCCGCACTGCACGGGCTGGTGGGCTACAAGAACAGCCAGGCACTTACACCTGCCGACGGCAGCGTGGCGTTGGCGCCCAGCCTGGACACGGTGTGCGCCATCACCACCAGCGTGCGCGACGCGGTGCTGCTGCACGAGGTGCTGGCCGCACGCCGCGTGAACCTGGCCCGGCAGCCGCTGGCCGGGCGGCGCTGCGCCATCGTGCGCAACCACTTCCTGGACCAGCTCGACACCAGCGTGCAGCGCAGCTGGGAGGCCGGCGTCGAGCAACTGCGTCGTGCCGGCCTGCACATCGTCGAGCTCGACCTGCCCGAACTCGCCGAACTGCCCGAGCTTACCGCCAGCGGCGGCATCACCGCCGCTGAAGCCTGGCAGGGGCACGCCGAGCGCCTGGCGCACGGCGCGGCCGCCTACGACCCGCGCGTGGTGATGCGCATCCGCCGAGGTGCGGCCATCGACACCGCCATGCTGGCGCGACTGCACGCCTTGCGTCGCAGCTGGATCAGCCGCATCGCCGCGCGCCTGCAAGGCGTCGACGCCGTGCTCAGCCCGACCGTGCCGATCGAGGCACCACCCATCGCCGACCTGCTGGCCAGCGACGACGAGTTCTTCCGCGTCAATGCCCTGCTGCTGCGCAACCCGTCGGTCGTGAACCTGTTCGACGGCTGCGCGATCAGCCTGCCCTGCCAGGCGCCGGGCGAGTGGCCGGTCGGCCTGATGCTGTGGGCCGGCAATGGCCACGACGACAGCCTGCTCGACCTGGCGGGCGCGGTAGAGGCCGCGCTGGCCCGGGCGCACGGTCGTTCGCACGACAACACTGCAGCATGACGGTCGCGACCATGCCTGCCGACCTGCCCATGGCGATCCTGGATACCAATGTGGTGCTGGACTGGCTGGTCTTCCGCGACCCACGCGTGGCGCACCTGGACGCCGCCCTGCGCACCGGCCGGATGCGCTGGCTGTGCTGCGAGCGCATGCTGCAGGAGCTCGACCACGTGCTGGGCCGCGCGCCGCTGGCCAGCCTGGCGCCCGACCGCGCCGCGCTGCAGCGCGAGATCACCAACCACGTGCAGCTGGTCGACGCGCCCCCGGCCCTGCCCGCCCGGCCCGGCCTGCGCTGCACCGACAGCGACGACCAGATCTTCGTCGAGCTCGCCCTGGCGCGCCGGGTGCCTCTGCTGCTCACGCGCGACCGCGCGCTGCTCAAGCTGGCGCGCAAGGCCGCGCAGCACGGCCTGCACATCACCACGCCGGAGCGCTGGCTGGCGCCCTGCCCGGCCGCCCCGGCGGCAGCTGCGGCGGCATGAGGGCCATGGCCATGCCCCTGCGCCTGTGGCCGCCATCGACCGAGCCTGCCCGCATCCACCAGCGGCTCGGCCCGTCAGCTGCCCTGCAGCTCGGCCTGCATCGCCAGGCCGAGGCCCGCGCCATCGAAGCCGCCGCCGCGCGTGAGCTGCCCGCCGGCACCCTGATGCAGCGCGCCGGCGCAGCCGTGGCCGCGCTGACGCGCGCCCTGTCCCCGCACGCGCGCCAGGTGCTGGTGCTGGCCGGGCCGGGCAACAACGGCGGCGACGGTTTCGAGGCCGCCTGGCGGCTGCAGGCAGCCGGTGTGCCTGTACGCGTGCTCTGGGCTGGCGCCGATGCCAAGCTGCCGGCCGACGCATTTGCGGCCTGGCAACGTGCGGTCGCGGCAGGCATCGACATCAGCCCGGCGGCCACGAACATGCTCCGGGCCGGTCTCGGCTCGGCCGACCTGGTCATCGACGCGCTGCTCGGCCGCGGCCTGAACCGCCCGGTGGATGGCATGCTGGCGGAACTGATCGACACGCTTAACGCCAGCGGGATCGACGTACTGGCGGTCGACCTGCCGTCGGGCCTGCAGGGAGACACCGGCTGGCAGGGCAGCGGCAAGGACGGCACGCCCGCGCCGCACGTGCGTGCCCGCTGGACACTGGCGCTGCTGAGCCTGCCGCCCGGGCTGTGGATGGCGCAGGGGCGCGACGCCTGCGGCGAGATCTGGT
The DNA here is from genome assembly GCA_046045865.1 of Pseudomonadota bacterium. Classification (GTDB taxonomy): domain Bacteria; phylum Pseudomonadota; class Gammaproteobacteria; order Burkholderiales; family Burkholderiaceae_C; genus Sphaerotilus. The sequence continues at coordinate 11,304 of JBJOKY010000002.1, read as the reverse complement.
TCGACAACCTGGGGGTCGACGCCACCGCTGTCCTGCCGCCTGCGGCCTGGTTGAACCTGGGCAGGCATGGTGGCGTGCCGCAGCGGCTGCATGCCGGCCACAAGGGCAGCTACGGCGACGTGGTGGTGCTCGGTGGCGCGAGCGGCATGGTCGGTGCCGCGACGCTGGCCGCACGTGCTGCGCTGCAGGCCGGTGCGGGGCGGGTCTATCTGCAGGCACTCGATCCGGCGACAGCGCGGATCGATCAGGTCACGCCGGAGCTGATGTCGACGTTGGCCGTCAGCGCGTCTGACGATCCGGCGGGTGCGTCAGGCGCGCCGGTCCATGCCGCGGCAGCGCAGCAGCTGGGTGCCGACGAACCAGGCGCCCGGCAACTGGAGGCAGCGACAGTGGTGGCAGGCTGCGGTGGCGGTCGGTCGGTGACGGCACATCTGCACGGCCTCATCCGGCACGCCGCGCGCCTGGTGCTGGACGCCGATGCGCTCAACGCCCTGGCCGGACAGTCCGCGCTGCAGCAGGCCCTGCGCGAACGTGGCCGCCGCGGGCTGGCCAGCGTGATCACGCCCCACCCGCTGGAAGCCGCCCGCCTGCTGGGCAGCAACGTGGCGCAGGTGCAACGCGACCGCCTGCTCGCCGCACAGGCCCTGGCCGACCAGCTGGCCTGCTGCGTGGTGCTCAAGGGGTCGGGCAGCGTGATCGCGGCACCGGGCTGCACGCCCGCCGTCAACCCGAGCGGCAATGCCGCGCTGGCCACGCCGGGCAGCGGCGACGTGCTGGCCGGGTGGCTGGCCGGCCACTGGAGCCAGGCAGCCGGGCATGTTGCACACGGCACGGCCGCGGCATCGTCCAGCTCGCGGCACACGGCAGACCTGTGTGCGGCCGCGGTCTGGAGCCATGGGCGTGCCGCCGAATTCGCCAGCCCTGCAGGCAAGGCACTGCCGGCCAGCCTGCTGGTGGCGGAACTCGGCGCCGGACGGCGCGCAGGGCGCTGGTGAGCGCTCGCACCACCCGGCAACACGAGACGCACCGGGTGACGAGCACGGGGAACCAGAACCTGCACCCTCAGCGCGCGCGGGTCTTGCGTGTGTTGCGGGACGACCGATCCGCACGCGCGGCGCCAGTGCCCTGGCCGGCACCACCCGGCGCGATTGCGCCGGACTGGGCCGCTACCGCACCGGCCTTGCCGGCCTGGCGGACCCTGGTCGCCTTGCCTGCCTTGTCCGCCTTGGCAGGCATGCCGGCCTGTGTGGCCTTGGCTGCCTTGCCCACCTGGCCTGCGCCGCGGGGTGCGGCAGCCTGGCGTGCTGCTCGGCGTGCCGCCCGGTCGGCGTCCTTGACAGCCGAGAGTTCCTGAGCGGTGCCACCGCTCGCGACCACCGGGTTGCCGCGCTCCCGTCCAGCACGGGTACCGACGGTGGATTCACCCTCGCGCACCAGGCGGAACTCGATGCGCCGGCCGTCCAGGTCCACCCGCATGACCTGCACGCGCAGCCTGGTGCCCACGGCGTAGCGCACGCCGGTGCGTTCACCGCGCAGTTCCTGGCGCATCTCGTCGAACTTGTAGTACTCGCCGCCCAGTTCGGTGATGTGGATGAGGCCCTCGACATACAGCTCGCTGAGCTGCACGAACAGGCCGAAGCTGGTGACGGCGTTGACCGTGCCGTGGTATTCCTCGCCCAGGCGGTCGCGCATGAAGCGGCACTTGAGCCAGGCCTCGACGTCGCGGCTGGCCTCGTCGGCGCGGCGCTCGTTGGCGCTGCAGTGCGCGCCGGCAATTTCCCAGGCCTCCTGCGCCTTGCTCGCGCTGCCGGCCCTGGCACTGGCCTGCGTCACCTGGGCGGCGGCGGCATCACCCGCCTTCTTCACCGGGCGGCGCAGGTAGCCGGCGGGCTTGCCGTCCAGCGCGCTGGTGACGCCCTGCGGCAGTGCGATGCTGTAGCGCTTGTGCGCCAGCAGCGCCTTGATGACCCGGTGCACCAGCAGGTCGGGGTAGCGACGGATCGGGCTAGTGAAGTGGGTGTAGGCCGGGTAGGCCAGGCCGAAGTGGCCCGAGTTGGTCGGCGTGTAGATGGCCTGCTGCATGGAGCGCAGCAGCATGGTGTGGATCTGCGCCGCGTCGGGCCGCTCGGCGGTCTGGCGCGCGATGGCCTGGAACTCGGCCGGCTTCGGCTCCTCGCTCACCGTCAGGCCCAGGCCCATGGCGCGCAGGTAGTTCTGCAGCGTCACGCGTTTCTCGGGCGTCGGTCCTTCATGCACGCGGAACAGCGCGCTGTGCTTGCCGTGCTCGATGAAGTCGGCCGCGCAGACGTTGGCGGCCAGCATGGCCTCCTCGATGAGCCGGTGCGCCTCGTTGCGCGTGCGCGGCACGATGCGCTCGATGCGGCCCTGCTCGTCGCAGATGATCTGCGTCTCGGTCGAATCGAAGTCGATCGCGCCACGCTGCTCGCGCTGCTTGAGCAGGGCACGATAGACCTCGTGCAGGTGCACCAGGTGGTCGACCAGTTCGCCGCGTTTGGCCGCCTCGGGCCCGCGCGTGTTGGCCAGGATGGCAGCCACCTCGGTGTAGGTGAAGCGCGCGTGTGAACACATCACCGCCGGGTAGAACTGGTAGGCCTCGACCTCGCCCGCCGTGTTGACGAGCATGTCGCACACCAGGGCCAGGCGGTCCTGCTCGGGGTTGAGCGAGCACAGGCCGTTGGAGAGCTTCTCGGGCAGCATGGGGATGACGCGGCGCGGGAAGTAGACCGAGGTCGCGCGCTCGTAGGCATCGGCATCGAGCGGGTCGCCGGGCTTGACGTAGTGACTCACGTCGGCAATGGCCACCAGCAGGCGCCAGCCCTTGGCGCGGCCGATCTTGCAGGGCTCGCAGTAGACAGCGTCGTCGAAGTCGCGCGCGTCCTCGCCGTCGATGGTGACCAGGGGCACGTCGGTCAGGTCGACGCGCTGCTTGCAGTTCGCCGCGCGCACCTTGTCGGGCAGCGTGCCGGTCTGCGCCAGGGTCTGGGGCGAGAAGCGGTGCGGCACCTCGTACTTGCGCACGGCGATCTCGATCTCCATGCCGGGGTCGTCGATGGCGCCGAGCACCTCGACCACGCGGCCCACCGGCTGGCTGTAGAGCGTGGGCGTCTCGGTCAGCTCGACCGACACCACCTGGCCGGCCTCGGCCTTGGCGACGGCGTTCTTGGGGATGAGGATGTCCTGGCCGTAGCGCTTGTCCTCGGGGGCCACGATCCAGGCGCCGTTCTCGTTGAGCAGGCGCCCGATGATGGTGGACTTGCGGCGCTCGACGATCTCGAGCACACGCGCCTCGGGCCGGCCCTTGCGGTCGTAACGGATGACACGCGCCTTGACGCGGTCGTGGTGCAGCACCGCGCGCATCTCCTGCGGCGCGAGATAGACATCGGGCTCGCCGTTGTCACGCACGATGAAGCCATGGCCATCGCGGTGGCCCTGGACGATGCCGATGACTTCGCTCATCAGACTGGCGTTGGTGGAAGAGGGGGCTTGCATTGCTCAATCATCTCACGCTATACTTTTCGTCTCGGTTGTGAAGCCGAGTTTGAAGGCCCAGGTGGCGGAATTGGTAGACGCACTAGTTTCAGGTACTAGCGCTGAGAGGCGTGGAGGTTCGAGTCCTCTCCTGGGCACCATCAAGACAGAAGCCAGCGTTGCTGGCTTTTTGTTTCCTTGAATATCGACTTCAGACTTGAATTTCACGACACGTTCATGCTTGGCCATGTGCCATGCTTGAGCCTAGGTGGCGGAATTGGTAGACGCACTAGTTTCAGGTACTAGCGCTGAGAGGCGTGGAGGTTCGAGTCCTCTCCTGGGCACCATCAAGCAGACAGCTTCAGCAGCAAGAAGCAAAACACAAAAGCCGGCAGTCGCCGGCTTTTTGTTTTTCTGCCTGCTTTTCTGTCCGTGCATGGAACCTGGCAGTACCACGGCCGCACCACTTTCAGAGGGCACGGCCGGTATGACGCGACCTCAGACCGACAGTTTGCGGGCCAGGCCGTCAGGCCGCAGACCGTCGTATTCCTCGAAAGGCTGATGGATCCAGGGGCTGGTCGGCAGGTTCTCGACGTAATAGTCGGGCGTGTAGGTCGACACCCCCTTCATCCAGATCACGGCCGAGCGCAGTTCGCTGATGGCCGGCGTGCCGCGCAGGCGGTCGACCACGGCGCGCAGGGTCACGCCCGAGTCGGCCAGGTCATCCACCAGCAGCACACGGCCGGCCAGTTCACCCTTGGGCAGGGTGATGTACTTGGCCATGTCCAGGCGGCCCTGGATGGTGCCGGCATCGGCGCGGTAGGAGCTCGTGGCCATGATGGCCAGCGGCTTGTCGAATACGCGCGAGAGCACGTCGCCCGGGCGCATGCCACCGCGCGCCAGGCACAGGATCTGGTCGAACTGCCAGCCCGAGTTGTGCACCTTGAGCGCCAGGCGCTCGATCAGCAGGTGGTACTCGTCCCAGGAGACGTAAAGGTGTTTACCGTCGTCGGTCAGCATGTATGCAACTCCAGTTCAGCCGGATGGTCGATCAATGTCGATGAGTGCAGGGTCTGGTGCAACTCAGGCCTTGTACGGATGGCGCAGCAGGATGGTGTGGTCGCGGTCGGGGCCGGTGGAGACCATGTCGATCGGTACACCGATGAAGGCCTGCACCCGCTCCAGGTAGCGCCGGGCGTTGAGCGGCAGGGCGTCCCAGTTCGTGGCACCAGCGCTGGAGTCGCTCCAGCCCGGAAAGCTCTCGTACACCGGCTCGCACAGCGCGATGTCGTCGGCATCCAGCGGCAGGATGTCGATCAGCTCGCCGCGCAGCTTGTAGCCCACACCCATGCGCAGTTCGGTCAGGCCGTCCAGCACGTCGAGCTTGGTGATGCACAGGCCCGAGATGCCGTTGATCAGCATGGAGCGCTTGAGTGCGGCCGCATCCAGCCAGCCGCAGCGGCGTGCCCGGCCGGTGACCGTGCCGCGCTCCTGCCCCACCACCGACAGGTGATGACCGGTCGTGCCTTCGGCGTTGATGTCCAGCTCGGTCGGGAACGGTCCCGAACCCACACGCGTGGTGTAGGCCTTGGTGATGCCCAGGATGTAGTGCAGCCGGTCCGGCCCCACGCCCGCACCTGCCGCCGCGTTACCTGCCACGCAGTTGCTCGACGTCACGTAGGGATAGGTGCCGTGGTCGATGTCCAGCAGCGTTCCCTGTGCACCTTCGAACAGGATGCTGCCGCCGGCCTTGTTGAGTGCATCGACACGCACGCCCACGTCGGCCATCAGGGGATTGATCTGCTCGGCCAGCTTCATGGCCTGGTCGAAGATGGGCTGGAACTCCAGCGCCGTGCCCTTCAGGTAGCCGTTCAGCGCATGGTTGTGCACCGACAGCAGCTCGCGCAGCTTGGTGGCGAAACGTTCGGGATGCTTCAGATCCTGCACGCGCAGGGCGCGGCGGGCCACCTTGTCCTCGTAGGCCGGGCCGATGCCCTTGCCGGTGGTGCCGATCTTGCCGGCGCCGCTGGTCTCGCGCAGGGCCTCGCGGGCGCGGTCGACCTCGACATGGAAGGGCAGGATGAGCGGGCAGGATTCGCTCAGGAACAGGCGCGAGCGCACCTCCACGCCGATGGCTTCGAGCCGCTCGATCTCGCTCAGCAGATGAGTCGGATCGACCACCACACCGTTGCCGATGAAGCAGGCCACGCCCGGGCGCATGATGCCCGACGGAATCAGCTGCAGCGCCGTCTTCTTGCCGTTGATCACCAGGGTGTGGCCGGCGTTGTGGCCGCCCTGGAAACGCACGACGGCGGCGGCGTCGTCGGTCAGCCAGTCGACCACCTTGCCCTTGCCCTCGTCACCCCATTGAGTGCCGACCACCACCACATTGCGGCCGCAGGCGGCCGCAGCATTCGCTGCTGTATTCATCTGGAAGATCCGTGTTGAAGCTGGACTGGAGGCGCCGGCGGCTCAAAGGGCCCGCACCACCCAGCGATCGTCGATGGCGACGAGTTCGCGATCGCAGTCGAACTCGTCCGTCTCGTGTTCATGGCCGGGCAGCACACGCACCACGGTCTCGCCCTGCTCGCGCAGGCCCTGCACCGCCCGGCGCAGGCCGGCCTGCTCGCCCCAGGGCGCGCGGATGGCGGCGCGCCGGCCATCGAAGGCGGTCAGCTCGGCCAGCGGCTTGAGGTCCAGGCTGAAGCCGACCGCAGGCCGGCGCCGGCCGAAGATGGCGCCCACGTCGTCATAACGCCCGCCACGCAGCAAGGCATCGGTGCTGCCCGCCGCGTACAGGGCGAAGCGGGCGCCGCTGTAGTAGGCATAACCCGACAGATCGGCCAGGTCGATGCTGATCGCCACCTCGGGCTGCTGCGCCGTGAGGTGGCCGGCCAGCCAGGCAAGGTCGTCGAGCGCGGCGCTGATGAGCGCATGGGTGGGCAGCGTGGCACGGGCACGGGCGAGCACCGCGTCCACACTGCCGTACAGATCGAGCAGGCCGTGCAGGCCCTGGCGCACCGGCCCGGGCAGGACGGCCGCAGCCTCGGCCAGTGCGGCGGCATCCTTGGCCGCCAGGGCCTGTTGGATGGCCTGGTCCTGCGCATCGGACAACGTCAGGCCGTCGAGCAGGCCGCGCAGGATGCGTGCGTCGGCCATGTCCATCACCAGGCCGGTCATGCCGGCACGCAGCAGGCAGTCGATGGCCAGCTGGGCCACTTCGAGGTCGGCCTCGAGGCCGGCGTGGCCGTAGATCTCGGCGCCGAACTGCAGTGGCTCACGTGTGGCAGCCGGACCGGCCGGGCGGGTGTGCAGCACCGGGCCGCAGTAGCACAGGCGGGTCACGCCAGTGCGATTGAGCAGATGGGCATCGATGCGAGCCACCTGCGGCGTGCTGTCGGCGCGCACGCCCAGGGTGCGGCCGCTCAACTGGTCGACCAGCTTGAAGGTGCGCAGGTCCAGCGCGCTGCCGGTGCCGGTCAGCAGGGATTCGAGGTGTTCGAGCAGCGGCGGCATCACCAGCTCGTAGCCGTAGCCACGCGCGGCGTCCAGCAGGCTGCGTCGCAGTTCCTCGATACGCCGGGCCTGATGCGGGAGCACATCGGCCAGGTGCTCGGGCAGGAGCCAGGCAGAGGACATGGAAGGTCGAGTAACTAAAACGGCGATTCTACCGACCGGACCCACGCCAACCTTGCAGGTTGGCGTCAATCATCACTGCAGCAGCAAGATCAGCAGCAGGCCGCAGGCAATGCTGGCCAGGCCGAGGAAACGCACCTGCCCGTCTGAGAGCTTGAGCACCTGCTCGAACACCTGGCGCCAGCGCTGCGGACTCATCAGGGGCATCAGCCCTTCGAGCACAAGCACAAGCGCCAGAGCGAGCCAGAAGGTGTCGGCGTTCATGGCCGGCTACCGGATGACGACGGCACGCAGCGTCACTTGCGCGCGGCAGGCGCCGCGCTGCCCGGCCCGCCGCCGCGCATCGCCTTGAAGAACTCGCTGTTCGGGTCGACCACGATCACGTCGCTCTTGCTGCGAAAGCTTGCCCGGTAGGCTTCCAGGCTTCGATAGAACTGGGCGAACTGGGCATCGCGCCCGAAGGACTCGGCGTAGATGGCAGACGCCTTGGCATCGCCCTCGCCCTTCCTCTTCTGGGCATCGCGATAGGCTTCGGCCAGGATCACCTCGCGCTGCCGGTCGGCATCGGCGCGGATCTTCTCGCTGTCGGCCGAGCCATTGGAGCGCAGCTCGTTGGCCACGCGCTTGCGCTCGGACTCCATGCGCCGGTAGATCGACTCCGTGATGCTGGCAGCGAAGTCCACGCGCTTGATGCGCACATCGACGATCTCGATGCCGAAGTTCTTGGCGTCATCTGTGAGGCGCTTGATCACGCCCTGCATCACGCCTTCACGCTCGCTCGACAGCACTGCACGCACGCTGCGCTTGGTCACTTCCTCGTTCAGCGCAGCCTGCACGATGGGCGACAGGCGTGCCTCGGCATTGCGCAGGTCCACGCCGGTGTTGCGGATGAACTGGCGCGGCTCGACCACGCGCCACTTCACCAGCCAGTCGATCACCAGGCTCTGCTTCTCGGCGGTGTAGATGGGGCGGGTCTCGGGGCTGTCCAGGGTCTGCGTGCGCCGGTCGATCATGACGACGTTCTGCAGCGGTGGCGGGAGCTTGAACTTCAGTCCAGGCTCGGTGATGACCTCCTTGATCTCGCCCAGGGCGTAGACCACCGCGAAGTTGCGCTGGTCGACCACGAAAAGGGTCGACATGGCCGTCATGAGCACGAGCAGCGTGCTGACGATGATGAGTCCGATGCGGTTCATGGCTGGATGGCTCCTGGGGCTCAGCGCGAATCGCGGTCACGGCCGCGCTGGCCGTCGCGGGAGCGGGCGTCGACGGACGCGCCGCTCGAATTGGCTGCCGGCTCGGGCGTGGCCACCGCAGGTGCAGCCACGCCGCCAGGCGCAGCCTGCTGGATGAGCTTGTCCAGCGGCAGGTAGAGCAGGTTGTTGCCGCTACGCGAGTCGACCATCACCTTGGTGACGTTGCTGTAGATCTGGCTCATGGTGTCGATGTAGAGGCGGTCGCGGGTCACGGCCGGCGCCTTCTGGTACTCGGTCAGCACGCTGCGGAAGCGCTCGGCGTCACCCTCGGCCTGCGCAACGACCCGTGCACGATAGCCGTCCGCCTCCTCGATCAGGCGGGCGGCCGTACCGCGCGCCTTGGGCACGATGTCGTTCGCATAGGCCTGGCCTTCGTTCTTCAGGCGCTCACGATCGGCGCCTGCCTTGAAGGCGTCGTCGAAGGCAGCCTGCACCTGCTCGGGCGCCTGCACGCTCTGTACGTTGACGTTGATGACCAGGATCCCAGCCGTGAGGCGGTCAAGCTGTGCTTGGATGGACTTGACAAGGTCGGTGGCCAGCGCGTCGCGCTGCTCGTACAGCACCCCGTCCATGTTGTTGCGCCCGACGATCTCGCGCACCGCCGTCTCGGCCGCCTGCATGACGGCGTCGTCGACGTTGCGGTTCTCGAAAAGGTAGTCCTTGGCCTGCTTGAGGCGCCACTGCACGGTGAAGCGGATGTCGACGATGTTCTCGTCCTGCGTGATCATGGACGAGTCGCGCAGCCCGGTCGCCTGCACCACGCTGTTGCGGCCGACATCGGTCGAGCGCGTCTGCGTCACGGCCACGATCTCCTGCGACTGGAAGGGGTAGGGCCAGCGGAACTGGATGCCTGCGTCTACCGTGCGGGCGAACTTGCCGAAGGTCATCACGACGGCCTGATGGCCTTCCTGCACGATGAAGAAGCCGCTGCCCATCCAGATCAGCGCCACCAGGCCGGCGATCACGCCGCCGCCGATGCCCGCACCCTTGAGTCCGTTGCCCGGAGGCTCGCTGCCCGGGCCACCGGTGTTGCGCGGCGCATTCTTGCCGCCCAGCAGGCCGCCCAGCTTGTTGTTGAAGTCGCGCCAGAGCTCATCCAGATCGGGCGGCCCCTGGTTGCCGCTGGCCAGCGCGCCGGGCACGGCGTAGCGGCCCGAGCGGGTCAGGCGCCATTGCAGCCGGGCGAGGCTGCCGGTGACCAGACGCGCCAGCGCCGCGGCGAGCAGGGTCGGCCGGAATGGCGGACGGGGGTCTGCGTGTGTGGACATGGTGAGGGCTGAGTAGTCGCGTTGGAAGCGGCGAACGGAAAGGTGGGATGTCAAGGTGCGAAGGCCGATTTCAAGCGTCGACCGCGTCGTCCGTGAGCGTATCTTCGGCGTGCAGCACCGTGTCGATGCCGCGCACGTCGGGGCGCGCGGGCTGCAGGTCGGGCGCGGCCAGCGCAGCCTGCGCGATCACGGCGCGCAGGCTGTCGAGGCCCTGGCCGTCCCTGGCGCTCACGAACAGGCGCTCCAGGCTGCGCCCGGGCTCGATCTCGTAGTGATCGACCAGGCTGCGTGGATGACGTTCGGCGTCGATGGCGTCGAGCTTGTTGAACACGAGCAGCTGGCGCAGGTCGCCGGCACCGATGTCCTTGAGCACCCGCTGCACCTCATTGAGCTGCTCCAGCCAGCTGGCGCTTGCGCCATCGACCACGTGCAGCAGCAGGTCGGCCTCGGCCGCCTCCTGCAAGGTGGCCTCGAACGCATCGACCAGGTCATGCGGCAGGTCGCGGATGAAGCCCACGGTGTCCGACAGCGACACGCTGCGTTCGGCCGCCTCCAGGTACATCTGGCGCGTGGTGGTGTCCAGCGTGGCGAACAGCTGGTCGGCAGCGTAGGTCTGGGCCTTCACCAGCGCATTGAACAAGGTGCTCTTGCCGGCGTTGGTGTAGCCCACCAGCGAGACGCGGAAGGTGCCGTTGCGCTCGCGCGAACGGCGCTGCGTGCCGCGCTGGCGCTTGACCTTGACCAGGCGCTCCTTCACCGACTTGATGCGCACGTCGATCATGCGGCGATCAAGCTCGATCTGCGTCTCGCCCGGGCCGCCGCGCAGGCCGAAGCCGCCCTTCTGGCGCTCCAGATGCGACCAGCGCCGCACCAGGCGGGTGGAGAGGTACTTGAGGCGCGCGAGTTCGACCTGCAGCTTGCCTTCGTGGCTGCGCGCGCGAGCGGCAAAGATCTCCAGGATCAGGCCGATGCGGTCTATCACCTCCACGCCGAGATGGCGTTCGAGGTTGCGCTGCTGGGCCGGCCCGAGAGCCTGGTCGAAGATGACGCAGTGTGCGCCCTGGTTGATCACCAGGTCACGAATCTCGTCGGCCTTGCCCGAGCCGACGAACAGCGCCGCGTCAGGCGCCTTGCGCTTGGCGGTCAATCGGGCAACAGGCAGATCGCCGGCCGATTCGGCCAGCAGGGCGAGTTCATCCAGGGTCGGGTCGAACGAGGACCCGGGGCCGAAATCCACGCCCACAAGCACGGCTCGGGGCGTGGTCTGCACATGAGTGGCAGCAGTCAAGATCTGAGGCGCGGGCAGTGCTTGGCGCTCAGCTTGCGTCGGCAGCGTCGTTGGGGTGGAAGTTCACCGGGCGGCCCGGCACGACGGTGGAGATCGCGTGCTTGTAGACCATCTGGGTGACGGTGTTGCGCAGCAGGACCACATACTGGTCGAAAGACTCAATATGACCTTGAAGCTTGATGCCGTTCACGAGGTAAATCGAGACCGGCACATGCTCCTTGCGCAGGATATTGAGAAAGGGGTCTTGTAGGAGTTGCCCTTTAGTGCTCACGATATGCTCCGTGTTGGAAGATAAACAAGCCCGCACGTTAACACACGCAGCAAGGCTCAATGCCCGCAAGGCCGTGTGATCAAGGCCTTGCCGGCAGGC
>JBJOKY010000500.1:0-3055 GCA_046045865.1 Pseudomonadota bacterium | reverse complement strand
GGCCGACTTCCAGGCCATGCGCGAGCAGCGCGCCAACCAGCCCGAGGACGAGGACGCCGCCGACGCGCGCGGCCGTCTGGCCCTGCAGGGCGCCGGCGCCAACTGAGCCCGGCTGCCGGCCACTTCTCCTGATCGACCCCAGGCCGGTGCGTCTTGCGCCGGTCGACTGAACCGAGCTTTGCATGAGTTCCAGCACCGACCCCAAACGCCTGCCGCGCACCGACCTGCCGGCCGATGCCCGCCTCGATACCCTGGCGGTGCGCGAAGGCCTGCCCGCCACGCCCTGGGGCGAGAACTCCGAGGCGCTGTTCCTCACCAGCAGCTTCGTGCATCCGGACGCGGCCACCGCCGCCGCCCGCTTCGCCAACGAGGAGGAGGCCTTCGTCTACAGCCGCTTCTCCAACCCCACCGTCACCATGATGGAGCGCCGCCTGGCGGCGCTGGAGGGCACCACGGGCTGCATCGCCACGGCCAGCGGCATGGCGGCCATCCTCATCACCATCATGTCGCTGCTCAAGGCGGGTGACCATGTGGTGTGTTCGCGCGGCGTGTTCGGCTCGACCATCAAGCTGTTCCAGGACTTCGCCAGGTTCGGCATCGAGACCAGCTTCGTGTCGCAGACCGACCCGACCGAGTGGCAGACCGCCATGCGGCCGAACACCAGGCTGCTGTTCGCCGAAACGCCCAACAACCCGCTCACCTAGGTGTGCGACATCGCCGCCCTGGCCGACATCGCCCACGCCGGCGGCGCGCTGTTGCTGGTGGACAACTGCTTCTGCTCGCCGGCGCTGCAGCAGCCGGCCAGGCTGGGCGCCGACCTGATCATGCATTCGGGCACCAAGTTCCTGGACGGGCAGGGCCGTGTCATCGCCGGTGCGCTGTGCGGCCCGGCCGAACTGATCGACGCCAGGTTCGTGCCGACCATGCGCAGCGCCGGCATGACGCTGTCGCCCTTCAATGCCTGGGTGGTGCTCAAGGGCATGGAGACGCTGTCCATCCGGCTGCAGGCGCAAAGCGCGCGCGCCCTGGAGATCGCGCGCTGGCTGGAGGCCCAGCCTGCCGTCGAGCGCGTCTACTACCCCGGCCTGGCGTCGCACCCGCAGCACGCGCTGGCCATGCGCCAGCAGTCGGGCCTGGGCGGCGCGGTGGTGTCCTTCGTCGTCAAGGGCGAACGCGCCGGTGCCTGGGCGGTGTCGGATGCCACGCGCATCTGCTCGATCACCTCCAACCTGGGTGACACCAAGACCACGCTCACGCACCCGTCCACCACCTCGCATGGGCGCCTGAGCGAGGCCCAGCGCCAGGCCGCCGGCATCACCCAGGGCATGCTGCGCCTGGCCGTCGGGCTGGAGGACGTGGAAGACCTCAAGGGCGACCTGTTGCGTGGCCTGGCTGGCCTGGCCGCCTGAGTGCCCGAACACGTCCGACCGCACGCGCTGCCCACCGACTGCATCACACCGCCATGAGACCCCCCATCCGCACCCGCATCGCCCCGTCGCCCACCGGCTTCCTGCACCTGGGCACGGCCCGCACGGCGCTGTATTCCTGGGCCTACGCGCGCCACCACGGCGGCGAGTTCATCCTGCGCATCGAGGACACCGACGTCGCCCGCTCCAGCCAGGATTCGGTCGACCAGATCCTGGCGGCCATGCGCTGGCTGGGCCTGGACTACGATGAAGGCCCCTACTACCAGATGAAGCGGCTGGACCGCTACCAGGCGGTGGTCGACCAGCTCATCGCCCAGGGCAAGGCCTACCGCTGCTACTGCTCGCCCGAGGACCTGGAGACCATGAAGGCCGGCCAGGAAGCGCGTGGCGAGAAGCGCCGCTACGACGGCACCTGGCGCCCGGCGCCGGGCAAGGTGCTGCCGCCGGTGCCCGAGGGTGTCGCGCCGGTGGTGCGCTTCTGCAACCCGCCGGACGGCGACGTGAGCTGGGACGATCTGGTCAAGGGCCCGATCACCATCAACAACCGCGAGATCGACGACCTCATCATCCAGCGCGCCGATGGGGTGCCGACCTACAACTTCGCCGTGGTGGTCGACGACTGGGACATGACGATCAGCCATGTCTTTCGCGGCGACGAGCACATCAACAACACGCCCTGGCAGATCAACATCTTCCACGCCCTGGGCGCACCGCTGCCGCGTTTCGGCCACCTGCCCATCATCCTGGGCGACGACGGCCAGAAGCTGTCCAAGCGCCGTGGCGCGGTCAGCGTCACGGCCTACGAGGAAGCCGGCTTCCTGCCCGAGGCCATGCTGAACTACCTGGCCCGCCTGGGCTGGAGCCACGGCGACGACGAGGTGTTCTCGCGCGAGCAGATCATCCAGTGGTTCGACGGCGCCCACCTGTCGCGCAGCCCGGCGCAGTGGGACCCGGCCAAGCTGGCCTGGGTCAACGCGCACTACATCAAGACCGCCGAGCCGCTGCGTCTGGCTCAGCTGGTGCTGCCGCAGCTGGAGCGCCTGCGCATCCACACCACGGCCGATGCCGCCCTGCTGCAGCGTTGCGCCCTGCTGCGTGACCGCTGCGCCACCCTGGTGGAACTGGCCGAGTGGCTGCGCATGTACTACCAGCCCGTGCAGCCTGCCCAGGCGGATCTGGCCCAGCATGTCACACCGGCCATCAGGCCCGCGCTGGCGGCGCTGGCGGCACGCCTGGCCAGCTGCGAGTGGGTGGCGCCGGCCATCAACCAGGCCATCAAGGCCACAGTGGCCGAACATGGCCTGAAGATGCCGCAACTGGCCATCCCGGTGCGCGTGCTGGTGTGCGGCCGGGCCCAGACGCCCTCGGTCGATGCAGTGCTGGCGTCCTTCGATCATCAAGTTGTGCTGAACCGCTTGCAAGCAGCCTGAAAACTGGTCTATACTTTCGGTCTCGCTTGAACGACAGCTTGCAGACGAACAAGACAAGACCTCGGTTTTGTCAGGTGTCGAGATTCAAGTCAGGTTTGTCACGGCACCACAAGTGCCTCGGCAAAACTACTTGGGGGTATAGCTCAGCTGGGAGAGCGCTTGCATGGCATGCAAGAGGTCAGCGGTTCGATCCCGCTT
>JBJOKY010000499.1:0-3432 GCA_046045865.1 Pseudomonadota bacterium | reverse complement strand
CTACCTCGGCCAGGCCGCGCTGAGCGCCGCGTGCTTCCCGACGCTGCGCGGGCGGCGCTGGTACCGCACCGGCGATCTGGCGCTGCGCGACGCGGCCGGCGTCTTCCACGGCCTGGGCCGCATCGACCACCAGGTCAAGGTGCTGGGCCACCGCATCGAGCTCGAGGAAGTCGATGCCCACCTGCGTGCGGCCACCGGCGTCGACCTGGTCGGCACCATCGCCTGGCCGGTGGTCGACGGCAGCGCGCGCGGGCTGGTCGGCTTCGTCGGCGCACGCAGCGTGGACGCGGCCTGCGTCGTGCGCGACCTGCGCGCGCGCCTGCCGGCCTACATGGTGCCGGGCCAGGTGCTGGCGCTGGCCGAGCTGCCGCTCGGCCCGAACGGCAAGGTCGACCGCGGCGCACTGCGCCAGCTGCTCGACACGGACCGGCTGCCATGAATCCGCGCCCGCCAGCCGCGTCGGCGGAAGCGCGCCGGCCGCCCGGGTGGCCGGTGCTGCGCCTGGCGCGCGCAGGGCCTGCGCCGCAGCTGGCCGACACGGCGCCCGGGTGGTGCCAGGCGCTGAGCCGGGCCGCCGGCCACCGTCCGCGCGACTGGTGGGCGATCGACGAACGCGCGGCACTGGTCGCCTTCGTGCAGACGCTGCCTGGCCAGGTGCTGCTGGTGGCGCTGTTCCTGGCCCTGGCCCGGGCGGGCGCGCTGTCGCTGACGGCCGTGCTGGCGGCCGCCGCCTGTGCCTGGCTGCCTGCCTGGCGCAGCTGGGTGATGCTGCTGGCCACGGCCGCGGTGCTGCTGCGCCAGCCGGACTGGTTCGGGCTCGACGGCCTGCGCGCCGTGCTGGCGCAGGAGGGCCTGGGCCGGCTCGACGCCGTCCAGGTCGTGCTGCCGGCCCTGGTGCTGTACGCCGTGCTGGTCGTGGGCGTGCTGGCGTTGGCGCGCCGGCACCGCCGCAGCCTGCCGGTGCGCCGGCCGGTGCTGTGCCTGCTGGCGCTCGAGGCTGCCCTGGGCGCGCTGGCGTGCGCGCCCTGGCTGCACGGCGCGGCGCGCGTGGCCTGCTGGGCCGTCCTGGTCGTCTATTCCGCCTACCTGTGGTTCCTGGCCCATGCGCTGATCGACCAGCGTTCGCGTGCGCCGGCACCGTGGCCGCTGCAGCTGGCGACCTTCCACCCCTTCTGGGGCTCCACGTGCACGCCCTACGGCAAGGGCGCGGCCTTTGTGCGCAAGCACCTGGCGGACTCGCCGGCCGAACTGGCGGTCACGCAGCTCAAGGGCCTCAAGCTGCTGGCGTGGGCCACCGTGCTGGGCCTGGTCGACCGGGCGCTGGCCGATCTGGTGCTGGGCAGGTGGCAGGTGCCGGCAACGGCGCAGCTGTACGCCGACTTCCTGCAGGGCCGCCCGCATGCCGTGCACCTGGGCTGGGCCGGGCTGGCCTGGGCGACGGCGCACCGCCTCGTCGAACTGGCCATCTTCGGCCACCAGATCATTGCCGTGGCGCGCCTGGCGGGCCTGCGCCTGCCGCGCAACACCTGGCGGCCGCTGCAGGCGCTCACGCTGGCCGAGTTCTGGAACCGCAACTACTACTACTTCAAGGAGCTGCTGGTCGAGTTCTTCTTCATGCCCACCTTCCTGCGCGTGCTGCGCGGCCACCCGCGCCTGCGCGCGTTCGTGGCCACCTTCATGGCCGCCGGGGTGGGCAACGCGGTCTACCACTTCGTGCGCGACATCGGTGCACTCGCCACGCTGGGCCTGCAGGCCACCGCGCAGGGCTACACCAGCTATCTCTTCTACTGTGCCGTGCTGGCCAGCGGCATCGGCCTGTCGCAGGCGCGCAGCAACGCCGGGCGTGTGCCCCCGGCCACCTGGGCCGGCTGCCTGTGGTCGGGCCTGTGCGTGTGGTTCTTCGTCGTGTGCCTGCAGGTCTTCGGCGACGAGTCGCGCGTCATGACGCTGGGCGAGCGGCTGCGTTTCATGGCCAGCCTGTTCGGCCTGCCGCCGGGCTGAGCGCCGGCGCGCGCACGCACGCACGACCACCACCTCCACCATCTCCACCAAGGGAGCACCCCATGCAGCACCGTCAGCTCATCAATGGTCGCAGGACGCCGGCAGCCGGCCTGGAGCCGCCCACGGCCAGCACGGCGCAGGGCGGTGCACGCGCCAGCCTGCGGACCTACATCGACGCCAGCCTGCGTGCCGCGGGCGACACGGCCGGGGTGGACGACGCCACCGCGCTGTTCACCAGCGGGCGGCTCGACTCGCTGGCCATGACCCGGCTGGTGCTGTTCCTCGAGGACGAGTTCGGCCTGGACTTCGGCGCGATCGACTTCGACGTCGACCAGATGGACAGCATCGACGCCCTGGTGGCGCTGATCGACGCGTCGCGCGCCGGGCGCAGCTGACGGGCGCGCGCCCGGAGCGGCGCGCCAGCTCAGGCGCGGGCCGCCTCGTGCACCGCGTTCAGGCGCGCCAGGGCCTGCACCACCGTGTCGCAGCGCGCCGCGCCCAGCTCGGCGTACATGGGCAGCGACATGACCTCGGCCGCGGCGCGTTCGGCCTGCGGGAACTGGCCGCGCCGGTAGCCCAGGCCCGCATAGGCCGGCTGCAGGTGCACCGGCACGGGGTAGTGGATGCCGGTGTGGATGCCCTGCGCCAGCAGCGCCGCCTGCCACTGCGCGCGCTGCGCCGTGCGCAGGGCGTAGACGTGGTGCACGTGCTCGCCCCAGTCCATCACCTGCGGCGGCGCCAGGCCGCAGGCGCGCAGGCCGCGGTCGTAACGGGCGGCCCAGCTGCGCCGTGCCGCGGTCCAGTCGGGCAGGTGGCGCAGCTTGACGCGCAGCACCGCGCCCTGCAGCGCCTCCATGCGGAAGTTGTAGCCGCGCACCGTGTGGTGGTACTTCTGCGGCGCGCGCCGGCCTCGCCGCAGGCGCCCAGGTTCTTGCCCGGGTAGAAGCTGAAGCAGCCCAGCTGGCCCAGGCTGCCGGCGCGCCGGCCGCGGTAGCGCGCGCCATGCGCCTGGCAGGCGTCCTCCACCACGATCAGGCCGTGGCGCCGCGCGATCGCCAGGATGGGGTCCATGTCGGCCGTCTGGCCGTACAGGTGCACCGGCACGATGGCGCGGGTGCGCGGGCTGATCGCGTCCTCGATCGCCGCCGGGTCCATGGTGCAGCTGCGCGGGTCGATGTCGACGAAGACCGGGCGTGCGCCGGTGTAGTCGATCGCGGCCACGGTGGCCACGAAGGTGAAGGGCACGGTGATGACCTCGTCGCCCGGGCCCACGCCCGCGGCCAGCAGCGCCAGGTGCAGCGCGCTGGTGCCGGTGTTCACGCCTATGCCGTGGCCGGCCTCGCCGCAGGCGCCCAGGTTCTTGCCCGGGTAGAAGCTGAAGCAGCCCAGCTGGCCCAGGCTGCCGGCGCGCCGGCCGCGGTAGCGCGCGCC
>JBJOKY010000498.1:0-3077 GCA_046045865.1 Pseudomonadota bacterium | reverse complement strand
ATCCGCATGATGGCGACCAACACGGTCTATGCCATCGAGCACCTGGGCGTTTTCACACCCAAGAGCGAGAACCGCGAATTGCTGCGTGCAGGCGAGGTCGGTTTCGTCATCTGCGGCATCAAGGAACTGCAGGCTGCCAAGGTGGGCGACACCATCACCCTGGAGAAGAAGCTGCCCAACAACGCCGGCCCGGCCACCGAGGCCCTGCCCGGCTTCAAGGAGATCCAGCCGCAGGTGTTCGCCGGCCTCTACCCCAGCGAATCGAGCGAATACGACCAGCTGCGCGACGCGCTGGAGAAGCTCAAGCTCAACGACAGCTCGCTGCGCTACGAGCCCGAGGTGTCGCAGGCGCTGGGCTTTGGCTTCCGCTGCGGCTTCCTGGGCCTGCTGCACATGGAGATCGTGCAGGAGCGGCTGGAGCGCGAGTTTGACCAGGATCTGGTCACCACCGCGCCCAGCGTGGTCTACGAGGTGGAACTCAACGACGGCACGGTGCTGGAAGTCGAGAACCCCAGCAAGATGCCCGACGTGGGCCGCATGCGCGAGATCCGCGAGCCCATCGTCACCGTGCACCTCTACATGCCGCAGGACTATGTCGGCCCGGTCATGACGCTGGCCAACCAGAAGCGCGGCGTGCAGATGAACATGGCCTACCACGGCAAGCAGGTCATGCTGACCTATGAGCTGCCGCTGGCCGAGATCGTGCTGGACTTCTTCGACAAGCTGAAGTCGGTCAGCCGCGGCTATGCCTCGATGGACTACGAGTTCAAGGAGTACCGCGCCGCCGACGTCGTGAAGGTCGACATCATGATCAACGGCGACCGGGTCGACCCCCTGGCGATGATCGTGCACCGCTCGCAGAGCCAGTACCGCGGCCGCGCCGTGGCGGCCAAGATGCGCACGCTGATCCCGCGCCAGATGTACGACGTGGCCATCCAGGCGGCGATCGGCGCCAACATCATCGCCCGCGAGGACGTCAAGGCGCTGCGCAAGAACGTGCTGGCAAAATGTTATGGCGGCGACATCACCCGCAAGCGCAAGCTGCTCGAAAAGCAGAAGGCCGGCAAGAAGCGCATGAAGCAGGTCGGCTCGGTCGAGGTGCCGCAAGAAGCCTTCCTCGCCATCCTGCAGGTCGACGACTGACCACGACGCGGCGCCGGGCATCTGCCCCGCGCCTTCCACCCGCCAGCCCACCGACCTGGATCTTCACCCTTGATGGCACCACTCACCGGCATCCTCTACGCCTGCCTGGCCTTCTACGGCGCAGGCTGGTACATGGGCAAGTGGAGCGGCAACTTCTCGCTGCTGCTCTTCGTCCTGACCGTCGTCACCTTCGCGTACTGGATGGCCGAGCGCTGGGTCTTCCAGCCGCGCCGCCTGGCCGCCGCCCAGGTGCTGGACGCCCAGGACAACGCCCGCCGCGCCGAACTCGAACGCCAGGGCATCGCCCCGGTCGAAGGCCAGTTCGACCAGGCCCGCCACCAGGTGCTGGCCCAGCCCTGGTGGCTGGACTGGACCGCCGGACTCTTCCCGGTGATCCTGATGGTCTTCGTGCTGCGCAGCTTCCTGTTCGAGCCCTTCAAGATCCCCTCAGGCTCCATGATTCCGACACTGGAGATCGGCGACCTCATCCTGGTGAACAAGTTTCACTACGGCATCCGCGTGCCGGTCATCAACAAGAAGCTCATTTCCATCAACACCCCGCAGCGCGGCGACGTGATGGTGTTCCGCTACCCGGTGGACCCCAGCATCGACTTCATCAAGCGCGTGGTCGGCGTGCCCGGTGACGAGATCGCCTACCTGAACCAGAAGCTCTACCTGAACGGCAAGCTGGTCCCCTTGCGTCCGGTGGACGACTACTACGACGAGGAGCGCCGCAGCTACTCGCGCCAGTTCGAGGAGCATCTGGGCGCCCAGCCGCATCGCCTGCTGGTCGAGCCGCGCCTGCCCTCGCACTACGGCAGCCGGGCGCTCAACTTTCCCTACAGCCAGAACTGCAAGTACACCGCCGACGGCATCACCTGCACCGTGCCGGCCGGTCACTACTTCATGATGGGCGACAACCGCGACAATTCCGAGGATTCCCGCTTCTGGGGCTTCGTGCCGGACGAGAACATCGTCGGCAGGGCCTTCTTCGTGTGGATGAACTTCGGTAACCTCAAGCGCATCGGCGCCTTCCATTGACGCCTGCCTCGTGTCATCCACGGCGGCGCCGCCCCTCACGCCATTCCACACCGCACTGCGGAGCCCGCTCATGACCGCCCGTGCCAGCACCTCCTCCCGCCCTTCCACCGGCCTGCGCCGCAGCCTGGCCGTGCGTGGGCGGGCAGCCGCCTGTCGCGGCATCACGCTGGTCGGGCTGGTGTTCTGGGCCGCCCTCATCAGCATCACCGCCGTGGTGGCCCTGCGCGTCATCCCGGTGGTGAACGAGAACTACACCATCGCCCGCGCCGTCTCGCGGGTGGCGCATGAAAACGCCACCACGGTGAACGAGGTGCGCCAGGCCTTCGACCGGGTCAAGCAGGTCGAATACGCCATCAGTTCCATCTCCGGCAAGGACCTCGAGATCAGCAAGGAGAACGACCGCATCGTCGTGAGCTACGCCTACGACAAGGAGATCGAGCTCTTCGGCCCGGTCTACCTGCTCCTCAAGTTCCGCGGCCGCTCGAACTGAGCGTGCGCGCACGATCGCCCGTCGTCGCCGCGTCCGCCCTGGCCCTGCCTGAAGTCCGCCGTCCCCGCCCGCCTACGCCGTGAAGCATCCGCTCGACACCCTGCAGCAGCGCCTGGGCCACCGCTTCACCCGGCCCGAACTGCTGCAGCAGGCCCTCACCCACCGCAGCTTTGGCTGGGATCACAACGAACGCCTGGAATTCCTGGGCGACGCGGTGCTCAACCTGGGCGTCTCCGACCTGCTGTTCAGCCATTTCGCCAGTTCGCCCGAGGGTGATCTCACCCGCGTGCGGGCCCACCTGGTGCGGCAGGACATGCTGCACCGCATCGCCCTGTCCCTGCACCTGCCCGAGGTGCTGCGCCTGTCCGAAGGCGAGGCCCGCGGCGGCGGCGCCCAGCGCCCC
>JBJOKY010000497.1:0-3082 GCA_046045865.1 Pseudomonadota bacterium | reverse complement strand
GCCCAGGCCTCCAGCGCCTGGATGCGGCGCGAGAAGGCCGGCTGCGTCACATGCCGCAGCTGGGCCGAGCGCGAGAAGCTGCGCGTCTCGGCCAGGCTGACGAAATCCTCAAGCCAGCGCGTTTCCATGGTTCGGGGCGTTCTCCGGTTCGGCGGTGGCGTTGCTGCCGAGGGTGGCGCGGTCGGACCCGGCGCCGTCGCCGGCTGCCTGGCTGCGCGCCTCGTTCTGCAGCCGCCACATCCGAGCATAGCTGCCACCCTCGGCCAGCAAGGCTAGGTGCGAACCCCGCTCGACGATGCGCCCGGCTTCCATCACGAGGATCTCGTGCGCGTCCACGATGGTCGACAGGCGGTGCGCGATCACCAGCGCGGTCTTGCCCTGCGCGGCGCTGGCCAGCTCGGCCTGGATGGCGCGTTCGTTGGCCGAATCCAGGGCCGAGGTGGCCTCGTCGAAGATCAGCACGGGCGGGTTCTTGAGCAGGGTGCGGGCGATGGCCACGCGCTGCTTCTCGCCGCCCGAGAGCTTCAGGCCACGCTCGCCCACCATGGTGTCGTAGCCCCGGGGCTGGGCGACGATGAAGTCGTGGATGTGCGCGGCGCGCGCGGCGGCCTCGATCTCGGCCTGGCTGGCTCCCGGGCGGCCGTAGCCGATGTTGTAGCCCACCGTGTCGTTGAACAGCACGGTGTCCTGCGGCACGATGCCGATGGCCCGACGCAGGCTGTCCTGGGTGACATGGCGGATGTCCTGCCCGTCGATGCGGATGCTGCCCGAGCCGACGTCATAGAAGCGGTAGAGCAGCCGCGCCAGCGTGCTCTTGCCCGAGCCCGAGGCGCCCACCACCGCCACCTTGCTGCCGCCCGGGATGGTGAAGCTCACGCCGTGCAGGATCTGCCGGCCGGCCTGGCTGGCGGGCGGCGCAGGCTCGCCCGTGCGCAGCGGCTTGCTGCCGTCGTAGGCGAAAGACACGTCGTCGAACACCACGGTGCCGGTGCCCGGGCTGGTGGCCAGGGCCAGCGGCCGGGCGTCGGGCGCGTCGGCGATCTCGCGTTCGCGCTCGAGCATGCCGAACATCTTGTCCAGGTCGGTCAGGCTCTGCTTGACCTCGCGGTAGAGCACGCCCAGGAAGTTCAGCGGGATGTAGAGCTGGATGAGCAGCGCGTTGATCATCACGAAGTCGCCCAGCGTGAGGCGCTGGTCGACCACGCCCTGGGTGGCGCGCCACAGCATGGCCACCAGGCTGCTGGCGATGATGAGCTGCTGGCCGGTGTTGAGCAGCGACAAGGTGCGCTGCGAGGTGATCTGCGCGCGGCGGAAGGCGTCCAGTCCCTCGTCGTAGCGGTGCGCCTCGAAGCCCTCGTTGTTGAAGTACTTGACCGTCTCGTAGTTCAGCAGCGCATCGACCGCGCGCGTGTGCGCCTTGCTGTCGAGCTCGTTCATGGTGCGGCGGAACTTGGTGCGCCACTCGGTCAGCGTGATGGTGAACACGGCGTAGGCGAGCAGCGCGCCCAGCGTGATCCAGACATAGCCCAGGTCGAAGCGGCTGCCCAGCAGCGCCAGCACCAGGGTCAGCTCGACCAGCGTGGGCACGATGGTGAACATCGAATAGCTCACCAGCGACTGCAGGGCGCGCGTGCCGCGCTCGATGTCGCGCGTCATGCCGCCGGTCTGGCGCTCGAGGTGGAAACGCAGGCTCAGCGCGTGCAGGTGGCGGAAGGTGGCCAGCGCGATCTCGCGCGCCGCGCCGTGCGTGGCCTTGGCGAACACCAGCTCGCGCAGCTCGGTGAACACGGTGGTCGACAGGCGCAGGCCGGCATAGGCCAGCAGCAGGCCGACCGGGGCGACGAGCAGGGCGCGCGCGTCGCCCGGCGTGATGGACAGCGCGTCGACCAGGTGCTTGAGCAGCAGCGGCACGCCCACATTGGCCATCTTCGCGCCGACCAGGAAGACCAGCGCCGCGGCCATGCGCCAGCGGTAGCGCAGGAAGTAGGGCGCCAGGCGCCGGATGGTCTGCCAGTCGCTGCGCGGCGCGGGCGGGCCGGCAGGAATGTCGTGGTTGGGGAGGGTGTGACGCATCGTGGAAGAATCGGCGCGATATGAACGATCAGAACACAGTCGCCGCCCTGCCCGTGCCCCCCGGCCTGGCGCCCGACAAGCAGCTCGTGCTGCGCATGATGCCCATGCCGGCCGATGCCAACGGCGACATCTTCGGCGGCTGGATCATGGCGCAGGTGGATATCGCCGGCGCGGTGCTGCCGGCACGGGTGGCGCGCGGGCGCATTGCCACCGTGGCGGTGAACCAGTTCATCTTCAAGCAGCCGGTGTCGGTGGGTGACCTGCTGAGCTTCTACGCCAGCGTGGAGCGCATCGGGCGCACCTCCATCACCGTGCATGTCGAGGTCTGGGCCGAGCGCAACCCGGCCGCGCCCGAGCAGGTGAAGGTGACCGAGGCCAACCTCACCTACGTCGCGATCGACATGCAGGGCAGGCCGCGGGTGCTGGGCACGCCGGCCTGAGCGCGGGGTGCGGCGGCCACCGCCGCGCAGTCAACGCAGCGTGTCGAAGCCCGAGAAGCCGCTTGGGCGTACCGCGTTGGCCTCGGGCATGTGGGCCAGGTCGACGTCGATGTGCGTGGCCAGGGCTTCGGCCCAGCGGCGGTAGAGCAGGGCGTTGGGGTGGAAGCCGTCGGCCGCCAGCCAGTCGGCGGGCTTCTCGATGCGCGGGTCGAAGGGCAGGGCGAAACGGGTGCGGCGGCGCGCACCACGCAGGCGCGCCTTCAGGCCCGAGTCCAGGCGTGCGGCCGCGCCGCCCAGCACCCAGCGCAGCGGCTGGGGGAAGATGGGCATCAGGTCCACCCGCGGTGGTGCGCAGTGCACGGTGTGATGCACCCCCGCACGCCAGCGTGCGTGGTTGTGGATGGCGTCCAGCGAGCGCAGCCAGTCGCCCGGGCGGGTGCGCTCGATCACGTCGTTCACGCCCAGCACCGTCACCAGCACGTCGGCCGGCAGCAGCTGGGTCGACGCCAGCAAGGCCAGCGTGGTCTGGGCGTTGATGCCGCTGCGCGCCACCACCTGCCAGCCCACGG
>JBJOKY010000143.1:0-10342 GCA_046045865.1 Pseudomonadota bacterium | reverse complement strand
CAGCCGCCAGTCGGGCAGCATCTGCGCGCCCAGGCCCTGGTAGAAGTCGATCGCGGGCTGGTTCCAGTCCAGCACGCACCACTCCAGCCGGCCGCAGCCGCGCTCGACCGCTATCTCGGCCAGCCGCGCCAGCAGCGCGCGGCCCAGGCCCAGGCCGCGGTGGCCGGGCAGCACGAACAGATCCTCGAGATGGATGCCCGGGCGCGCCAGGAAGGTCGAGTAGTTCGGGAAGAACAGCGCAAAGCCGGCCACGAGGCGGGCCGGCGCGGCGGCAGCACGGCCGCCGGTGTCGGTCTCGGCCACCGCGGCCGGCACCTCGGCCACCAGGCACTCGGCCGCAGGGTGCGCGCCGAACAGGTGGGGCGCGAGCTTGTCGGCGCTCAGTTCCAGCAGGTGGGTGAGCTGCTCGTACTCGGCCAGCGCGGTGATCAGGCCGACGATGGCGTCGACGTCGCGCGGCTCGGCCGGGCGGATGACGGTACCGGGCGGCAGGGCGGCGGCGGGCCGCGCGGACGTGGGCATGGGCGTGGGCGTGGGGTGATTCATCAGGCCATTCTTGCCTGCGCCCGGCCCGCGCGACGTCGCCTGCTTGACGCACGTTCGCCCCCGTGCTGGTTACATTGCCCCGCATGAACGACCCCATCCCCACGCCCTACCTGCCGCGCCGGCGCGCCCACAGCCTGTTCCTGCCGCTGCGCGGCCAGCGCTACCACGTGATGTGCTGGGGCGACCTGTCGGCTGCGACACCCGAGGCGCCCGCCCTGGTGCTGCTGCACGGCTGGATGGACGTGGCGGCGTCCTTCCAGTTCGTGGTCGACGAGCTGGATCGCCTGGGCGCCGCGCCCGGCTGCATCCTGGCGCCCGACTGGCGCGGCTTCGGCCTGAGCACCGGCCCGGCCACCGACAGCTACTGGTTTCCCGACTACCTGGGCGACCTGGACGCCCTGCTCGACCTGCTGCTGCCCGGCCAGGGCGTGGACCTGCTGGGCCACAGCATGGGTGGCAACGTGGCCATGATCTACGCCGGCGTGCGGCCCGAGCGCATCCGCAGGCTGGTGAACCTGGAAGGCTTCGGCCTGCCGACCACCACGCCCGAGCAGGCGCCGCGGCGCTACCGGCACTGGCTGGACGAACTGCGCACCGAAGCGCCGCTGCGCGACTACGACAGCGTCGCCGCCGTGGCCGAGCGCCTGCGCCGCAACAACCCGCGCCTGAGTGCCGACAAGGCCGACTGGCTGGCGCCGCACTGGGCCGCGCCGCGCGACGACGGCCGCTGGCACATCCTGGGCGATCCGGCGCACAAGCGCAGCAACCCGGTGCTCTACCGCGTCGACGAGGTGCTGGCCTGCTGGCGCGCCATCACCGTGCCGGTGCTGTGGGTGGAGGGCGACAGCACCGACGTGGGCAAGTGGTGGGGCACACGCTACCCGCGCGAGGATTTCGAGGCCCGCATCGCCCAGGTGCCGCACCTGCAGCGCCAGGTGCTGGCCGATTGCGCCCACATGCTGCACCACGACCAGCCGGCCGCGCTGGCGGCGCAGCTGGCGAGCTTCCTGCACACACCGGCGCCACCGCACGCGCAGGCAGCCGACTGAGCCCCCTGGGCTGCCCGGCCTGCCCCGGGGCACAACTTGCTGCCCGCGGCACGGCGACAGGTGGCCCATGCGTGTGAAAATCGCGGGCTGGCCCCCACCCGAACGAGACACACGCGATCATGGACATCGAACGCATCAACGCCATCGGCTACGGCCTGGCCGACCTCAACGAGCGCACGCAAGCGCTAAGGGGGTATCTTTGACTACGAGGACAAGTCCAAGCGCCTGACCGAGGTCAACGCCGCGCTGGAGAACCCGGCGATCTGGAACGACCCGAAACGGGCCCAGGAGCTGGGGCGCGAGAAGAAGTCGCTGGAAGACGTGGTCGGCACGATCGACCACCTCACCGGCCAGATCGGCGACAACCTCGAGCTCTTCGAGATGACCAGGGCCGAGGACGACCTCGACTCGCTCGCCGCCATCGAGGGCGAGGCCGCCGGCCTGCGCGAGATCGTCGAGAAGCTCGAGTTCCGCCGCATGTTCAGCAACCCGGCCGATCCGCTCAACTGCTTCGTCGACATCCAGGCCGGCGCCGGCGGCACCGAGGCCTGCGACTGGGCCAGCATGCTGCTGCGCCAGTACCTGAAGTACTGCGAGCGCAAGGGTTTCAAGGCCACGCTGGAAGACGAGACCGAGGGCGACACCGCGGGCATCAAGAGCGCCACCATCAAGGTCGAGGGCGACTACGCCTTCGGCCACCTGCGCACCGAGACGGGCGTGCATCGCCTGGTGCGCAAGAGCCCGTTCGACAGCTCGGGCGGACGCCACACCTCGTTCGCCTCGCTGTTCGTCTACCCCGAGGTCGACGACTCGATCGAGATCGACATCAACCCGGCCGACGTGCGCACGGACACCTTCCGCGCCAGCGGCGCGGGCGGCCAGCACATCAACAAGACCGATTCGGCGGTGCGGCTGACGCACATCCCCACCGGCATCGTGGTGCAGTGCCAGGACGGGCGCAGCCAGCACAGCAACCGCGACGTGGCCTGGAAACGCCTGCGCAGCCGGTTGTACGACCACGAGATGCGCAAGCGCATGGAAGAGCAGCAAAAGCTCGAGGACACCAAGACCGACGTCGGCTGGGGCCACCAGATCCGCAGCTACGTGCTGGACAACAGCCGCATCAAGGACCTGCGCACCAACGTCGAGATCTCGGCCACCCAGAAGGTGCTCGACGGCGACCTCGACGCCTTCATCGAAGCCAGCCTGAAGGCTGGTCTGTGATGACGACGCCAGGCGCGGGCGCACCGGTGCAGGCCCTGCTGTTCGACATGGACGGCACCCTGATCGACAGCATGCCGCTGCACGAGCGCTCGTGGCAGCACTGGTTCGCCGAGCAGGGCCTGGCCTTCGACGCCAGCGACGACTTCTTCGCCAGCACGGCCGGACGCACCAACATCGAGATCCTGCACGACCTGCTGCCCGGGCGCAGCGAGGCCGAGTTGCACGCCCTGGCCTGGCGCAAGGAGGAGATCTACCGCGAGTTCGCCGCGCGCGAGCTCACGCTCGTGGCCGGGGCGGCCGAGTTCTGCGCCCAGGCACGCACCGCCGGTTACAAGCTGGCGGTGTGCACCGCCGCACCGCCGGAAAACATCGCGGTCGCCTTCGAACGGTTCGGTCTGGGCGAGCTGGTGCATGTTGTCACCAGCCCGGCCGAGCCTGTCTTCGGCGCCGCGGCAGGTGTCACGCTGCGCGGCAAACCGCACCCGGACATCTTTGCCGAAGCCGCGCGCCGCCTGGGCGTGCCGGCCTCGGCCTGCCTGGTCTACGAAGACGCGCCGCTGGGCATCGAGGCCGCACGCCGGGCCGGAATGCGCGCCGTGGCGCTCACCACCTCGCTGCCGGCTCCGGCCTTTGCCGGCTACCCCAATGTGGTCGCGGTGATGGCCGATTTCGTCGGCCACGCCCTGCCCGCCTGAAGCTCACCACGAGAAAGACAACCATGATGCGTGAAGGCAATGCCGCGCTGGTCCGCCGTCAGGACTACACCGCTCCCAGCCACTGGATCCGCACGGTCGATCTGAGCTTCGAGCTCGAACCCGCCAAGACCCTGGTCATCAACCGCATGTCGGTCGAGCCCAACGCCGAGCAGCCCGGCGCGCCGCTGCGCCTGGACGGCGAGGACATCAACCTCACGCGCGTGCTGGTCAATGGCGCCAGCCATTCCTTCCGCATGGACGCGGGCCAGCTGGTGCTCGAGAAACTGCCGGCCGAGCCCTTCACGCTGGAGATCCGCAACACCTGCGCGCCCGAGCGGAACACCGAGCTGAGCGGGCTGTACACCTCGGGAGGCGGCTTCTTCACCCAGTGCGAGGCGCAGGGCTTCCGGCGCATCACCTACTTCCTCGACCGCCCGGACGTGATGTCGGTCTACAAGGTCACGCTGCGCGCCGACAGGAAGGCCTACCCGGTGCTGCTGTCCAACGGCAACCTGGTCGAGCAGGGCGAGCTGGACAACGCCCGCCACTACGCCGTGTGGAGCGACCCGCATCCCAAGCCCTGCTACCTGTTCGCCCTGGTGGCGGCCAACCTGGTGGCGCGCGAGCAGCGCGTGCGCTCGCGCTCGGGCAAGGACCACCTGCTGCAGGTCTACGTGCGCGCAGGCGACCTGGACAAGACCGAGCACGCGATGAACTCGCTGGTCGCCTCGCTGGTGTGGGACGAGCAGCGCTTCGGCCTGCCGCTGGATCTGGAGCGTTTCATGATCGTCGCGGTGAGCGACTTCAACATGGGCGCGATGGAGAACAAGGGGTTGAACATCTTCAACACCAAGTACGTGCTCGCCAGCCCGGCCACCGCGACGGATGCCGACTTCGGCCAGGTCGAGAGCGTCGTGGCGCACGAGTACTTCCACAACTGGACCGGCAATCGCATCACCTGCCGCGACTGGTTCCAGCTCAGCCTGAAGGAAGGCCTCACGGTCTACCGCGACCAGGAGTTCAGCCAGGACATGGCCGGCAGCCCGAGCGCGCGCGCGGTGCGCCGCATCGAGGACGTGCGCCACCTGCGCAGCTACCAGTTCCCCGAGGACGGTGGCCCCATGGCCCACCCGGTGCGCCCCGACGCCTACCAGGCCATCGACAACTTCTACACCATGACGGTGTACGAGAAGGGTGCCGAGGTGGTGCGCATGATGGCCACCCTGGTGGGCCGGGCCGGTTTCGCGCGCGGCATGAAGCTGTATTTCGCCCGCCACGACGGCCAGGCCGTGACCTGCGACGACTTCGCCGCCGCCATTGCCGACGCCAACCCCGAGCACACGCTGAGCTGCCGGCTCGACGCCTTCAAGCGCTGGTACGCCCAGGCCGGCACGCCGCGCGTGGCCGCTCACGGCGAGTACGACGCCGCCTCGCGCCGCTATACGCTGACGCTGTCGCAGAGCTGCCCGGCCACGCCCGGCCAGGACGACAAGCTGCCCTGCGTCATCCCCGTGGCCATGGGCCTGGTCAGCGCCGAGGGCCTGGCCCTGCCGCTGCAGCTCGACGGCGAGGCCGCACCGGCCGGCACCGAACGCGTGCTGGTGCTGGAACAGGCCAGCCAGAGTTATGTCTTCGTCGACGTCGAGCAGCCGCCCGTGCCCTCGCTGCTGCGCGGCTTCTCGGCGCCGGTGGTGCTGCAGTGGGCGGCCAGCGAGGCCGAGCTGCTTACCCTGCTGCGCCATGACCACGACCCCTTCAACCGCTGGGAAGCGGCGCAGCGCCTGGCGCTGGCGCGCCTGCTGGCCGGCATCCAGGGCGAGGAGCTGCCGCTGCTGGATGCGCCCTACGTCGACGCGATGCGCGACATCCTGCGCGACCCGCACCTGGACGCGGCCTTCAAGGAGCTGGTGCTCACCCTGCCCAGCGAAGCCTATGTGGCCGAGCAGCTCGAGGTCGTCGACCCGCAGCGCGTGCACGCCGTGCGCGAGGCGCTGCGCGGCCAGCTGGCCCATGCGCTGCGCGAGGAATGGCGCCTGAGCTTCGAGGAAAACGCCGACACCGGCGGCTACAGCCCGGACGCCACCTCCAGCGGCCGGCGCGCCCTGGCCAACCTGGCGCTGATGCACCTGGTGCTGGAAGACACGCGCAGCGGCGAGGCCCTGTGGCCCGGGCGCGCCTACCAGCGCTGCAAGGACGCCGGCAACATGACCGACCGCCTGGGCGCGCTGCAGGCCCTGGTCTACGCCCACGCCGAGCTGGCCGAGCCGGCGCTGCAGCGCTTCCGCGAGCAGTTCGCCGGCGAGGCGCTGGTGATCGACAAGTGGTTCGCGCTGCAGGCCAGCGCACCTGAATACGGCGGGCGTGTGTTCGCGCGCATCAAGGCGCTGGCCCAGCACCCCGACTTCACGCTGCGCAACCCCAACCGCGCGCGCAGCCTGCTGTCCACGCTGATCCACCTGAACCCGGCCGCGCTGCACCGCCCGGACGCCGCGGGCTACGTCTTCTGGGCCGAGAAGGTGATCGAGATCGACAGCTTCAACCCGCAGCTGGCGTCGCGCATCACGCGCGGGCTGGACCGCTGGCGCACGCTGGCCGAGCCTTACCGCAGCGCGGCGCGCGAGGCGCTCGCACGTGTGGACGCCAAGACGGAACTTTCCCCCGATGTGCGGGAGATCGTCAGCCGCGCGCTGGCTGATTGAGGCAGAGTCCGGGCCACACCGATTTCCGCACTCGCAGCGAGGATATCCACCCATGAGCAAACGCATCAGCCTGACCCAGTACCTGGTCGAGCAGCAGCGCAAGCACGGCCGCATCACGGCCGAGCTGCGCCTGCTCATCGAGGTCGTCGCCCGCGCCTGCAAGCGCATCGCCATCAGCGTCAACAAGGGCGCGCTGGGCGAGGTGCTGGGCAGCGCCGGCAGCGAGAACGTGCAGGGCGAGGTGCAGAAGAAGCTCGACGTCATCAGCAACGAGGTGCTGATCGAGGCCAACGAATGGGGCGGCCACCTGGCGGCCATGGCCAGCGAGGAGATGGACACCATCCACGTGGTGCCCAACCGCTATCCTCAGGGCGAATACCTGCTGCTGTTCGATCCGCTCGACGGCAGCAGCAACATCGACGTGAACGTGTCGATCGGCACCATCTTCAGCGTGCTGCGCAAGGTGAACAACCAGCGCGGCGTTAGCGAGGAGGACTTCCTGCAGCCCGGCAAGCAGCAGGCCGCAGCCGGCTACTGCGTCTACGGCCCGCAGACCACCCTGGTGCTGACGCTGGGCGACGGCGTGCTGATGTTCACCCTGGACCGCGAGCAGGGCAGCTTCGTGCTCACGCAGGAGGACGTCAGGATCCCCGAGGACACGAAGGAATTCGCCATCAACATGTCGAACATGCGCCACTGGGCGGCGCCGGTGAAGCGCTACATCGACGAATGCCTGGCCGGCAAGGACGGCCCGCGCGGCAAGGACTTCAACATGCGCTGGGTGGCCAGCATGGTGGCCGACGTGCACCGCATCCTCACCCGCGGCGGCATCTTCCTGTACCCCTGGGACAAGCGCGAGCCCGACAAGCCCGGCAAGCTGCGCCTGATGTACGAGGCCAACCCGATGGCCTTCCTGGTCGAGCAGGCCGGCGGCGCGGCCAGCTGCGGGCGCCAGCGCATCATGGACATCACGCCGGCCAAGCTGCACGAACGCGTCAGCGTCATCCTGGGTTCGCGCAACGAGGTGCAGCGCGCGGTCGCATACCACCTCGACCAGCCCGCGCAGTCGGAGTGAGGCCCGTGCCCGGCCGGCGCACCGTCACCACCACCAGCCACACCGGCGACCCGCCGGCCCTGGCCCGCTGCGCATGAGCCCGCAACAGGTCGAGCGTTTCTTCGCCACCCTGCAGGCGGCCAATCCGCACCCGATGTCGGAGCTGGCCTACAGCTCGGTGTTCGAACTGCTGGCAGCGGTGCTGCTGTCGGCCCAGGCTACCGACATCAGCGTGAACAAGGCCACCCGGGCGCTGTTCGCCCGCGCCAACACGCCGGCGCGCATGCTGGCCCTGGGTGAAGCCGGCGTGGCCGGCCACATCCGCACCATCGGCCTGTACCGCAACAAGGCGCGCCACCTGATCGCGACCTGCCAGCAGCTCATCGACCGCCACGGAGGCCAGGTGCCGCGCGAGCGCGCGGCGCTCGAGGCCCTGCCGGGCGTGGGCCGCAAGACCGCCAACGTGGTGCTCAACGTGGCCTTCGGCGAACCTACCTGCGCGGTCGACACGCACGTGTTCCGGGTCTCCAACCGCACCGGCCTGGCGCCGGGCAAGACGCCGCTGGCGGTCGAGCAGGCGCTGGAAAGGCGCTTGCCTGCACCGTACCGCGCCCAGGCGCACCACTGGCTCATCCTGCACGGGCGCTACGTCTGCACCGCCCGCAGGCCGCAATGCGCGCGCTGCCAGGTGGTTGATTGCTGCGACCACACGCCCAAGGCCGGCCCGCTGCCCCAGCCTCCGCATGAGTGAGCAGTCACCACGCGGCATGCACCAACTCTGGTCGGCCGGACGCGGGTAAGCCCGGAGTCGGCCACTACAATGTTTGCTGTCGGACCATCGCCGGGGCGCCCTGCCCGCCTCGCCGCCACAGGCCCGCCCCCACCCATGCCCACCCTGGAAGATCTGGTCGAACGTGTAGAGCGCCTGCTGCTCCGCCATGAGGAGCTCAAGCGCACGAATACGCTGCTGGAACAGCAGCTTGCCGCCGTGGTCGCGGAACGCGATCACCTGCGCGCCCGTCTGGCGGCTGCCCGTGGCCGCATCGATGCGCTGATCGAACGCCTGCCCGGCGACGACGGCGACCACAACGCACAGCGCGGCGCCCTATGAAGCAGCTCGAAGTCACCATCATGGGCCAGAGCTACATCCTGGCCTGCCCGCCCGGGCGCGAGACCCTGCTGCTCGAAAGCGTCGGCAGCGTGGACCGCGAGATGTGCACCATCCGCGACGCCGGCAAGGTCAAGTCGCGTGAGCGCATCGCTGTGCTGGCAGCACTGAACCTGGCCTACGAACTGGCCAATGCGGCCGCCCAGCCTGCACCGGCGGAGCCCCAGCCCGACCCCACGCCGGAGCGCCGCATGGGTGACCAATCTGCCCAGCAGCCCGACCTGACCCGCCTGATACAGCGCCTGGACGTCGCGCTGGGCGACGACGGCCGGCTGCTCTGAACCGCCTGCGACAACCAGCGGCCAGCCTCTGGTCAGACCGCACGAAGCGGCTGTGGCGCCCGAACAGCTTGTGACGCCTTGACGGCCCTGCACCCGACCGGGCGTGCTTAGAATGGATTCGTCCACTGCGCTCGCGGAGGTTTTTAGTTCCTTGAACCGATGCTCTACGCGAGCCCGGGCTGGAAACATTGCAAGGCGGGCGTGATCGTCTCGCGTCAGATGAACCCGAAGCCTTGCTGACCCGGCCCACCTGAATCCCCTGGGTTCAGGAATGCGGCCTTCGGCGCGCGGTGGACACCACTTCCTGCAGACCCGGTCGGCCCAGCCCACCGGGTCTTCTCATGAGTGCGCCAGTGCCGCCGGGTCCGGACCGCCTGCCACACCCCTGCGCCGCCCATGACCCCGCCTGCCACGCCCTTTACCTCGACGCAGTACTGGCTCATGAAGAGCGAGCCGGACGACTGCTCCATCGACCGCCTGGCCTCCCTGCCCGGCCAGACCGTACCCTGGACCGGCGTGCGCAACTTCCAGGCGCGCAACTACATGCGCGATGCCATGCGCGTGGGCGACGGCGTGCTGTTCTATCACTCGTCGTGCCCGCAGCCGGGCATCGCCGGCCTGGCACGGGTGGCCAGCGCGGTGTATGTCGACGCCAGCCAGTTCGATCCGGCCAGCCCCTGGCACGACCCCAAGTCCTCGCGCGAGGCGCCACGCTGGTGGAATGTGGACGTGCAGCTGGTGGGCAAGACCCGCCTGCTCGGCCTGGCCGAGATGCGCCGGCGCCCCGAGCTGGCCGACCTGCTGGTGCTCAAGCCCGGCAACCGGCTCTCGATCACGCCGGTCAGCGCGGCGCAGTGGCAGGCGGTGCTGGCCGCGCTGCAGGCCGCGCCTGCGTGACAGGTTGGCGGCCCGCCTTGGGCGACACTGCCACCTCGCCCGCGCGGCCGCACCGAATCCACCGATGACTTTCACCCTGATCGCCGAACTGCTGCTGCTGGGCAGCATCACCGGTTTCCTTGCCGGCCTGCTGGGCGTCGGCGGCGGCATGATGCAGGTGCCCTTCATGACCTTCCTGCTCACGGCGCGCGGCCTGCCCACGCCGCTGGCGGTCAAGATGGCCATCGCCACGTCCATGGCCACCATCATGTTCACCTCGCTGTCCAGCGTGCGCGCCCACCACGGCCGCGGCGCGGTGCGCTGGGACATCGTGCGCACCCTGGCGCCCGGCATCCTGGCCGGCGGGCTGGCGGCGGGTGCGGGGGTCTTCGCCGTGGTGAAGGGCACGGCACTGGCGGTGGGCTTCGCCCTGTTCGTCGGCTTCTCGGCGACCCAGATGCTGCTGGACCGCAAGCCCGCGCCCACGCGCCAGCTGCCCGGCACAGCGGGCCGGCTCGGCGCCGGCGGCGTGATCGGGCTGGTGTCGGGCCTGGTGGGGGCTGGCGGGGCCTTCATCTCCGTGCCCTTCATGACCTGGTGCAACGTGCCCATACGCAACGCGGTGGGCACCAGCGCGGCGCTGGGTTTCCCCATCGCCGTGGCCAACACCGTGGGCTACGTCATCGGTGGCTGGGGCGTCGAAGGCGGCCCGCCCGGCAGCCTGGGCTACCTGTGGCTGCCGGGCCTGGC
>JBJOKY010000142.1:0-10371 GCA_046045865.1 Pseudomonadota bacterium | reverse complement strand
GTCGTTGATGAACATGACGCCGTGGCCGATGAAGACCTCGTCGTCGACCGTCACGCCGGTGCAGATGAAGCTGTGCGACGAGATCTTGCAGCGTGCGCCGATGGCCGCGCCGGCCTGGATCTCGACGAAGCTGCCGATGCGGGTGTCGTCGCCCACGCTGCAGCCGTACAGGTTGACCAGCGCAGGGTGGTGGATCGTGACGTTCTCGCCCAGCGTCACGTCGTCGGCTATGGGCATAGGGTGGTCTCGCTTGCTTGCTCGGGTGCGGACCTGTGCGCCGGCCGGTGTGGCCGGGCGCTGGTCGATGGCGTCAGCATGCCAGCCGTGCGGGGCTGGCGGCGGCCTGCCGGCGCGCTGGCGCCGTAGTCCGGTCGGTCCATGAGCGGGCCTGCCGCCGCACGAGAGCCGGCAGGCCAGCGCTGCCTACGATGCGCCGCATGCACCCGGGCTGGCCTCGTCATCGCGTTGCCCAGGCCCGGATCAGCCGGGGTAGTCATCACATGAGATCCGCACCTGCCACCGCACCCTCCCTCTGGCCGACCGCCGCCGGCCGGCCCGCGCGGCGCCGCGCCGCGACGCAGGCCGGCCGCACCGCGACGCGCGCGCCGCGGTTTGCCGACGACCTTGAGCTGGTGCGACCGGACGTATTCGCACACGCCCTGCGCCACGAGCGCCACCGTGCCGAACGCACCGGCGCAGCGCTGTCGGTGCTGGTGTTCCGGCCCACGCCTGACGGCGCGGCGGGCGACCTGCCCGGCGACCGGGCGGCCGGCGCACCGGCCAGGCTCGCCGACATCGTGCGCGGCACCAAGCGCACGACCGACATCCTGGGCTGGGTGGGCGGCGACACCCTCGTCGTGCTGTGCCCCGACACCGGCGCAGGCGGCTGCCGCAACCTGCTCGGGCGCATCACGCGCCTGGCCGGCGGCGGGCCGTGCGACGGCGTGGTGGCCACCTATCCGCACGACCTGTTCGACACCCTGGCCGAAGGCCGCAGCGCCACGCCCGCCCTGCAGCTCGTCATGCAGGGCGACGAGCGCGGTGGCAGCGCCGAGGCCTATGCGCTCAAGCGTGCGCTGGACATCGTCGGCGCCAGCCTGTCGCTGTGCCTGCTCGCGCCGCTGATGCTGCTGGTGGCCTGCGCCGTGGCGCTGAGCTCGCCCGGCCCGGTCATCTTCCGCCAGACGCGGCTGGGGCGCGCCGGGCGCCCGTTCACGTTCTACAAGTTCCGCTCCATGCGCGTGGACGCCGACGACGGCGTGCACCGGGCCTTCGTCGCCGCCCTCATCCGCCACGGCGGGGGCGCGGCGTCGGCGTCCGCGGGCGCACCCGCCGGCGCGGCGGCGCCCGCGCAGGCACCGTACAAGCTCGCGGCCGACCCGCGTGTCACGCCGCTGGGACGCTGGATGCGCCGCACCAGCGTCGACGAGCTGCCCCAGCTGCTCAACGTGCTCAAGGGCGAGATGAGCCTGGTCGGCCCGCGCCCGGCCCTGGCCTACGAGACGGCGCTGTACCAGCCCTGGCACCTGGCGCGCCTGCTCAGCGTGCGCCCCGGCCTGACGGGGTTGTGGCAGGTCGAGGGGCGCAGCCGCGTGAGCTTCGACGAGATGGTGCGCATGGACCTGCGCTACATCCGCGACTGCACGCTGCGGCTGGACCTGTCCATCCTGCTGCGCACGCCGCTGGTGGTGGTGCGCGGGCGCGGCGCGGTCTGAATCCGCTTCCTGCACCAGCGCCCCGCACCTGCCGCCACGCCCGCCGCGACACCTGCGGCCACACCAGCGGCCCCGTCCGCTGCCACGCCATCTGCCCGTGAAGGCCCGCGCCATGAACACCGCCCCGCGCTACGTCGTCGTCACCCCCGTGCGCGACGAGGTCGAGCATGTCGTGCACACGCTGGAGTCGCTCGTGCACCAGACCCTGCGGCCGCTGCGCTGGGTGATCGTGGACGACGGCTCGACCGACGGCACGGCCGCCGTGCTCGATCGTTATGCCGCACAGCATGCGTGGATCGAGGTGGTGTACCGCACCGACCGCGGCTACCGCGCCGCCGGTGGCGGCGTGGTCGACGCCTTCTACGCCGGCTACCCGCAGGTCGCGCACGAGCCGTGGGAATACCTCGTCAAGCTCGACGCCGACCTGTCCTTCGCGCCCGACTACTTCGCGCGCTGCCTGGCGCGCTTCGCTGCCGACCCCTCGCTGGGCCTGGCCGGCGGCACGGTGTGCCGGCTCGAGCGCGACGCGCTGCGCGTCGACGCGCCGGGCGATCCGCCCTTCCATGTGCGCGGTGCGACCAAGATCTACCGGCGCGCCTGCTGGCAGGCCATCGCGCCGCTGGTGCGTGCGCCCGGCTGGGACACGCTGGACGAGGTGAGCGCCCTGCGCCACGGCTGGCGCACCTGCACCTTCGACGACGTCGTGCTGGTGCAGCACAAGCCCACCGGCAGCGCCGACGGCCGGTGGGCCAACGCGGTCAAGAACGGCAAGGCCAACTTCGTCGCCGGCTACCACCCGCTGTTCATGCTGGCCAAGTGCCTGCGCCGCGCCGCGCGCCGCGCCCGCCTGGTGGAGGCCGCCGGGCTGCTGTGCGGCTTCCTGTCGGGCTACGCCAGGCACCTGCGCCCGCTGGCCGACCGGCAGACGGTGCGCTTCCTGCGCCGCGAGCAGATGCGCTGCCTGCTGCTGCGCCCCAGCATCTACGGCCAGCCTGGCAGGCAGCTCGCCGGCGCGTTGCCGGGCCAGGCCCGCGGGCGCACCCGGGGCCAGGCCGGCCGGGGCTGAACAGCATGTGCGGCATCTGCGGCAAGCTCCACCTGGAGCGCGACCATGCGGTCGAGCCCAGGCTCGTGCGCCACATGATGGGCCTGCTCGAACACCGCGGGCCGGACGGCGAGGGCCTGTACGTCGCCGGCCCGGTCGGCCTGGGCCACCGGCGCCTGGGCATCGTCGACCTGGCCGGCGGCCAGCAGCCCATGGCCAACGAGGACGGCGCCATCCGCCTGGTCTACAACGGCGAGATCTACAACCATGCCGAACTGCGCCGCGGCCTGCTGGCGCGCGGCCACCGCTTCCGCTCGACCAGCGACACCGAGGTCATCGTGCACCTGTACGAGGAGCTGGGCGACCGCTGCGTCGAGCAGCTGCGCGGCATGTTCGCCTTCGCGCTGTGGGATGCGCCCCGCCAGCGCCTGCTGCTGGCGCGCGACCGGGTCGGCATCAAGCCGCTGTATTACGCGCGCGCCGGGCGGGCGCTGGTGTTCGCCTCCGAGATCAAGGCCCTGCTGGCCGACCCCGAGGTCGTGCGCCAGCCCGGCGCGACCGGGCTGGACCGCTTCCTGGCCTATTACTACACGCCCGGGCGCGAGACCGCCTTCGAGGGCATCCACAAGCTCGAACCCGGCCACCTGCTGAGCGTCGAGGACGGCCGCGTCGGCACGCCTCGGCGCTGGTGGAGCCTGCCCTTCGGTACGCCCGACCCGGCGCCCAGCCTCGCCGACACGGCGGCGCGGCTGCGCGAGCTGCTGGCCAGCACCGTCGGCCAGCACATGATGGCCGACGTGCCGGTGGGCGTGCTGCTCAGCGGCGGGGTCGATTCCAGCGCGGTGCTGCACTACGCCAGCCAGCATGCCGGCCGCCATGGCGGCGTGCCGGCGGGCGGGCCGCTGCACAGCTACACCATCGGCTTCGGCGGCGACCACGTGGTCGACGAGCGGCCCTGGGCACGCCTGGCCGCACGCGCCAACGCCAGCGTCCACCACGAGGCCACGCTCACGCCCGGCGAGTTCCGCGATGCCCTGGCGCGCCACGTCTGGCACATGGAGGAGCCGGTGTGCGAGCCCCCGGCCATCGCGCTGTGGCGCGTGGCCGCGCTGGCGCGCCAGACCGGTGTGAAGGTGCTGCTGTCGGGCGAGGGCGGCGACGAGGCCTTTGCCGGCTACCCCGAATACCGCAACCTGCAGGCGCTGGAAGGGCTGAAGTCCGCGCTGGGCGGCGCGGCCGGGCTGCTCGGCGCCGGCCTGC
Source organism: Pseudomonadota bacterium (assembly GCA_046045865.1). Taxonomy (GTDB): domain Bacteria; phylum Pseudomonadota; class Gammaproteobacteria; order Burkholderiales; family Burkholderiaceae_C; genus Sphaerotilus. The sequence continues at coordinate 6,351 of JBJOKY010000142.1, read as the reverse complement.
GCCTGCTGCGCTCGGCCGGCTGGGCGCGCGGCCAGCACTATGCCGACCTCGTCGGACGCGACGTGAGCGATTACTACCGCAGCCGCACTGCCACGCCCGGCACCGCGTTCGACCGCCTGCGCCTGGCGCGTGGCAGCACAGCGGACGCGCCGGGCGCGGCGCGCTGCGACGAGCCCAGCCGCGAGCTGCTGCTGCGCACGCGCGGCCAGCCGCTGCTCGACCGCCTGCTGCAGGTCGACACCTGCACCTGGCTGCCCGACGATCTGCTGCTCAAGGCCGACCGCATGTCGATGGCGGCATCGGTCGAGCTGCGCGTGCCGTTGCTCGACCACGAGCTGCTGGAGTTCGCCGCCGCGCTGCCGCCGGCGCACAAGCTGCACGGCTGGTCGCTCAAGCACGTGCTGCGCCTGGCGCTGGCCGGCGTGGTGCCGACACCCATCCTGCAGCGCCGCAAGGCGGGTTTTCCGGTGCCGTATGCGCGCTGGCTGCGCCACGAGCTGCGCGACCACGTGCACGACACCCTGCTGGCTGGCAACGGCTACTGCACCGGGCTGTTCCCGCGCCGGCTGGTGGTGCAGCTGCTGGCCGACCAGCAGGCCGGCCTGCCCGTGGCCAAGGAGGTGTTCGGTCTGCTGGTGCTGGAGCTGTGGCACGAGCGCTTCTTCCGCGGCACGGCCGGCTCGGCGCTGCGTGCCGGCCCGGTGCGGCCTGCTGCGGCTGCGGCACCCGCGCCGGCCGGTATGCCGGCCTGCGGCGTGCAGGAGCCGGCATGACCGCGCGCGCCACGCCGGCCCCGGGCGCCGCGGCAGGCGCGGGCCTGGCCCTGCCCACGGCCCAGGCGGCCCGCCAGGCCCAGGCGCGCAACTACCGCGAGATCCTGGCGTCGACCCTGCTCATGGGCGGCGCGTCGATGTTCAGCATGCTGGTCGGGCTGGTGCGCACCAAGATCCTGGCCGTGCTGCTCGGACCGGCCGGCTACGGGCTGATGGGCGTGTATGCCCTGATCGCCGACCTGGCCCGCTGCGTGGCGCAGCTCGGCATCAACGACAGCGGCGTGCGCCAGATCGCCGCGGCGGTGGCGACCGGCGATGCCGGGTGCATCGGCCGCACCATGGTCATCCTGCGCCGGGTCGCGGTGGCCTGCGGCTTGCTGGGTGCGGTGCTGCTGGTCGTGCTGGCGCCGCAGGTGTCGGTGCTGACCTTCGGCGACGCGCACCATGCCGTGCCGGTGGCCTGGCTGGCGCTGGCGGTGTTCTTCAGCCTGGTGGCGGGCGGGCAGGTCGCGCTGATCCAGGGCCTGCGCCGCATCGGCGACGTGGCGCGCATCGGCGCGCTCGGCGCCGTGCTCAGCCTGGTCACCAGCGTGCCGCTGGTGCTCGTGCTGCGCGAGGACGGCCTGGTGCCGTCCATCATCTGCGGCGCCGCCCTGTCCGTCGCCACCGCCTGGTGGTACGCGCGCAAGGTTCGGGTGGACGTGCCGCGCGTGGCGCTGGCCGAGCTGGCACGCGTCTCGGCCTCGCTGCTCACGCTCGGGCTGGCGGTCATGGTGAGCGCCCTGCTGACCACCGGTGCGGCCTACGCCGTGCGCAGCATGGTGCTGCGCAGCGCCGGGCTGGACGCCGCCGGCCACTACCACGCCGCCTGGATGCTGGGCGGGCTGTACGTGGGCTTCATCCTGCAGGCGCTGGCGGTGGACTACTTTCCGCGCCTGGTCGGCGTCGTGGCCGACGACGCCGCCTGCAACCGCCTGGTCAACGAGCAGACGCAGATGTGCCTGCTGCTGGCCGCCCCGGGTGTGCTGGCCACGCTGACGCTGGCGCCGCTGGCGGTCGAGTGGTTCTATTCCGACCGGTTCCGCCCCGCGACGGAGGTGCTGCGCTGGATCTGCCTGGGCACGGCGCTGCGCATCGTCATCTGGCCGATCAGCTTCATCATCGTCGCCCGCAACCGCCAGCGCCTGTTCGTGGCGATCGAGCTGGCCTGGACGCTGCTGTACCTGGCGCTCACCTGGCTGTGCCTGCAGCGCTACGGCATCGAAGGTGCCGGCATGGCCTGCCTGGGCGCCTACCTGTTCCACGCCGCGCTGGTGTACCCGGCGGTGTGGCGCCTGAGCCGCTTCGGCTGGACGGGCGTCAACCTGCGCACCGCCGCCTGGTTCATCCTGGCCGCTGCGGCCGTCTTCTGCAGCCCGCACCTGCTGGCGCCGTGGTGGGCGGGCGCCTTCGGTGCGGCCATGACGCTGCTGGCCACGGTGGTGTGTGCGCGCCGCATCGTGCGCCTGACCGACCCGCTGCGCTGCCCGCGCGCGCTGGCCTGGCTGCTGGCCGGAGGTCGCCCATGAACGCCCTCGGCCTGCTGTTCACGCTGGCCGCCAGCCTGCTGCTGCTGGTGCTGCCGCGGCGGCTGGCCGCCATGCCGCTGCTGCTGGCGGCGGCCTACATGACACGTGGCCAGGAGCTGGAGATCGGCCCGGTGCACATGACCGTGGTGCGCCTGCTGGTGCTGGTGGGCTTCGTGCGCGTGCTGCTGCGGCGCGAGCAGCTGGCGCGCGGCTGGCACGTGGTCGACCGGTGGATGCTGGTCTGGGCGGCCTGGCTGATCGGCTCCAGCGCCTTCCACACGCCCGACGCCTGGCTCTTCCGCGCCGGCGTGGTCTGGACCGAGCTGGGCTGCTACTTCCTGCTGCGCATCTTCCTGGCCTCGCTCGACGACGTGCAGGCCACCCTGCGCATGCTGTGCGTGGCGCTGCTGCCGCTGGCGGCGATGATGCTGGTCGAGAAGCTCACCCGCGCCAACGCCTTCACGGTGCTGGGCGGCGTGCGCGACCTGGCCCTGGTGCGCAACGGCAACGTGCGCGCGAGCGGGCCCTTCGACCACCCCATCCTGGCCGGCACGGTCGGCGCGGCCTGCGCCGGCCTGGGCCTGGCGCTGGCGCGCAGCGACCGTGCCCGTGCGCTGGCGGGCTGCACCGGCGGGCTGGTGATGCTGTATTCAGCGGCGTCCAGCGGCCCCATCATGATGGCCGGCTTCGTGTTCCTGGGCTGGGCGGCGTGGTGCGTGCGCGAGCACATGCGCACCGTGCGGCGCTTGCTGGTGGCCGGCCTGCTGGGCCTGTCGGCCGTCATGAACGACCCGGTCTACTTCGTGATGGCGCGCATCGACATCACCGGCGGCAGCCAGGGCTACTTCCGCGCCCAGCTGATCCGCTCGTCGATCGAGCACCTGCCCGAATGGTGGGCCGCCGGCACCGACTACACGCGCCACTGGATGCCCTCGGGCATCCACGCCAACAGCATCCACACCGACATCACCAACCACCTGCTGGCCATGGGCGTGGGTGGCGGCCTGGGCCTGATGGCGGTGTTCGTGCTGGTGCTGGTGCTGTCGTTCCGCGACGTCGGCCGGGCCCTGCGCCAGCACGCCGCCGAAGCGCCCGCGCGGCGCCTGCTCGTGTGGACGCTCGGCGCCTTGCTGTTCGGCTTCGTGATGATGTTCTGGACCATCTCGCTGTACGACCAGTCGATCGTGTTCTTCTACCTGGTGCTGGCTGCCATCCAGGCCCTGGTCGAGCGGCCCGAGCCGCAGCGCCGCGCCCGGCCGGTGCGCCGCCGCCAGGCCCGGCTCGTGGGGGCAGTGTGATGTGCACCGTCAGCGTCATCATCGTCAGCTGGAACGCGCGCCGGCATCTCGAGGCCTGCCTGCGCTCCATCGAGGCCGCCGCGCCGGCCTGCGTGACCGAGATCATCGTGGTCGACAACGCCTCGGCCGACGGCTCGGCCGACTGCGTGGCGCAGCAGTTCCCGCAGGTCCGGCTCGTGCGCGCGGGCGCCAACCTGGGCTTCGCGCGCGCCAACAACCTGGCCATGCGCCAGGCCGGCGCAGAGAGCTTCGCCCTGGTCAATTCGGACGCGCTGGTGCACCGCGGCAGCCTGGAGACGCTGGCCGCCCACCTCGACCGCCATCCGGGCGTCGGCCTGGTCGGCCCGCGCGTGAGCGGTGCCGACGGCCTGCTGCAGCGCACCTGCCGGCGCCTGCCCGGGCCGTGGAACACCCTGTGCCGTGCCCTGGCCCTCGACCGCCTGCTGCCGGGCCAGGCGCTGTTCAGCGGCTACGAGCTGCCCCCCGCGCGCCACGAGACCGCGCACGAGGCCGAGGTGCTGAGCGGCTGCTTCTGCCTGGCGCGGCGCGCCGCGGTCGAGCAGGTGGGCGGCTTCGACGAGCAGTTCTTCTTCTACGGCGAGGACATCGACTGGTGCAAGCGCCTGCGCGACGCCGGCTGGAAGATCGCCTACCTGCCCGCCGCCACCGCCGTGCACCTGGGCGGGGGCAGCACGGCGGGTGCGCCGCTGCGCTTCAGCGTCGAGATCCTGCGCGCCACGCTCACGTACTGGCGCAAGCACCACGGCCGGGCCGGGCTGTGGCTGTGCCGCGGCCTGCTCATCCTGCACCACCTGCTGCGCCTGCTGCCCCGGCTGGTGCTGCGCGGCCTGGGCCTGCTGCGCAGCGCCGAGGCCCGGCGCAAGCTGGTCGAGGACCTGACCTGCCTGCGCTGGCTGTGCTTCGGCACCGAGGTGGCACCGTGAACCCGCCCCGCCTGACCATCGCCGTACCGGCCGCCTGGCTGGCCGCGCACCGCGCCCTGCTGACGCTGCTCGAGACACTCTGGCCGGTCGAGTTCAGCGACGCGCCCGTGCGGGCGGTCGCGGCCCGCATCTGCCATGAGGCGCCCGGCCCGCACGACGACTGCCCGCACGTGCTGGTCGTGCCCGCGCCGCTGGCCGGCACGCCGGGCGCAGCCGGCCAGCCCGGCGCGGCGCAGGTCCGCTTCGCCGACGACCCGGCCGTGCCCTGGCCCTACCGGGCGCGCACCATCGCCACCCGGCTGGCGCTGGTGGCCACGTCGGCGCCGGGCGCGGGTGAACGCGTGCTGGCGCACGATGCCGCCGGCCGCGTGCTCTGGAGCGTCGACGACGCGCACGGCCGCTACCTCGGCCGCAGCCACCTGCCACTGTGCCTGCTGCAGTGCCCGCCGGGTGCGGACACCGCCGGTGCGCCGCTCGCGCAGCTGGCCGGCGCAGAGTGCTTCGTGCAGCTGCTGCCGCTGTTCGAGCTGGCGCGCGTGACCTGCGGCGCGGCGCGGCCCGTGCGCCTGCCGTACCACGCCCGCCCGCCGCTGTGCGCCAGCTTCATCGTCGACGACCCCAACCTGCACCGGCCGACCTACGGCTATGTCGACTACCAGGCCATCGCGCTGCACGCGGCGCGCGAGCGCTACCACGTCGGCGTGGCGACCATCCCGCTCGACGCCTGGTACGCCCACCCCACCGCGGTGGCGGTGTTCGGCCGGCACCGCGAGCAGCTGTCGCTGCTCATCCACGGCAACGACCATGCCCGCAACGAGCTGGCGCAGGGCTACACGCCGCTGCGCAGCCGGCAGCTGCTGCACCAGGCGATCACGCGCATCGAGGCGCTGGAACGCCGCACCGGCCTGCAGGTGGGCCGCGTCATGGTGCCGCCGCACGGCGCGTGCTCGGCGGCCATGCTGGCCCAGTTGCCCGCGCACGGCTTCGACGCGGTATGTGTCTCGGTCGGCTCGCTGCTGGCCTGCAACCCGGGGCAGCCGTGGACGCGCAACATCGGCTTCGCGCCGATCGAGCGCATCGAGGGCTGCGCGGTGCTGCAGCGCTGGTCGCTCACCGCGGTCACGCACGACGTGCTGCTGGCCGCGGCCTACCTGGGCCAGGCGCTCATCCTGCGCGCGCACCACCAGGACCTGCGCCACGGCCTGGACGTGTTCGGCGACGCGGCGCGCTTCATCAACAGCCTGGGCGAGGTGCAGTGGGCCGACCTGGGCACGCTGGCCCGCCCGGGCAACCCGGGCACCGACCCGGCGACCGCCCGGGCCGCAGGTGACGCAGCCGTGCCGCAGCCCGGTGCATCGCCCACCGCCCCGGCGCCGGCTGCGGCCGGTCTGGCCGGCGTATGGCGCCAGGCCTGGCCGGTGCCCGAACTGGTGCCGGAGCACCACCCCACCCAGGCGCGGCTGATCCTGCGCCGCCTGCTGACCGAGGCGCGCGACCGCCTGCGCCTGGGCTGACCCGCCCCAAGGATGCATGACCATGACCACCCGAAAGCCGCCCAGGATCCTGCTGCTGGTCGAGAACAACGGCTACCCGCGCGACTTCCGCGTGCGGCGCGAGGCCCACGCGCTGCGCGACGCCGGCTGCCGCGTGAGCGTGATCTGCCCGCGCGAGGCCGGCCAGCCCTGGCATGAACTCGACGCCGCGGTGGCCGTCTACCGCTACCCGGCTGCGCCCGGCGGGCGCGGGGCGGCGGGTTATGCGCTCGAAT
>JBJOKY010000016.1:0-24026 GCA_046045865.1 Pseudomonadota bacterium | reverse complement strand
ACCACCGCTGCCGCTGTCGCGCAGGCTGCGCTGGGCGCGCTCGAAGCTGGCCAGCAGGTTGACCAGCTCGTCGTTCTCGATCGGCGCGCTGTCGGCCGACCAGCCCGTGCCGGCGAACGGTGGGCGGCCTGCCGCCATGCGGTTGAACAGGCTGGTGAACTGGCTCCACTGCTCGCGCTGGTCGCGCCCGCGCAGTTCGGTGCAGCGTTCGCCCAGGGCCTGCACGAGCTGCTGCTGACGCTGGGCGAAGAAGTCGGCGCCGCGCGGCAGGGCGCCCAGGCGCGCCAGGCGGTCGGTGCAGCTGGCGGCGTCCACGTCGCCGGCCAGGGCGACGAGGAAGTTCTCCAGCATCAGCAGGCTGCTGCCCGGGCTCTTGAGGCGGTAGCGCTCCAGGTCGCGCGTGATGGCCAGCCAGCGCTCGCCGCTGCTGCCGGCCAGGGCGCCGGTGCCCGGGGTGCCGAGCAGCAGCTCGGCCTCGCGCGCCAGGGTCTCGACGCGGCCGCGCTGCTGGCCCAGGTAGCCGGCCAGGGCGCCGGCGTCGGCCAGGCCGAAGGCGACCAGGGTCGGCGCCTTCTCGCCGCGCCAGCTGGCCCAGCTGCGCCCGATCGGCGCGTAGAGGTCGGCGCGTTCGAGCGCGTCGTCGAGCTGGCGCAGCCGTGCCATGGCGTCGCGCTGGCCGAGCACCTGCATCTGGTCGGCCGCGGCGTGGGCGCCGAGCTCGCGCAGCAGGGCCTGCACACGCACCAGCCTGGCACGTTCGGCGTCGGCGGCCGCGCTGTCGCTGGCCAGGGTGCGCCCGCCGGGGATCATGGCCTGACCCAGCAGGTCGACCACCTGGCCGGCGAACTGCTGGTTGGCCAGGCGTTCGACCGCGCCACGCAGCTCGACCGGAAAACGCACCAGCAGCTCGGCGCGGAAGCGCTTGCGCTGCTCGGCCACGGCCAGGGCGTGGTCCAGGCGCAGCAGGTCCCAGCCGACCAGGGCGGTGCTGGCGTTGTAGGGCAGGTAGCGTTCGCCGCTCTTCTGGATCCAGCTCTGCGCGAACAGCTCCTGCAAGGCGCCGCGCAGGGCCGTCAGCTCGGGCGTGGCGAGCCAGCGCTTGTCCTTGTCGTTCCACTGGATGCCCAGCGCGCCGCTGCGGCTGGTGACGTCGGCCAGCTCGCGCGAGAAGCGGGCGTGGCCGGCCTCGGCGTCCAGGCGCGCCAGCCGGGCACTGTCGGGGCCGAGCAGGCGCACGGCTGCGATGCGCGCCAGCGCGCGCTCCCAGGTCGGGCCGGGCTGCAGGGTGGGCTTGTGCATCCAGGCGCCGCCGGGGCGGGCGAGCAGGGAGTCGGTGTCCTTGAGCAGGCCGTGCAGATCGCGCCAGGCGGCCAGGCTGTCCTCGTTGACGTCGATCGGGCTGGCGGCGGCCAGCGCGGCGATGCGGCTGTCGAGCTCGCGCAGGGTGGCGAGCAGGTCGTTGTCGTCGAACACGCGCTGGTGCAGCGGCTGCTGCACATGGCGCAGGCCGCAGCGCAGCGCGGCCTGCATGGCCGGCACGGCCAGGCCGCCCTGGCGCGCCGCCGGGGCCTGGAAGAGCTGGGCCGCGTGGGTGGACAGGCCGGGCAGCTCCAGCCCCAGCACGGTGCGCACGAGCAGGGCCAGGTCGCGGTCGTCGGGCGGCAGGTCAGGGTTCTGCAGTCGCTCCAGCGCCTGGCTGGCCTGGTCGATGCGGTCGACCTCGTTGATGTACTCGAGCCAGCGCACGAAGGGCTGGACATTCTCGAAGCCCAGGGTGGCGTCCTCGCTGGTGTCGCTGGCCGGGGCGGGTTGGCAGGGCGCACCCTCGATCGGCACGCCGGTGGCGGGGTCGCCCGGCACGCCGCTCAGGCGCATGGTGCGGTCGTACAGGCCCTGGCGCAGGCTGTGCACGGCCACCTCGCCGAAGGCCTGCTCGACGCGTGTGCGCAGCTGCCAGGACAGCGAGTCGACCACCGGCCACGAGCCCGGCATGAAGACCGACCACAGGCGCCGGTCGTCCATCTGGCCGAGCATGTGCAGCATGGCCAGGGTGCGCTGGTGCTCGACCTCGGGCGAGGGCCGCTCGCCCTGCTGCACGGCGCGCAGCCGGGTGTCGGTGTCGATGCGCACGCGCGCCAGCAGCGTCTGCAGGCCGGCGCACTGCTGCGTCAGCAGCACCGCGTTCACCGCCAGGCCGGTGCACCACACGCCCGCCACGCCCCAGGCCGCCCAGCGCAGGCCGCGGTGCAGCAGCGGGCGGCTCAGGTGCTGGGTGCCCGACGGGCGGGTCAGGCCGATCTCGGCGAAGACCTTGTGCTCGAACAGGTCGCGCAGGAAGACCGGGCGGCGCAGCGTCGCGGCCGTGGCCGCGGCAGCCGCCGCGCCCGGCAGGGCCGCATCGTCGGGCAGGGCGGTGGCGGCGTCGCCGGGGTCACCGGGGTCACCGGGGTCACCGGCAGCGCCATGGTCGCTGCCGTCGGTGTCGGCGGGGTCACCACGACCGGCAGCGGCGCCGGGCCCGGGCGCGTCGGCCTGCAGGCGCCGGGCGGCCACAGCGGCGGCTTCGCCGGCGTCGCCGCAGAAGTACACGCCGCGCAGCAGGAAGGGCTCGTGGTAGTTGCTCGGGCGCATCAGCTCGCCCAGGTAGAGCTGCAGCTGCGGGTGCAGCGCCTGCACGCGGCTGGAGAGCAGGAAGTAGTCGGCCGTGCCGTTGGCGCTGCTGTCCACGCCGGCGGCCAGCGCGAACAGTTCGGCCGACGAGTCGCTCAGGGTGCGCACGGTCTGGCGGATGATCTCGTCGGCCCACTCGGTGCGGTACAGGGTGTTGACGTCGTAGGGCGAGGACCAGCCCAGCATGTCGCCGCGCTGCTGCTCGGGCAGCGCGCGCGCGTAGGCCGAGAAACCCGGCAGCCGCTCGCAGCCCGAGATGGTGAGGTAAACGCCGAAGCGCATCGCGAAGCGGTTCTGCGCCAGCCACAGGCGCCGGTTGGCGCGCCTGGCCAGGCGCACCAGCGCCTGGCGTGCGTCGGGGTGCGGATCGGCCAGCAGCGCGGCCGGGATGGTCACCATGAGTGCGTCGAAGGGGCGCTCGGGGCGGTAGTCGCGGCACAGCGTCAGCAGCTCCTCCCAGCCGGGCTCGCGTCCGACGTCGGCCTCCTCGGCCTGGCCCAGGTAGCTGGCCTGGATGTCGAGCACCACGCCCTTGTCGAAGAAGTGCCAGTCCAGCCCCGGCACGGCGGCACTGGCCGTGGCGTCGCTGCCCAGCACGCTGACGATGCCGCACTGGGCCAGCGGCAGGGTGGCCTGCTCCTCGGCCTCGTCGAGCACCAGCACCCAGGGCAGGGTGTAGCGCAGCGAGCGGTCGGCGATGTGTTCCTCGACCAGCTCGACCGCGCGGCGGAAGGAGCTGCGCAGCGATTCGGTCTGCGCGCGCGGCGTGAGCTTGCGCGCCGTGGCGGCGCCGCCGCCGGGCACGCGCATGGCCGCACGCACGACCAGGGCCAGCACCGCCAGCACGACGACCAGCAGCAGCAGCAGCGCCAGCAGGGTGGCCTGGTCGTTCAGGAAGCCCAGCGCGCTCATGGTGCGGCCTCCTGCCGCACGGCCGGCGCCAGGCCGCCGAGCGCCTGGCGCAGCGGCCAGGTGGGCCACAGCCAGAGCAGCTCGGACAGTGCCAGCAGCGCCACCAGGCCAATCAGCCACAGCACCAGCGACCGGCTCAGGGTGCGCTGGCGCCTGGGCGCCAGGTGCGACAGCGTGTGCGCATAGGCCTGCGGCGCCAGGCGGCGCGAGATCTCCGCGCCCTCGGGCTGACGCTGGTAGACGAACTGGTAGAGCTCGCGGCGCAGGCCGGGCAGGCCCTCGACGCCGGGCTGGCCGCGCCAGCGGCCCTGGAATCCCAGCGCCAGGGCGAACAGGTACAGGCGCGCCAGCGGGCGCTGCGCCGGCTCGCGGTCGCGCAGCACGTCCTCGATCTGGTCGAGCACGCGCTCGCCGGCCACGCTGGTGCGGAACAGTGCCGTCTCCAGCAGGTGGCCGGACCAGGCCTCGCGGCCGGCCCAGGGGCGGTGGAGCAGGATCTCGTCGGCCAGCGCGACCTTGAGGTAGCGCGCCTGCTCCAGCAGGGCGGCGTCGGTGCGGCTGAAGGAGCGCCGGTCCTGCAGCTCCTGCATCTCGATCAGGTTGGCCAGATGCTGGTGCAGTTGCGCGGCGGCCTGGCTGGCGGCCTGCGGGTCGAGCGGACCGGCTGCCTGGCGGCGCGCCAGCTCGATCTCCTCGTAGACCTGGCGGAAATCGGCGTCGAGCTGGTCTTCGGTGCCGCTGGCGCCGGGGGTGTAGCTGTGCATGGCTCAGCCCTTCACGAACAGCACGGCTTCGTGCGGGCGCTGCGCCACATGGCCTTCGTTCATGTTGGCGATCTGCAGGGTGTCGCCCGGCGTGACCAGGGCGGCGGGGGTGTCGATGCGGAACAGGGTGTAGCCGCAGCCGGCGCGCAGGCCGAGTTCGGGCACCTCCTCCAGTCGGCTGCGCGGTGCACCCAGCACGCGGCGGTCGCGCAGCGAGGCCCACACCGGTGCCGAGCCGATCATGGCGCCATCCAGCCAGGCGCACAGCTCGCGTTCGGGCTGGCCGCGCAGGCCGATCACCATCGGGCCGCCCAGCCACTGCGGCTGCAGGGGCAGGCTGAACACCTCGCCCTGCAGGGTGAAGGCGTGCACGCGGTGCTCCTGGCTGACGTCGGCCAGCATGGCCTCGACGGCGCCGAGCAGGCTGTCGAACACCGCGCCCGGCGCCGCGTGGTCGTAGGCCGGCGGCAGCGGCGGCATGGCGCCCGGGCGCAGGCTGGCCAGCGGGCCCAGCGCCTGGCACAGCGCCAGGTACATGGCGTAGGGATGCAGGGGCCGGGTCTGCAGCACGGCTTCCATCTGCGTCAGCGGTGCGAGCAGGGCGCCCAGGCGAGCCTTGTGCTCCAGCAGGGCCAGGCGATCGTCGGTGCGCGACGAGCTGAGCTGGCCCTGGCGCGCCAGGTAGGCCGCCTTGCCACGCAGCTGCGCGCACAGCGCCCAGGCGCGCTGCCACAGCGGCCGCTCGCGGTTCACCAGCATGAGCGGCGGCAACTCGTCGCCCAGCCGGGTGTGGCCGTCCTGGCGCACCACGGTGCCCAGGAACAGGGTCTGCCACAGCGAGGACGGCGTGGCACCGCCCGCCAGGGCCAGGCGCGGACGCAGGCGCGGCAGGTCGATGTCCTCGCTGTCCGACACCTCGTCGCTCACCAGCGGGGCCTGCACGCTGCGAAACCGCGCCTGGGCGCCGGGCTGGCGCATGCTGCGTGCCCAGGGCAGGGTCAGGTGGAGCGGCAGCGGGCCGCCTTCCAGCGCGCCGGCATGCGCCGCCAGGTCGAGTTCGAGGCCGTGGTCGGGGATGTTGTCCAGCGGGTCGGCGGCGTCGTAGGACACCGCCGTGCCGTCGGGCATGACGGCCTCGAGCACCAGCACGCGCAGCCGCCCGGCCGCGAGCAGGCCGGTGTCGATCTCGAAGCGCCGGATGCCCCAGGCCAGCGGCTGGGCGGCGAGCTGCTGCCAGGCGCCGAGCGCGTCGACGCGGGCCTGGAACTGCTGGAAGTGCTGCGGGCCGAGCAGCATGCCCTCGTGCCACTGGATGCGATCGGGGACTGAGGACAGGCCTGGGGTCATGGAGGGGGTCCGGGCGGTCAAAGGCGGTGGTCGGTGATGGTGAAGTCGTGCGGCCCCAGGCGGATCAGGCCGCCGTCGCGCAGCAGCGGCAGGCGGGCACGGTGCTCGCCCGGCGTCGCGTAGTCGGCGAACAGCAGCACGCCTACGGCCGGGGCGGCGAGCTCGGCGGCCGCCACGCGCAGGATCTGGCGTGGCACCAGCTCGTAGCGGTGCACCTTGAGCACGTCCGGGAACAGGCGCTGCAGCTCGTCGCGGGTGGCGAACCAGCGCGCGGCGGACAGCGCCGCCAGCCGCTCCAGCGTGGCCATGTCGTTGACGAACACGATGTCGAGCGCGACCGGGCTGTTGCGGTTGGCATCGGGCTCGGCGGCAAGCACCAGGCCCCTGAGCTCGACCGGTGGTGGCGGGGCGACCGGCGCCGGTGCCGGCTGGCCGGTGGTCAGCCCCACCAGCGTGGCCACGCTGCCGCAGCCCGCCAGGGCGGCGCAGGCCACCAGGCTCATGAAGCCGGCGCGCAGGCGCCTGTAGCGGCAGCTGACTGCGGCCCGTGCCGGCAGCGGGCGGTCCATCATCGTGGTGTCTCCATGCTCATCCCTACACCGATACCGGCGAGCACGCAGAGTACACAGGCCGCGATGATGCAAGACAGCATCAGGAGCACGCCAGATCTGCCAAGCGTGATTTTCATCAGCGAGGTTTTGCCCGCACCTGGCACCGCGCGCGGGCGATCGACGGCCAGGCCCCGTGCGGCCACGGCGCACACGGCACACACGCACAGCACCGTGAGCACCTGGCGCGGGCCCACGCACACGCGGTCGACCAGCAGCAGCACCGGCAGCATGGCCTCGCCCGGCAGCTGCAGCCACAGCAGCGCCAGTGCGCTCGTGCCCAGGGCGCCGAAGGTGTCGTCCACCGCCGGCACGCACAGCGCCGCCGCCGCGGCCAGCGTGCCTATCCACAGCAGATCCAGGGCATCGGGCGCCAGGCCGTACAGCCGCGCCACCAGCACCGCCACGAGCGCCGCGTGCAGCGCGCTGCCGGCGCGCAGCAGGAGGCTGCCGGCGGGCACCAGCACCTCGGTGATGCCGCGCGCCAGGCCGACCTGGCGGCTCAGCGCGTCGATGGCCACCGGCACCACGGTCACCGGCGAGGGCGCGACCAGCGCGATCATGAGGCTGGACTTCAGCGCGTCCAGCACCTGCAGCAGGCCGCTGCGGCTGCCCCAGCACACCAGCGCCAGCGCCAGCGCGGCCACCGGCAGCGCGGCCAGGGCCAGCGGGCGCAGCACCCGGCCCAGCAGCGCCAGGGTGGCCGCGTCCAGGCCGGCGGCCACGTGCAGCGCCACGCTGAAGGCCAGCAGCGGCATGAGGTGCAGCGTGATGCCGATCAGGCGCTCCAGGGCGCGGTAGACCGCCTCCAGCTGCACCGTCAGGGCCTGGCCGGCGTGGCGGCCGAGCGCGGCCACGGCCAGGCCGAAGGCCAGGGCACAGCCCAGCGCGACGGCCAGGTCGCCGCGTGCGAGCGGCGCGAACACGTTGTCGGCGCGCCGCACCGGGGCTCCCGTCGGGGCAGATGCGGCACGCTCGGGGCGCAGCGCCAGCACGTCGAGTTCGCTGCTGCCGCCGGTGCGTTCCACGAGCGCGCCGATCTGGACCAGCTCGGCCTGGCCGATCGCGCCGCCGCCGCCGCCGATCAGCGCGCCACACACGCCGCACAGCCAGACCGACGCCAGCCCGCCGGCCACGACCAGCGTCAGGCGCCGGCCACGCTGCGGCAGGGCCAGCGCGCTGCGCACGCCGAACACGACCGAGACCATGACGATGGGCATGGCCGCCATCTGCATGAGACGGCTGAACACCTGGTCCAGCAGGTCGGTCAATGCCCCGCCCGGGCCGATGGCGCGCCCCAGCAAGCCTCCGGCCGCCAGCGCCACGAGCAGGGTGAGGGGGTGGTGGGTCCAGCGCAGCTGCACGGCTCAAGCGAGGTTCCAGCCGCGCTGCAGCGCCAGCGCCACGGCGCTGCGGGCCAGCTCCAGCGTGCTGTCGAGCACCAGCAGCCCGCCGGCAGGCTGCCCGCCGTGCGCGATCGGCAGCTCGGTGCAGCCCATGATGACCGCATCCACGCCGCGCGCCTGCGCCGCCGCCAGCACCTGGCCGAAGCGGCCGGCCGCGGCGGCGCGCCGCCCGGCCTTGACGTCGCGGATGCACTCGTCCACCAGCGTTTGCTCGTCGTGCGGCGCCGGCAGCTCCCAGGGGATGGCGCGCGCGTCCAGCTCGTGCTGGTAGAAGCCCGAGGCGAGCGTGCCGCGCGTGGCCAGCAGCAGGGTGCGGGCGCCGGCCGGCACGCTGCGCACGCAGCAGCGCGCGATGTGCAGGATGGGCGCCTGGCTGACCCCGGCGAGCTGCTCGTACCAGTGGTGCGACGAGTTGCAGGGGATCACCACGACGCCCACGTGCGTGCGGTTGAGCAGCTCGATGCCGCGCTGCAGGACGGGCAGGGGGTCCGGCCCTTGGCCCAGGATGGCCGCGCTGCGGTCGGGCACCTGCGGCAGGTTGACCACCATGACCGGCAGGTGCTCCTGGTCGCAGCTGGCCGGCGTGAGCGCCACCAGCTTGGCCATGAAATCGACCGTGGCCGCCGGACCCATGCCACCCAGGACGCCGATGCCGTGCATGTGCGGTCTAGCCCTGCAGTTGCAGCGGGCGCGGGCAGATCACCGCCACGACCGCGCTGTTGCCGATCACGATCAGCAGCGTGCGCAGCATGTCGCAGGCCGGATCGACGGCGACGAACAGGATGAAGGCTGCCTCGAAGGGCAGGCCCAGGTAGCCGCAGGCCATGCCGGCCAGCGAGATCGTCACCAGCCCGCTGGTGCCGGCCGAGGCGAAGCCCGCCAGCACGCAGGTCAGGATCACCAGCACCAGCTCGCCGGCGCTGAGGTCACGGCCGTACAGCTCGGCGATGAACAGCGTGGCGCACACGTAGTACAGCGTGGGGCCCAGGCGCAGCAGCGACACGCTCAGAGGCACCATCAGTTCCACGCGCGCCCGGGTGAAGCCCAGCTGGTCGGCGAGCGATTCGATCATCACCGGCATGCAGGTGGCGCTGCTGCGCGTGGCCAGCGCCAGGGCGAAGGGACCGCGCAGCGCCGCCAGCACGCTGGCCAGCGACTGTCCGCTGCGCCAGCGGATGACGAGCAGCGCCAGCAGCAGCGCCAGGGCGCAGGCCACGGTGAAGGTCAGCACGAACTGCACCATGGCTGCCAGCGGGCCCAGGCCGGTCCTGGCCAGCTGCGAGGCGCTCATGCACAGCAGCACCAGCGGCAGCGGGAAGTTGAGCCAGCGCGTGAGCGTCTGGCAGCTCTGGTAGACCGTCTCGAGCGAGCGGGTCAGGCTGTCCGACAGCCGCGCCGGCACCTGGCCGACGGCAAAGCCGAACAGCAGCGAGAACACCAGCGCCTTGAGCGTCTCGCCGTTCACCAGGGCGGCGAAGATGTTGCCCGGCACCATGTTGAGCAGGATGTCCACCGCGCGCACCTTCTTCGGTTCGGGGTCGGTGCCGTGCAGCGACATCTGCGTGTCGCTGGACGAGATGTCGCTGCCCACGAGCTGGCCGAAGGTCTCCAGCGTGCGCTGCGACAGGCCCTGGCCGGGCTGCATGGCCTGCATGGCCAGCACGCCGATGCAGGCCGCGACCAGGGCGAAGGCCGTGAAGGCCAGTCCCACCCGCACCAGCAGCTGGGCCGTGCCGCCCTCGTTGAACAGGCGCTGCACGCTGAACACCACCGCCGAGACGATGAAGGGCAGCACGATCATCTTCATCAGGTCGACGTAGATGTCGCCGACGAAGCCCAGCTGCACCGCCCAGGCCGGTGCCAGCGTGCCCAGGGCGCAGCCGCCAGCCAGGCTGGCCAGCACGACCCAGGGGTTGAGCGCGAGCGCCTGGATGCGCGTGACGAGCGGGCTCATGGCCGGCCTCCCGCGGCTTGCCGGGCGAAGGCGCGCTGCAGCACCTTGTCGACGTCCAGCCGCTCGTTGCGCTGGGCGATGAACTGGTTGACGAAGGCCAGCAGCACCGGGTCGCCGATGCCCACCGCGATGCCCAGGGTGTCCTCCTGGTCCTTCAGGGTGACGGTGCGCAGCTTGAGCGCACCCACCGGATCGCTCTTGACCAGCCGCTTGATCTCGAACTCGTCGCGGTACACGCCCACCACCTCGCCGCTGTTGACGGCGGCCACGGCGTCGTCCCACTTCTTGTAGGACTTGATGCTGGCGTGCGGGAAGTTGCGCGCGGCATAGGTCGCGAACGACGAGTTGGCGATCACGCCGATGCTGCCCGTGAAGTTGCGCACCACGCTGGCGACCGGCTGGTCCAGCGCAAGCTTGGCGAAGGCCAGGCGGTTGAGCGCCAGGGCATGGTTCAGGCGCAGGTAGGGGTCGGAGAAGCGGATCATCTGGGCACGCGCCAGCGTGCGGCTGAGCTTGCTGATGCCCAGGTCGGCCTCGCGGCGCGCGACCACCTCGACCACCTGGTTGAAGTTGGCGGCACTGCGCAGGAAGCGCACCTCGACCTTGAGCTCGCGCGCCAGTTCACGCGCCATGTCGACCTCCAGGCCTTCGGGCTCGCCGTCGGGGCCGGTGGCGAAGAAGGGCGGCGAGTCGGTGCCCAGCATCGCCACCACCAGCTCGCCGCGCGCCACGATGCGGGCGATGTCGGGCGCCAGCAGCGGCGCATCCTGCCCGCGCTGGGCTGGTGCGTTTGCCGGCCGCGCGCCTGCGGCGCTGGCCGCCACGGCGCGTGGCGCCGGCCTGGGCACGGCGGCGGCCTGGGCCTGGGGCATTGCCTGGGGCTGTGGCTGCGCCGCGGCCGGGCCGGCCAGCGCCTGCAGGGCCGTGACCAGCAGCAGGCACTGGCCCAGGCTGGCCAGGCGCCGGCCGGCCCGGACGGGCCAGGTGCGCCAGGTGGGCCAGGTGGGCCACGGCGGTGGACTGCAGTCGGCCTGGCGGCATCGGCTCATGGTGGACGCGGGCATGGTGATGGGCTTGTGGATGGAAAGGCGGGGGGTGTCAGCGCAGCACGGCGACGGAACCGGACGGGGCGCCGGGCAGCGGCGGCGGGGGCGGTATCTGCACGGGCAGCAGCGCCGGGAACACGACGGCGGAACGGGTGCCGCGGCGCAGCACGACGGTGTCGCTGCTGCCGTGGCCAGGGCTGGGGCCGGCTGGCGGCGGCGGCGGTGCGCTGTCGGCGGGTGGCTGCGGCGCCGCTGCCGGGCCGGCAGGTGCGGGCTGGCCGGCCTGCGTGACACCGGCCGGCGGGCTGGCCGGCTGGGCCGTGGCGGGCGGCGGGGCTGCCTGGGCCGGCAGCGCGAGCGGTTCGCGCTCGACGCCGGGTGCCGTGGCGCCCGGCCGGGCCGTGCCGGGCCGGGCGACGTCCACGGACCGGCGGCCGATCTCGATGCCCAGCAGGAACATCAGCAGCAGCAGCAGCAGCAGGCAGGCCGCGCCGATGCCGAGCAGGCGCGGAGTGAGGCTGAGGCGGTATTCGGTGGTCGACATGGTCTGCGCGTGGTCAGGGCACCATGACCGTGAACTGGCCGGGCAGGGTGACGGAGATGACGCCGCCCCAGATGCACATCAGCTTGGAGCTGTTGTTGAGCGCGGGCAGGTTGCCCACCAGCACGGTGGGCGAGCCGGGCAGCCAGGGTGCCGGCGTGACCGGGATGCAGGGCATGGGCACCAGCACGCCCAGCGCCGCCGCCGTGGCCGCGGCCACCGTCGGGTTGGACAGCGCCTGGCACATGCCGAAGGGCATGACGTTGAGCATGGGCTTGTTGTCCATGATGTTGGCCGCCGGGGTGCCCGTGAAGGTGCGGTTGAGCGGCAGCACGTTGAGCGTGCCGGGCAGCAGCCCGAAGGTGCATTGCGTCATGGCGCCGGCGCAGACCTGGAGTGCCATGGCCCGTCACCCCCGCAGCAGCTGCTCGATGCGCGCCAGCAGGCCCGGCGTCGCCTCGGCGCCGACCAGCGCATGACCCTTGCGGTCGTAGCGTGCCGGCGCGGCTGCCGGCTTGCCGTGCTGATACTCGATCTCTTCCATCAACGTGCCGTCGGGCCAGTAGCGCCGCGCGCGGCCGTGCGGCTGGTTTGCCTGGTGGGGCACGCACTGCAGCACCGCGCCGCTGGCGTCGTAGTCGACGCAGTCGCCGTCGAGCAGGCCGCCGCGGTAGTGGGCCGTACGCACCAGGCGGGCGTCGCGGAAGAACTGCGCCTGGCCGTCCGGCTGGCCGCGGCGGTAGCTCTGCTGCAGCACGGTGTGGCCCTGGCCGTCGCGCGCCACCGTGCTGCCGTGCAGCAGGCCGTGCGCGTAGGTCTGCTCGGCGATGCACAGCCCGGCGCTGAACACGCGCGTCAGGCCATGCTGGCGGCCCTGGCGGTATTCGGCCACCTGGGTCGGCTGGCCGGCGTCGTCGAACAGGCTGAGCTGGCCGTGCAGCAGGCCGTGCTCGTAGCGCGCCGTCAGGCGCGGCCGGCCGTCCGGGCCGAACTGCTGCATCAGGCCGTGCGGCCGGCCGTCCAGCAGCTCGGTGCGGCTGCTCAGGCGCCCGGCGTCGTCGTGTTCCTCCAGCACCTGCGGGCCGGCCGCGGGGCGCCCGGGCAGATCGTCGTCGGCGTCGGTCACGTCGGCGTGCGGGGTGGGGCCGGTCGGGTTCATGCCTGCCATCTCAGTTGGCCTTCACCAGCGCGCCCTTGAGCACGAGCACCGCGCCCGCCTCGACGGTGTGCATGGCCGATGCCTTGCTGGCGATCATGGCCGCCTTGCCGGTCATCTGGGCGGCGGCCTCGCAGGCCAGGTTCACACCGGCCTTGAGGTTCATGTTGGCGCCGGCCTTGTGCACCAGGTTGGCGCCGGCCTTGACGGTCGTGTCGGTGCCCGACTTGACGGTCACGCTCCTGGCCGACTTGATGGTGATGTCGCCCTTGACGTCGAGCACCAGATTGCCGCTCACGCTCAGGGTGTAGTCGCCCTTGATGGTGTGCTGGTAGGCGCCGTCGTTGCGGTGCTGCTCGTCTCCTGTCACTTCCAGGCTGCGCGTGCCCTTGACCTTGTGGACCTCCTTGCCGGTCCTGACCTCGATGGTGCGGTCGCCCTTCTCGATCGTGCGGGTCTCGGCGCCGCGCCGCAGCGTCAGGCTCAGGGCGTCCTCGATCTCGACCTTCATGTCCTTCTGGGCGTGCAGGTAGAACTCCTCGGCGTCCTTCCTGTCCTCCAGGCGGATCTCGTTGCCCGCCTGGCCCTGCCTGGACGAGCGGGTTCTGAGCACCGTCTGGGTCTGGTTGGCCGGCAGCTTGACCGGCGGCCTGTTCTCGCCGTTGTAGACGCTGCCGGTCACGAGCGGGCGGTCCGGGTCGCCGTCGACATGGGTCACCACCACCTCCTGGCCCACGCGCGGCAGGAACAGCGCACCGAAGCCCGCGCCGGCGGCCGGCTGCATCACGCGCACCCAGCACGAGGCGCTGTCGTCCGCCTTGCCCTGGCGGTCCCAGTGGAACCGCAGCTTGATGCGGCCGTGCTCGTCGGTCCAGATCTCCTCGCCGCGCGGGCCGACCACCGTGGCGGTCTGGCTGCCGGCCACGCGCGGGCGCGCCTGCTGCAGCGGCGGGCGGAAAGGCAGGTCGGCGGCAAAGGCCTCGAAGCTGTTGCGGTACAGGTCGTCGCGCGCGCTGTGCTGCACCCGGCGCAGCACATGGCGGGTGTTGAGCTCGGCGCGCGCGTGGCCGCTGAGCGTGAAGCGGCTGCCGGCCGTGAATGGGTAGACATAGCTGTCGCCGCGCAGCACCCGCCGGCTGGCCTGGCGCGCCTGCACGCGCAGCTTGGCCAGGGCCTTGCCGGCCGCCACGCTGGCCTGTCCGCCAGGCCAGTCGTACACCTCGCCCTTGCCCTTGCCCTGGGCGGGGCTGGCGTCGGCCCGCAGCGCGGTGCTGGGCTTGAGCGGGTCGAAGTCGTCGAGCACCTGCCTGCCGCTGACCAGGCGCTCCTCCAGCTCGAAGCTGGCGATCGTGTCGATCATGTGGCGGCTGCCGGTCTCGGGGAAGTAGCGCACGCGCGCGGCGTCGGCGCAGTCGGCATGCGCCTGCGGGCTGTCGGCCAGCACCAGGGTGTGGCTGCCGCTGGCGAAGGTGAAGAAATAGAAGATGCCGGCGTTCTCCATCAGCCGCGAGAGGAACTCGAAGGCGCTCTCGTCGTACTGCACGCAGTAGTCCAGCGCCTCGTAGCTGCCGGTGAGCTTGTCGCTGAAGCTCACGCCGAACTCGCCCAGCACGGCCTTGACGATGGCCGGCACGCTCTTGTTCTGCCACACGGCGCGGTCGCGCCCGAGCGTGAGCAGCCACAGCCGCGGCACGAGTTCGGCGCTGTAGCAGGCCAGGTCATGGTCGGTGCCGGTATGGCTGAAGCGGCAGGCGATGCCGTTGAAATGGCGTTTGGGGCCGTCGGGGATCTGCAGCGTCACGCTCACGCTGGCACCGATGATGCGGTCCGGGTCGAGCGCGGCGTCAGCCGAGCGCAGCCACAGCCGGATGCTGAACAGCTCGGACAGGCCCTCGCTGGCCTCCAGCGCGTCGAGCACCAGCGCGTCGGCGCCGAAGGGCGTCGTCACGCGCAGGAAGGTGTCGGCCTGGCGCAGTCCCGCCGTCATGCCGGCCCCTGCGCGCGTTCGGCGTCGAAGCGGAAGCTGAAGCGCCCGTCGCCGCCCAGGCCCATGTGGATGGCCCGGAAACCCTCGTCCATCGACAGCCGCTCCAGCACCAGGGTGGCGACCTCGGGCAGCACCGAGTGGGTGAGGATGTCGTCGACGTTGCGCGCGCCGCTGTCGACCTCGGTGCAGCGCGCGGTGATGTGCTCGATCACCGCCTTGTCCCAGCTGAAGCGCGCGTGGTGGTTGGTGGCGAAGCGTTCGGCCAGGCGACCGAGCTTGAGCTCGACGATGCGGCGGATCTGCGCGTCGCCCAGCGGGTAGTAGGGCACCAGCACCATGCGGCCCAGGAAGGCCGGGCGGAACTGGCGCAGCAGGGCCGGGCGCAGCCGCTCGACCAGCGTGTGCGGCGCGGGCTGCCGGCCCAGGGCGCAGGCGTCGGTGATGACGTCCTGCGCGGCGTTGGAGGTCAGCAGGATGATGGTGTTGCGGAAGTCCACCTGCACGCCTTCGCCGTCCTCCATCACGCCCTTGTCGAACACCTGGAAGAACAGCTCCAGCACGTCCGGGTGGGCCTTCTCGATCTCGTCGAGCAGCACCACCGAATAGGGCCGCCGGCGCACCGCCTCGGTCAGCACGCCGCCGCGGCCATAGCCCACGTAGCCCGGCGGCGCGCCCTTGAGGCTGGACACGGCGTGCGCCTCCTGGAACTCCGACATGTTGACGACGATCATGTTGCGCTCGCCGCCGTACAGCAGGTCGGCCAGGGCGCAGGCGGTCTCGGTCTTGCCCACGCCGCTGGGGCCGACGAGCAGGAACACGCCGACCGGCTTGCCCGGGTCGTCCAGACCGGCGCGGAAGGTGCGGATGCGCCGCGCGATGCTGTCCAGCGCACTGGCCTGGCCCACCACGCGTTCGGCCAGCCTGTCCTTCAGGTGCAGAACGGTGTGCGACTCGTCGGCCACCATCTTGCCCACCGGGATGCCGGTCCAGCCCGAGACGACCTCGGCCACCTCGGCACCGTCCACATATACCGGCATCATGGCCTCGTCGTCCTGGATCACCTTCAGGCCGCTGACCAGGCGCTGCAGCTGTGCGGCCGGGTCGACGCCCGGCTCGTCATCGGGCTGGGCGTCAGGCGGGGCCGCGGGCAGGGCGCCGGGTCCGGCCGCCGCGGCCTGCGCCTGCAGCTGCGCGCGCAGGGCGACGATCTCGCGCACCGCCTGGCGCTCCTGGTCCAGGCGCGCCTGCAGGCGCTCGCGGCGCAGCCCCAGCTCGGCCAGCTCCTCGTCGTGGCGGGTGATGGCGGCCTGGTGGTCGCTGCCGGTGGCCTGCTCGCGCCGCAGCACCACCAGGCGGCGCTGCGCCGTGTCGATGGCGCGGTGCAGCGCCGCCAGCGCCGGCGGCGTGCCGCCCTGGGCCACGGTCACGCGCGCGCAGGCCGTGTCGAGCACGCTGATGGCCTTGTCCGGCAGCTTGCGTCCGGGCATGTAGCGGTGCGACAGCAGCACTGCCTCGCGCACCGCCTCGTCGACGATCTCCACGCCGTGGTGGGCCTGCAGCGTGGCGACCATGCCGCGCAGCATCTCGATGGCGGCCTCGGGCTCGGGCTCCTCGACCTTCACGACCTGGAAGCGTCGCGCCAGTGCCGGGTCGCGCTCGACGTAACGCTTGTACTCGGCCCAGGTGGTGGCGGCGATGGTGCGCAGCTCGCCGCGCGCCAGCGCGGGCTTGAGCAGGTTGGCGGCGTCGCCCTGGCCTTCCGGGCCACCTGCGCCGATGAGCTGGTGGGCCTCGTCGATGAACAGGATCACCGGCACCGGCGAGGCCTTGACCTCGGCGATGACGGATTTCAGGCGGTTCTCGAACTCGCCCTTGACGCCCGCACCGGCCTGCAGCAGCGCCAGGTCGAGCGTGCGCACCGCCACCTGCTGCAGCGCGGCCGGCACGTCGCCCGCCACCACGCGCAGGGCGAAGCCCTCGACCACGGCGGTCTTGCCCACGCCGGCCTCGCCGGTCAGGATGGGGTTGTTCTGGCGTCGGCGCAGCAGCACGTCGATGATCTGGCGGATCTCGGTGTCGCGCCCGCGCACCGGGTCGAGCCGGCCGTCGCGCGCCTGGCGCGTCAGGTCGACGGTGTACTGGTCCAGCGCGCGCGTGCCGCCCGGCAGGGCGGACGGGTCGGGCATCAGGCCGGCCGGCTGCGCCGGTGCCGGTGCGCCGCCCGGCTGGGCAGCCTGCAGCGGCACCGCGGCGGTGCGGGCTGCAGCAGCGCCGGCCTCGGCCGAGCGCGCCAGCAGGGCGGGCAGCTGCTCGCGCAGGCTGGCGCGCGGGATCTCCAGCAGGCTGGGCGCCAGCTCGACCAGCAGGCCGCGCAGGCTGTCGACCTCCAGCACCGCCAGCAGCAGGGTGCCCGAGCGGATCAGCTGCTCGCCCAGCAGCATGGAGCTCATCAGCCAGGCCTCCTGGAACCAGGCCGACAGGTGCGGGCTGAGCGCCGGGGTGCGCTGGTTGCCGCGCTTGAGCTGCTCCAGGCTGCGCTGCAGCTGGCCCTGCACGAGCTCGGGCCGGATGCGGAAGGCCGGCAGGACGAGCGCGATGTCGGGCGCCGCCGCCGGCTCCAGCAGGGTGCTCAGCAGGTGCTCGACGTCGACGTGGAAATGCGTCTGGCGCACGCACAGCTCGGCGGCCTGTGTCATGGCGCGCTTGCAGTCGGCGTTCAGGCGGCCCAGCAGGGTGCGGATGTCGATGTCCAAGGCCGTGGTCCTCGTCAGGCGGTGGTGCCGGGTGCGGCGTTGGTGCCGGGCGCGGCCGCGTGGCCGGCCCGGGCGGGTGATGGCAGGCGCAGGCTCACGGGTGCCAGCGGGCGCGGCGTGCGCCCCGGGCGCAGCCAGCTGCTGCGCCCCAGCAGGGCGCCGCCCAGGCGTGCGCCGGCGCCGGCCGCGGCGGCCTCGGGCTGCAGGCGCACGTGCCACTGCAGATCCTGCTGGGCGTGGCTGGCCACCAGCCAGGCCAGCCGCGCCAGGGCGGCGCCGCCGGGCAGGTAGTCGCGCCACTGCGCCAGCGGCACCGGGCCGATGTGCAGGCGAGCACCGGCGCTGCTGTCCCAGGCGCGCCGGCCCAGCACGGCGCGCTGGCCCAGGCTGAGGCCGCGCGCCAGGCGCGGCGTCTCGGCCGGGTCCAGCGCAGTCCAGCCGCCGACGAACTGCTCGCCGCGCACCGGCACGCCCAGGCGGTCGCTCAGCATCACCTCCAGCTGGGCCATCGAGCGTGGTGCCGGACCCATCAGGCCGGCGTGGCGCAGCCAGGCGGGCTCGTGCCCGGGGCCGCGCGGCGGGCGCGTCAGGCCCAGGCCACTGACGGCGTCCAGGGCGCGCGCCAGAGGCCGGCGCGCCGGTGCCTCCCACTGCAGGCTCAGGCGGGTGAGCTTGCGGCCGCGGTACAGGAAGCTCAGCCAGCGGTGGTGGAAGATGTCCAGGAAGGCCATCGGCGCCGCGTCCTGGGCGTGTCGCGCCGTGCTGCCGGCCGGCCGGCCGGCTTCGCGTGCCGTGCGGTACTGCAGCAGCATCTCGGTGTAGGGCAGCGGCAGCGGCCCGGTGGCGCCGGCCAGGGTCAGCACCGGCGTGAGCAGTTGCCAGGTGCGCGCCGCGGCCGGAGCGGCGGGCTGGGCGGCTGAGGCTGGCGCGGCGGTGGTGCTGCTGGTGGTGGCTGCTGCGTCCGCGTCCGGCAGGGGTGCGCCGTCGGGCCCGAGCTGGCGCACCAGCACCACGTCGCTGGGTGAAAACCCCAGGGTGACGTGGCCACCCAGGCGCACCGCCTCGCCCCGGCCGCTGCCGTGGCCGAGCGGGCGGGCGTGCGGCGCGCTGCGTTCGAGCAGGCTGATGGCCTGGAACAGCTCGGCGCGCTGCAGCAGCTCGCGCAGCTGCGCGTTCAGCACAGGGGCTGGTAGCCGGTGATCGGTGGCCATTGGTGCCAGACCTCGTTGCGACGCCGCACGCCCAGGCGCACGAAGGAGTTGAGCGTGGTGTAGAGCGCGAAGAAGTGCGCCAGCACGCCCGACAGCAGCAGCGGCGAGGCGCCGACGAAGGCATCGTCGTCGAACTCGAGCTCGACATCGGTGCCGCGGCAGTGGCCGCGCCAGCCTTCGCTGCCGATGCGCGCACTGCCCGGGCGGGCGCGCAGGCTGCGCAGGCCGCGGATCTGCGCCAGCTCGTGCGAGCTCTGGCCGCAGAACAGCAGCAGCATGGCGCGCAGGGCGTCGACGCCGTCGGGCGCGTCCACCAGCGAGCCGTGGTTCAGGCGCAGCAGGCTCACGAGCTGCCACAGCGCCTGCGCCGACAGCGGCGCCGGGCGCGGCATCGACACCGGGTACAGGCTGTGCGCCTGCAGCGCGGTGGACAGGCCCTCGGCCTGCAGCCGCCGCTCGGGCGTGAGCTGCTCGATCAGGCGCCGGCTCGAGCACAGCAGGCGCGCATGCACCACCGGCTGGCGCGGTGCCAGCGGCGCGCGCTGCAGGTCGCTGAAGGCCAGCCACATCTCGCTGCCGGCCACACCGGCATGCCCGCCGGGCTCGCGGCGTGCCGACCAGTACACGCCTGCGGCGCGGCCGGGCGCGGCCAGGTCCAGCGCGCCGAAGGCCGGCACGAGCTGGCTGCCGTCCACGTCCGGGTCGCTCAGGTGCACCGAGCTGATGGAGTGCACCTCGATGTCGGCCGCGGCGCTGCGCTCGCCCACCAGCAGGTATTCGTGCCGCGCCGGGTCGACGCGGATGGGCTCGCTGATGCGCGGGAACAGGTTGATGGCCGGCACGCAGCCGGTGCGCAGGGCGTGGGCGTCCAGCCCGGCCGGCAGCCGGCTGCCGCGGCCCAGCTCCAGGCGGATCTCGCACTCGCGCCCGCGCCCCAGGCGCCCGCGCAGGCCGTCGAGCTCGAAGAAGTGGAACTTGCGCGCGAAGGCGAAATATTCCTGCAGCAGGGCGTAGGCCGGCGCGCCATGCGGCGCACGCGGCAGCAGGCCGTCGTCGCGGTCGTAGCCGCGCTGGCGCCAGTGGCGCGTCGACAGCCGGTGCAGCAGTCTGCCCTGGCCGTCGCAGACCGCCACGCCGGTGACGTCACGCACCAGCAGTTCGTACAGCGCCATGGCCTGGCTCAGGCTGCCGCCCAGGTGCAGGCTCAGGCTGTCGAGCTCGAGCTCGGCCAGGTCGCTGCCCTCGTCGCAGCGCAGCTGCAGCTGCAGCCAGCGGCCGTCGACCAGGCGGGTGTGCGTGACCTGCAGCGGCCACAGCACCGTGTCCCAGGCCGTGCGCAGGCGGCAGCTGGCGGCGTCGCGGCCCAGGCCGGGCGCGACCAGCGCCGTGTGGCGCGGCACCCGCAGGCCGGCGGTGACCTTGCCCTGCGAGGCGTGCAGCTGCAGGGCCACGACCGTCATGGCCGGCACGGGCTGGATGAGCGTGGGGCACAGGTGCTCGAGCAGCGCGGCGGCGAACTGCGGATATTCGCGGTCCAGGTCGCGGTGCACGCGCGCGGCCAGGAAGGCCTGTGACTCGATCAGCCGTTCGGTCTGCGGATCGGGCGATTCGGTGCCGCTGAAGGCGAGCTTGCTGGCCACCCGGGGATAGCGGTGGGCGAACTCGGCCCCCTGCTCGCGCAGATAGGCCAGCTCGCGCTCGTAGTAGCTCAGGATGTCGTCGCTGACACGCATCAGCCTGCCCCGGCCGCGGTGGTGGCGTTCAGGTCGAACTGCACCCGGCGCAGCTGCTGGCCCAGCCGCACGGCAGCATCGACGCGCAGGCTGGCGCGCCCCGGCATGCCTGTGTCCGCACTCGCCACCACCCGGGTGTGCAGCAGCCGGGGCTCGAACTGCGCGATGGCGTGCGCCACGACCTGCTGCAGCCGCTCCAGGTCCTCGCCCGAATCGGGCGACAGCGAAGTCACGTCGGGCACGCCGTAGTCGATCACGCTGCGCGGCGCGGCGCAGTAGGTCTGCAGGTCCAGCCGCGAGCGGGTATTGAGCAAGCGCGCCAGCTCGCCCGCGATGGCCGCGTGCAGGGCCAGCGCGTCGGCCTCGCGCACCGCCAGGGCCGGGTCGGCGCACAGCCGGTCGAACAGCCCGGCATGACTCGTCTGGACGGACATGGAACCCTGAGACCTGTTGCCTGTCTGCGCCGATCAGCCGCCGGCTCAGGCGGCCTTGTTCGTCGCGAGATTCCAGCCGAAATTCGCGGTGCCCTTCTTGGTCGAATCCGGATTCTGCTGGGTGAAGTCCATCTTGATCTGGGTGTAGTTCAGCGAGAAGGAATCCGAGGGGATGCCGCCGCCGCCGCCGGTGCTGATGCTGGAGATCATGGCGTTGGTCAGCACATATTCCATGACGGACATGAACACGCCGTTCTCGACCCGCCCGACATGCAGCTTGGCATCGCCCAGTTTCTTGCCCTGGGCACAGGCGGCATACAGCGCCGGGGTGGCCACGTCGGACATCTTGCTGAACGACATCTCGCTGAACACGGGCCGCCCGGCGGTGCGCTCGGTATTGGCCGCGTCGCTTTGCAGCGGCAGCGAGACACCGTGGCTGAACGAATGCAGGATGACCTGGTCGGCATATTTGTCGACCTGGCAATTGCCCTTGATGTCCTTGATCTCGAGGATGATGATATCCATGGAAGTTTCCCGATGTAGACGCGAACAGGCCGCCGCCGCGCGGGGTGCGCGCAGGCGGTGCTGGAAAGGAGGCAGTAACTGTGGCGGAGCTGCGGCCGGCCGCCGGCGGTGCGCCAGCCGGCCTCACCCGCGCTCAGGCCGCTGGTGCCGGCAGGGTGGCCACCAGACGGATCGAGGCGGTCAGCTCCTCCATCTGGAAATGCGGCTTGATGAACACGATGGCCTGGTAGGCCCCGGGTTTGCCGGCCACTTCGGTGACATCCACGCGGGCTTCGCCCAGGGGGAATCTGGCCTTGGTTTCCTGCGGCGCGCTGTCGTTGAGCAGCACGTAGTCGGCGATCCAGTTGTTGAGGAACGATTCGATCTCGCCGCGCGACTGGAAACTGCCGATCTTGTCGCGCATGATGACCTTGAGGTAATGCGCGAAACGTGAGGCGGCCATCACGTAGCTGAGCCGCGAGGACAGCGCCGCATTGGCGTTGGCGCTGTCCTTGTTGTACAGCCTGGGCTTGTTGACGGTCTGCCCGCCGAAGAAGGCGGCGTGGTTGCTGCCCTTGGCGTTGATGATGCCAATGAAACCCAGGTCGTTGAGTTCCTTCTCGCGCCGGTCGGTGATGGTGACTTCGGTCGGGCACTTCAGGGCGATGTCGCCTTCGGCCGTCTTGAAGGCGTGTGCGACCATGCCGTCGACACGTCCGCCACCTTCCACGCCGCGGATCGCGGTGGTCCAGCCGTATTTGGCGAAGGCATCCGTGATACGCAGCGCGAGCTGGTAGGCCGAATTCGCCCAGAGGTACTTGTCGTGGTCGGTGCCGTCCACGTCTTCCTCGAAGCCGAAATTGTCGACCGGCACCGTCCTGGCGCCATAGGGCAGGCGTGCGGCGTAACGCGGCAGGGTCAGGGCGAGGTAGCGCGAATCCTCGCTGTCGCGCAACCCGCGCCAGGTGGCGAGTTCGGCACTCTCGAAGATCTTGCCCAGGTCGCGCGGCACACCGAGTTCGGTGTAGGATGCCATGTCGAATATGGTTGGCGCGGCCGCGGCGATGAAGGGCGCATGGGCCGCGGCGGCGACCTTGGAGATACGCTCCAGCAGCGCCATGTCCTGCGGGTGGCGACCGAATTCATAGTCACCCACCAGCAGTGAATAGGGTGCGCCGCCGAAGGTGCCGTATTCAGCCTCGTAGATGTGCTTGAACAGCACGCTCATGTCGTGGTCGACCGCGCCTTCCAGATCCTTCAGCAGATCCTTCTTGCTCACGTTGAGCAGGCGCAGTTTCAGGCGTGAGCTCGTCTCGGTGCCGAACACCATGTCGTGCAGGCCGGTCCACGATGCCTCCAGGGCCTGGAAGGCCGTGTGATGCATGATGGCGTTGAGCTGGTCCGACAAGGCCTTGTCGATTTCCGCGATACGGTCGTTGATGGCCGTCACCACACCCTTGTCGGGGCTGGTCTTCATGCCTTCATCGAGTATCTGGGTGGCCAGCTGGCCCAGCATCTTGCGGGCGTAGAAATTCTGTGAAGGGTCGACCGCCATGCGGCCTTCCTGGACGATGCGGTCAAGCAGGCTGGGTGCTGCTTCCAGGGTTGCGGTGCCGCCGCTGTCGGTTTCTAGTTCAGTCGCCATGGTCTGTTCCTCTCTGTCGCTTTGCGCCTCGGGGTGATGTCCGCCGATATTGACGCGGTGTTCACTCGCTGCCCGAGCCGGCCTGGCTCTTGAGCGACTGGAGTTCCTCGCTGTTGTTCACGATGTTTTCCAGCAAGGCGTCGAGTTCATCGTTGCCGTCGAGCTTGGCGAGCAGGTCGCGCAGTTGCTGGCGTGCTTCCAGCAGGCGTGCCAGGCGCGGCACCTGCTTGACGATGGATTCCGGATGGAAGTGCTCGAAACTCGTGAAGTTGAGGTCGACGCGCAATTCGCCCTTGCCCTTGAGGGTGTCCGGCACGGACATGTCGAGTCGCGGCGCGATGTTGGCCATGATCTCGTTGAAGTTGTCGCGGTCGATCTCGACGAAGCGCCGCTCCTTCAGCTTGGGCGGCGCCACGAGCGGCTGGCCGCTCAGGTCGGCCAGCAGGCCGACCACCAGCGGCAGTTCCTTCTTCTCGACCGCATCGCCGGTCTCGACGTCATACGTGATTTGCACGCGGGGCGGGCGATTGCGACCAACCCATTTCTGCAGGCTATCTTCCACAGCAACTCCTGTTAGGCGGAGCCATGATTCTGTAGGGCTTTTCCTGCAGGTTTGAAGGTGTATCTGGCGGCTGATTTGCCGGTGTGAGAAATTCTGCATGGATTACCCCGGTGCCGTCCGCGTAACAGTTTGCATCCGTTGCTCCATGACTGCATCCTGAAATGGCCGGAGGTGCCGTCAGGCGTTATTCATGTCAACTATTCACGGCGCTGCGACATCGGCATGATGATTTCCATGGATTACCCCTTGACCGTGGGATGGACGGTATGCCGCGCACATCGGCATGACTGGTCGATGGCTGCGCCGTGATGGCCTGCACGGTCGGGTGCAATACCTGCCGCCCATGCGTTGCGAGCACTGCCATGTTTTCGCGCAGTCAAACCGTGGAATTCTTGTCATCAATCCTGCAGACAGGCCGGGATCGACTCGCCTAATATCTGGCGCCTGTTCATGGGAGTTGCATGGCAGGCGTCATCTCCAGCGCCGCTAACGTCCATGACCTGCGGCGCGATTGAGGTGGCGAGCCAGGTCGATTGCGTTTGCCGGGTGCTCGATTTTGAGGTACCCGAATGAGATTGCCAATGCCTCAATTGCGATCCGTGTCTTTCATGTGTTTGAATGTCTTCTTTAAAACCCACTAACACCAACTTTCCTAACTGATTCAAAGACATGGGCATCAACTATTTTAGCGAATTCAAGGATCCAGCGAAGATTGCTCGCACTGGCCTGCGAGGGTCATTCGTCCGCATCAGCAATTCGGCCCAAAACAGATGGAAGACCTATTCGATTGGAA
>JBJOKY010000141.1:0-10409 GCA_046045865.1 Pseudomonadota bacterium | reverse complement strand
GAGACGACCCATGGAAAAACAGACCCTGTCCTTCCAGGCCGAGGTGAAGCAGCTGCTGCATCTCGTGACACATTCGCTTTATTCCAACAAGGAGATCTTCCTGCGCGAGCTGGTCTCCAATGCTTCGGACGCCTGCGACAAGCTGCGCTTCGAGGCCCTGAACAACGCCGCCCTTTTCGAGGACCAGCCCAATCTCGAGGTGCGGGTCAGCTTCGACAAGGCGGCGCGCCGCATCGTCATCAGCGACAACGGCATCGGCCTGTCGGCCCAGGAGGCGATCGACCACCTGGGTACCATCGCCAAGAGCGGCACCAAGGAGTTCATGACCAAGCTCCAGGGTGAGGACAAGGCCAAGGACGCCAACCTCATCGGCCAGTTCGGCGTGGGCTTCTATTCGGGCTACATCGTGGCCGACCGCATCACGGTGGAAAGCCGCCGCGCCGGCCAGCCCATCGAGCAGGGCGTGCGCTGGAGCAGCGAAGGCACGGGCGACTTCGAGGTCGAGACCATCACCCGCGAGAGCCGCGGCACCGACGTCATCCTGCACCTGCGCGAGGGTGAGGACGAATGGCTGAGCCGCTGGAAGATCAAGTCCACCATCAGCAAATATTCGGATCACCTCTCCCTGCCCGTGCTCATGCGCAAGGAGACCTGGGACGCCGAGAAGAGCGACTACGTGCTGCAGGACGAGTGGGAGACGGTCAACAAGGCCGCCGCCTTGTGGACCCGCAGCAAGAGCGACATCACCGATGCCGAATACAAGGCCTTCTACGAGCAGCTCACCTACGACACCACGGCGCCGCTGGCCTACACCCACAACCGCGTGGAAGGCCGCAGCGAATACACGCAGCTGCTCTACATCCCGGCCAAGGCGCCCTACGACCTGTGGAACCGCGACAAGCGCGGCGGCGTGAAGCTCTACGTCAAGCGCGTCTTCATCATGGACGACGCCGAGGCGCTGATGCCGGTCTACCTGCGCTTCGTCAAGGGCGTGATCGACTCGGCCGACCTGCCGCTCAACGTCAGCCGCGAGCTGCTGCAGGAGAGCCGTGACGTGAAGGCCATCCGCGAGGGCTCGACCAAGCGCGTGCTCTCCATGCTCGAAAGCCTGGCCGACAGCACGGACGAGCAGACCGCCGCCGACGACAAGGCCAAATACGCCGCCTTCTGGAAGGAGTTCGGCGCGGTGCTGAAGGAAGGCGTCGGCGAGGACCATGCCAACCAGGAGCGCCTGGCCAAGCTGCTGCGGTTTGCCTCCACCCACGCCGACGAGGGCGTGAGCTTCACCGACTACGTGGGCCGCATGAAGGAAGGCCAGGAGGCCATCTACTACATCACCGCCGACACCCTGGCCGCGGCCAAGAACAGCCCGCAGCTGGAGATCTTCAAGAAGAAGGGCATCGAGGTGCTGCTCTTCACCGACCGGGTGGACGAGTGGATGCTCTCGCATCTGCACGAGTTCGACGGCAAGTCGCTGCAGAGCGTGGCCAAGGGCGCGGTCGACCTGGGCACGCTGCAGGACGAGGAAGAGAAGAAGCAGGCCGAGGCTGCGGCCGAGAGCTTCAAGCCCACGCTGGAGCGCATCAAGACCGCGCTGGCCGGCCGCGCCAAGGACGTGCGTGTCACCACCCGCCTGGTCGACTCGCCCGCCTGCCTGGTGTCCGAGGAAGGTGACATGAGCGGCCACCTGGCGCGTCTGCTCAAGCAGGCCGGCCAGAGCGCGCCGGCCAGCCAGCCGGTGCTGGAGGTGAACGCCGAACACGCCCTGGTGAAGAAGCTGGCCGCCATCGCCGAGGGCGAGGCCAGGTTCGACGACCTGGCCCAGGTGCTGTTCGACAACGCCCTGCTGGCCGAAGGTGGCCAGCTCGACGACCCGGCCGCCCATGTGCGGCGCATCCAGGCGCTCATCCTGGGCTGAACCTCGGTCGGTCTGCCGGGCGGCCGGCGGCCTCAGGCCACCAGCGGCCGCTCCTGCATGGCCTGCACCTGCTCGCGCAGCAGCGTGGTCTGCTGCGTCCAGTAGGACGGGCTCTCGAAGGACGGAAACGCGATCGGGAAGGCCGGGTCGGCCCAGCGCCGGGCGATCCAGGCGCTGTGCTGGATGATGCGCAGCGTGCGCAGCGGCTCGATCAGCGCCAGCTCGCGGCGGTCGAAGTCGCGCAGGCTCTCGTAGCCGTCCAGCAGGGCGCCGAGCTGGGCCTGCATCTCGTGGCGGTCGCCGCCCAGCAGCATCCACAGGTCCTGCACGGCCGGACCGTTGACGGCGTCGTCCAGGTCGACGAAGTGCGGGCCGGCGGGTGTCCACAGGATGTTGCCGACGTGGCAGTCGCCGTGCAGGCGCAGCAGGGTGAGCGGGCCGTGCTGCTGGAAAGCCGTGTCCACGCCGTCCAGGGCGCGCAGCGCGGCGTCGCGCCAGGCGTCCACGGCCGACGGTGGCAGGTCGCCCATCTCGCCCAGCCAGGCGACCGAGGCGCGCGCGGCGGCGCTGCCGTCCAGCGTCAGACGGTGGGCGAAGGGCCTGTGCGCGCCGACCAGGTGCAGCCGGGCCAGGAAGCGTCCCAGCCATTCCAGCGTCGCCGGTTGTTCCAGCTCGGGCGCGCGTCCGCCACAGCGCGGGCTGGCGGCGTAGCGCCAGGCGCGCCACTGCGCCAGGCTGGGCGGGCTGCCGGCCAGCTGCGCCAGCTCGGCCACGCCGGCATCGGCCTGCAGGGTGAGCGGCGCCACGGCCGGCACCTCGGCCCCGGCCAGCTCCAGCGCGTAGGCGTGTTCCTCCAGGATCTGGGCGTCGCTCCAGCGCTGGTCGCGGTAGAACTTGGCGACGATGACCTGGCCGTCCTCCAGCGTGACCTGGAAGACCCGGTTCTCGTAGGAGTTGAGCTGCAGGATGCGGCCGTCGCCGCGCAGGCCGGCGGCATCCAGGGCGTCCAGCACCTCGTGCGGCGTCAGCCCGTCATAGGGGCGGGGCTGGGTGGGGGCGGTGCTGCTGCTCATGGTGCATCGTATGCGATGCCTGCGCCGTGGCCCCGGTCACGCTCGGGCGCCTGATGTCGGCCGGGTGATCGGCGCGGGCGGCGGGCGCCGGTTCCGCGTCGGCTGTGTGCCGGCTCAGCGCCGCCGGTAGGCCAGTTGCTGCTCGTCGAAGACGAAGGCCGCATGGCGCCCGACCGGCGGCTGCTGGCGGTGCTGGTCCGGGATCTGCCAGTTGCCGACACCGGTACCGGGATCGGGCCGCATGGCCTCGTCCTCGTCCAGATCCGTGTGCACCGGTGCTGGGCCGAGATGCCCGCCTGCGCCACCATGGTCGCGGCTGGACTCGCCCAGCGAGTCCGGCGCGAAGAAGGAGTCGTGGTTGTAGCCCGACTCGTACCACTGCACATGGTGTTCGCCGCGGCGTGCGCGCACGGCGTGCGCCAGGGTGGCGCGGCTGTCGCGCGCGGTGCTGGCGGCGCGCGGCGGTGCGCTGCGGCCGTGGTCGGCCTGGGGCGGCACCAGCAGCTGCAGCTCGGCCGGCGTGGCGAGCTGGTCCTCGTGGCACTTCAGGTAACGGATCCGGCAGGTCGCCAGCACCGCTTGCTTGATGGTCGTGGCACGGCGCGAGGAATTGCGGTCGTGGCGCTCCACGTCCACGGCCGCGAGCACGCGACCGTTGTCGGCGCAGACGATGAAGCTCACATGCAGCGGGCCGAGCAGGTTGAACCAGTAGGCCTGCTCCTTGTGGTCCAGCGGTTGCGAGAAGCGCACCAGCGGCACCTTGGCCAGCACGATGTGGTGCGGCAGCGCCGAGCGCAGACGGCAGTACATCTCGCGTTCCGGCAGGGTGAAGAGCGGGCGCTGGGCCAGCGGCCAGTCGTCCGGCAGGTCGACGCCGCGCCGCGTCATGGTGGCGCCGCGCCAGACCAGGCTCAGGGCCAGGCCGATCAGGCCGCAGGCCAGGGCGGCCGCGAATATCCAGGCAGTGTTCGTCATGAGGGGCGGTGCGTGACCACAGGAGTCGCGGCAGCGCCCGATGGCGAGCCGGATGCGGCGGGCCCGGCGTGGCGCCGGGCTGGTCTGCATCTGCCCAGGAGTGTAAGGAGTTGTGTACCGACGCAGGTTGCTGCGCCGCCCGCCGCCTGGGGGGTGTTCGTGCTGGAATCGATCAATCGGGCGAGCGCCTGCGATGTCAGGTGGCCCGACCTGCCTGCGCCCCTGGGGGCCCCAGTGCCTACTGCGAGGCGATGCGGCGCAGCGCGCCGATGCGCCGGCGCAGTTCGACGATGAGGTCGGCCAGGCGACCCAGGCGCACGCCCTGGCGCTTGATGCCGTAGTTGATCTCGGCAGCCTGCGAGGAGATCAGCTCCTCCATCTGGCTGGCGAAGTTGCCGCTCGGCAGCTTGAGCCAGGCTTCCGATTCGCCGCCGTCGCGCACCACCGTGGCGCCGGCACGCTTGGCGATGCGCAGCATGGGGGTGTTCTCGCTCAGGGCATGGATGAACAGCCGGTCGACCTGACGGTTGCGCGCATGCATGCCGGCGTGAGCGAACAGCCGGCCGCCGTAGCCGCGACCACGCGCGATGGTGGCGACGCTGACGGCAAACTCGGCCATCGGGCTGTGGTCGCCCTCGACGCCGGTGAGCGTCTGGCCGTCGGTGTAGGCCAGGTGGGTCATGGCGACCAGCTCGAGCCGGCGGTTGAAGATGCCGAACAGCTCGTCGCGCCTGAAGTCAAGCTCGCTGACGTAGTGACGGATGCGTTCGTCGCTGGCCGGATAGCCGAAGCGCAGGTAGCGGTCGCGTTCGGACAGGCCCAGCAGGTGCAGCGCGATGCGCTCGCGGTGGCGCTCCTTCAGCACCCGGATGGGCACCCAGGTCCAGAGCCACTCCCGCCGCCGGGCACGGCCGGCCGCCGGGTGTCGGGCGCGGCTGGCGGCCGGGGTGGCGCCGGGGTGAACCGGCTGCATCGGGTCGGGCAGGGGCGGGTTGTTCATGCAGCGAGTCTAGGGTTTTCCCTAGTTCTTGTGTGCGGTGCAGCATCCGCGCGTACGCAATCGCAGCATCAGATGCCGAAAAACTGCGCGACTTGCTGCCCCCGACATGCCCGCACCCGGCATGGCCGTGCCGGTCAGAAGGGGATGTCGTCGTCCATGTCGTCGAAGCCGGTGGCCGACTTCGGTGCCGGCGCCGGTGCGGGGCGCTGTGGCGCAGGGCGCTGCGGGGCACGGGCTTCGGGTTCGGCGCGGTTGTCCCGCCCGCCACCATAGGATGCCCGCCCGCCGCCACCGCCACCGTAGCCGCCGCCTTCCTCGCCGCCGCCTTCGTGGCCGCCGCCACCACCTTCGCGCCCGCCCAGCAGCTGCATCTGGTCGGCGATGATCTCGGTGGTGTAGTTGTCCTTGCCTTCCTTGTCCTGCCACTTGCGGGTCTTCAGGCGGCCCTCGACGTAGACCGGGCGGCCCTTCTTGAGGTATTCACCCGCGATCTCGGCCAGGCGGTCGTAGAAGACGACGCGGTGCCATTCGGTCTCCTCCTGGCGCTCGCCGCTGTCCTTGCTCTTCCAGTTGCGCGTGGTGGCGATGGAGACG
This sequence comes from Pseudomonadota bacterium, assembly GCA_046045865.1. GTDB lineage: Bacteria > Pseudomonadota > Gammaproteobacteria > Burkholderiales > Burkholderiaceae_C > Sphaerotilus. The sequence continues at coordinate 4,849 of JBJOKY010000141.1, read as the reverse complement.
TTGCAGATGGCCGCGCCGTTGGGTGTGTAGCGCACCTCGGGGTCGCGCCCGAGGTTGCCGATGATGATGACTTTGTTGACCGAGGCCATGATTACCTCTCGGCCTGCGGCCCCGCAGGGCCTCAGGCGCATGAAGAAGAAAGAAGGAGAAAGCGAAGGGATTGCGGCGGCACGCTGGCCAACGCGGAATCAAGCGAGGAATTGTGCAGCATGGTCCCGGCCACGGCGATGGCGATCTGCGCGCTCGGGGCCCCGCCATGCGCGGGTTTGATCGATGTGGCGTGCTGTGGGCGTCCCGCACGTGGCCTGCTCGTTACCATCGCGCCAGCATGACGATCCCGGCCCAGGCGCGCGCGCCGCATTCCTCCTCCCGTTCGCAAACCCCGGTGTCCGACCTCGTGGCAGACGCCCGCGCCATCCTGTCCGAGGTGTTCGGCTACAGCGCCTTCCGCGGCGCGCAGGAGGGCATCGTCGAGCACGTGTCCGGCGGCGGCGACGCCCTGGTGCTCATGCCCACCGGCGGCGGCAAGAGTCTGTGCTACCAGGTGCCGGCCATCCTGCGGCATCGCCGCCAGCAGGGCGTGGTCCTCGTCGTCAGCCCGCTCATCGCGCTGATGCACGACCAGGTCGGCGCGCTGGAGGAAGCCGGCGTGCACGCCGCCTTCCTCAACTCCAGCCTGACGAGCGAGGAGGCCCAGCGCGTCGAGCGCGAGCTGAAGTCCGGCCACCTGGTGCTGCTCTACGCCGCGCCCGAGCGGGTGACGAATGTGCGTTTCCTGGCCATGCTGGCCTCGCTGCACGAGCGCGGGCTGCTCAGCCTGTTCGCCATCGACGAGGCGCATTGCGTCAGCCAGTGGGGCCACGATTTCCGCGAGGAGTATCTGCAGCTCGGCCTGCTGCACGAGCAGTTCCCCGGCGTGCCGCGGGTGGCGCTCACCGCCACGGCGGACGATCACACGCGCGCCGACATCATCGAGCGGCTGCAGTTGCAGGACGCGCGTGTCTTCATCTCCAGCTTCGACCGCCCGAACATCAAGTACGCGGTGGTCGAGAAGGACAACCCGCGCGCCCAGCTGCTGCGCTTCCTGCGCGACGAACACGAGGGCCCGGATGGATCGATGAACAGCGGCATCGTCTACTGCCAGAGCCGCAGGAAGGTCGACGAGACGGCCGCCTGGCTGAGCGGCGAGGGCATCCCGGCGCTGGCCTATCACGCCGGGCTGGAGGCCGACCAGCGCCGCCGCCATCAGGACCGCTTCCTGCGCGAGGAAGGGCTGGTGATGGTCGCCACCGTCGCCTTCGGCATGGGCATCGACAAGCCTGACGTGCGTTTTGTCGCCCACCTCGACCTGCCCAAGAACATCGAGGCCTACTATCAGGAGACCGGCCGCGCCGGTCGCGACGGCCTGGATGCCGACGCCTGGATGGCCTACGGCCTGGCCGACGTGGTGAACCAGCGCCGCATGATCGACGAGAGCCCGGCCGGCGACGAGTTCAAGCGCGTGCAGCGCGGCAAGCTGGAGGCCCTGCTCAGCCTGGCCGAGGCGGCCGACTGCCGGCGCGTGCGCCTGCTGGCCTATTTCGGCGAAACCGGCGCCCCTTGCGCGCCGCCGCAGAACCTGTGCGACAACTGCCTGAACCCGCCGGCGCTGTGGGACGCGACCGAGCCGGCGCGCAAGCTGCTGAGCTGCATCTACCGCTTCACGCAGCACGGTCTTCAAAACCGCGGCGCGCGCAGCTTCGGCGCCGGCCACCTGATCGACGTGCTGCGCGGCAAGCTCACCGACAAGGTGACGCAGTACGGCCACGCCAGCCTGTCGACCTTCGGCTGCGGTGCCGACCTGGACGAGGCGCACTGGCGCGCCGTGCTGCGCCAGCTGGTCGCCCAGGGCCATGTGATGGCCGAAGGCGAATACAACACCCTGGCGCTGACCGACAGCGCGCGCGCCGTGCTCAAGGGCGAGCAGGGCGTGCTGATGCGCAGGCCGGCCGAGGCCAGGAGCAGCGCCAGGAGCCGCAGCCGCCTCAAGAGCGGCACTGCGGGCGGCAAGGCCGGCAAGGCGGCCGCACCACCCATCGAGCTGGGGGCGGCCGGCGAGCAGCGCTACCTGGCGCTGCGCGCCTGGCGCGCAGAGGTCGCGCGCGAACACGGCTTTCCGGCCTACGTCATCTTCCACGACGCCACGCTGGCCGAGATGGCGGCGCGCCAGCCTGGTTCGCTGGCCGAGCTCGGCGAGATCAGCGGCGTGGGCGCCAAGAAGCTGGAGGCCTACGGCGCGGCCATCCTCGAGGTGCTGGCTGCGGTCTGAGCACGGGGCCGGGCGAGTCCTGGCCCGTGGTGCCGTGCCCGGCCGGCACGCAAGTGGCCCAACTTGACCTGCGCCATGGTCGCGCCCTGCACCTGGACCTAGAGTGGGCCCGGCCCCTGCCGCCGTCCGGCGTCACGGGGCGACGCCGCCCCGCCGCCCATGTTCCGCACCCAGCTCCGCTTCAAGGTCAGCCTGTTCCTGATCCTGGCCCTGTCGCCGGTGGTGGCGCTGCTGCCGTGGCTGATCGTGCAGCACCAGCAGGAGCACCTGCAGGCCGAGGTCACGCGCCACGTCACCCAGGTGGCCGAGCTCATCGTCAAGAGCACCCGCTACGCCATGATGATCAACGAGCGCGAGCTGGCCGAGAAGATCGTCGAGGACATCGGCCGCCAGGCCGGCATCGAGCGCGTGCGCGTGCTGACCAAGGACGGCACCATCATCCATTCCAACAAGCGCAGCGAGACCGGCTGGTCGGTCGAGCAGCACGACGAGCCCTGCGTGCGCTGCCACCAGTCCGGCCGGCCGCTGCAGCGCGTGGCCGACGACCAGCGCTGGCGCATCTACACCGGCACCGACGGCCGGCGGCTGCTGGCGGCCATGGAGCCCATCCGCAACGAGCCCGGCTGCGCCAACGCCGCCTGCCACGAGCACCCGGCCAGCCAGTCGGTGCTGGGCGTGGTCGACATCGCCTATTCGCTCGACGAGGTCGACCACACGCTGCGCGCCACCGCCGCCTATGTCTACGGCGTGTCGGCGCTGATCGTGCTGGTGGTGGCCGGCGGCGTGGCCGGGATGATGAAGCGGCTGATCTACGTGCCGCTGGGCGACCTGGACCGCGGCGCCCGGCGCATCGCCGACGGCGACCTGGGGCACCGCCTGCCGGTGCGCAGCAGCGACGAGTTCGGCCGCGCCGCCACCTCGTTCAACCACATGGGGGCGGCGCTGCAGGCCTCGATGCACGAACTGCAGGAGCTGGTGGCGACGCTGGAGCACAAGGTGGCCGAACGCAGCGCTGCGCTGATGAAGGCGCGCGCCGAGGTGGTGCAGGGCGAGAAGCTGGCCGCTATCGGCCTGCTCGCCTCGGGCATCGCGCACGAGCTCAACAACCCGCTCACCGGCGTGCTGACCTTCACCTCGCTGCTGCGCCGCAAGATGGCCGACGGCAGCGAGGACGCCGAGGACCTGGATCTCGTCATCGCCGAGACGCGCCGCTGCGCCAGCATCATCCGGCGCCTGCTCGACTTCGCGCGCGAGAAGGTGCCCAGCCAGGGCGACGTCGACCTCAACGCCCTGGTGGGTGACGTGGTGCGCTTCGTCGACCGCCCGGCCACGCTGCACGACGTGCGCATCACCACCGAGCTCGACCCCGCGCTGCCGCCGGTCTGGTGCGACCCCGACCTGATCAAGCAGGTGGTGCTCAACATCGTCGTCAACGCCACCCAGGCCATCGAGGGCGCCGGCCAGGTGCGGGTGAGCACGCGGCCCCTGAGCGGGCCGGACGACGTCGGGCCGGGTGTGGAGATCGCCGTGGCCGACAGCGGCTGCGGCATCCCCGAAGCCAACCTGCAGCGCATCTTCGACCCCTTCTTCACCTCCAAGGAGGTGGGCAAGGGCACCGGCCTGGGCCTGTCGGTGAGCTACGGCATCGTCAAGGCGCACGGCGGCAGCATCCAGGTCGAGAGCGTGGTGGGCGAGGGCACGACCTTCGTCGTGCGCCTGCCGTTGCACGGGCCGGCCGATGCCGGCGACGCCGCGACCGATGGCACGAATCCAGCGAGACCGGTGACATGAGCGTGCGTTGCCTGATCGTCGACGACGAGGAGATCGTCATCCGCAGCTGCAGGCGCATCCTGGCCGGTGCCGACCTGGGCGCGGCGGGGGCGGGCGGCGTCACGGTCGATGCCGCGCGCAGCGGGCCCGAGGCGCTGCGCCAGATCGAGCAGCAGCGCTACGACGTGGTCGTGCTCGACATCATGATGCCCGGCATGGACGGCCTGGAGGTGCTGCAGCGCGTGAAGGAGGCCCACCCCGAGGTCGAGGTCATCATGGTCACCGGCCTGTCGCAGGTGCAGACGGCGGTGAAGGCCATGAAGCTGGGCGCCTTCGACTACCTGCCCAAGCCCTTCGACCCGGACGAGCTGGCCCATGTGGTGCAGCGCGCGCTGGAGCGCCGCCGCCTGCTGAGCGAGAACAAGCAGCTCAAGTCGGACGCACAGGCGCGCTACCGCTTCGAGAACATCATCGGCGGCGGGCCGGCCATGCAGGCGGTGTTCCGTCTCATCACCCAGTGCGCGCCGACCCACAGCACGGTGCTGGTGACGGGCGAGAGCGGCACGGGCAAGGAGATGATCGCGCGCGCCGTGCACCACAACAGCCTGCGCCAGGACCATCCCTTCGTCACGGTCGACTGCAACACACTGAGCGAGCACCTGCTGGAAAGCGGTAAGCGTCTCGCGAACACCATCCTTGCATGATTGCCGGTGGTGTGCTGAGGCAGGCCTACGCGGGTTCGGAGTTGGCGTTGAAGGTTGGGTCGAGGCT
>JBJOKY010000496.1:0-3103 GCA_046045865.1 Pseudomonadota bacterium | reverse complement strand
GGTACATCTGCCGCACCGACGAACCGATGCGCGGATCGGAGAGTTCGTTGAGGAACAGGAGTCTCACGACGGCGCCTCCGCCGGTCGGCCCATCTCGACCACGTGCAGGCAGCGTCGATACCGATGGTCGGGCTCACGTCGTGGCAGGCGCTCAAGGAGCGCTTCAAGCTCCAGTCGGGCCAGAAGGTCTTCATCCCGGCGGGGTCCGGCGGCATCGGCACCTTCGCCATCCAGTTGGCCAAGCACATGGGCGCCACGGTCGGCACGACCACCAGCACCGGCAACGTCGACCTGGTGCGCAGCCTGGGCGCCGACGAGGTGGTCGACTACAAGCAGCAGGCGTTCGAGACCGTGCTGCGCGGCTACGACGCGGTGCTGGGCACCGTGCGGGGCGACTCGATCGAGAAGGCCATCGGCATCCTCAAGCCGCACGGCAAGATCGTCTCCCTGGTCGGGCCCCTGGACGTGGCGTTCGCCCGTGCCCGCCGGCTCAATGTCATCCTGACCGTCGTGTTCGCGCTGATGAGCCGCAGGATCATGCGCATGGCGAAGAAGCGCGACATCGACTACGCCTTCCTCTTTGCCCGCCCGGACGGGGACCAACTTGAGCAGATCGGCAAGCTGGTCGAGGAGGGGCGCATCCGGCCCGTGATCGACCAGGTGTTCCCCTTTGAGCAGGCCATGCAGGCGCTGGCCTACCTGGCCCAGGGTCGCGCCAGGGGCAAGGTGGTCGTGCAGATGCGATAGCTGCGACCGACGGTGTACATCGTGGTGGGATCCGGTTCGCGAGGCGGGCGGCGGCAGGCGCGTGCCTCACCGCATGTCGCGTGCCCGCGCCAGCAGCGTGGCGTCCTTGCGCAGCACGTGCTTGGCCACGCGCTGCGTGGGTGTCTGCGGCAGGGCGTCGACGAAGACGAGGTAGCGCGGCCGTTTCACCGCCGCCAGGCGTTCGCGGCACCAGGCGGCGATGTCGTCGAGCGTGAGCGCATCGGCCTGAGGCGCCTTGACGATGGCGATCAGCACCTCGTCCTCGCCCAGTTCGGAGGGCACGGCGATGGCCGCGGCCTGGGCCACCAGGGGGTGGCTCTCGACCACGCGGTCGAGCTCGGCGCCGGAGATGTTCTCGCCGTGGCGGCGGATGATGTCCTTCTGCCGGGCGACGAAGGTGAGGTAGCCCTGGGCGTCGCGCCGTACCAGATCGCCGGTGCGGAACCAGCCGTCGACGAAGGATTCGCGCGTCTGTTGCGGGTCGTTCAGGTAGCCCAGGAACATGGCCGGCGTGCGCACCTGCAGCTCGCCGATGCTGTCGGCGGGCAGCTCGGCGCCGGTGTCGTCGCACACGCGCATGCGCACGAAGGGGCCGTCGACCAGCGGGTGCGTGCCGGCCAGGCCGAAGCTGCCGACCTTCTGCTCGCCGTGCAGCGGGTTGCAGGCGGCGGCCGGGATCTCGGACATGCCGTAGCCCTCCAGCAGCACGGGCACGTGGAAGTCGTTGCGGTAGACCTCGAACATGTCGGCCGTGATGGGGCCGCCGTAGATGAGGCGGATCTGGTGGCGCGGGTCGAACTCGCTGCGCGGGCGCACCGCCAGGATCTTGGCCAGCGAGGCCAGGATATTCAGCTCGGTCGCACGCGTCTTCACCGCCAGCGCCCAGAAGGTCGAGGCCGAGAAACGCCGCGCCGTGATGAAGGCGCCGCCGCAGGCCAGCGCGCCGCCCAGCGAATAGAACAGCGCGTTGATGTGGAAGAGCGGGAAGACGGTGAGCAGCCGCTCGTCGGGCTGCAGGTCGAGCCGGCCGACGAAGGCCTCGGCGCTGAGCACGTAGTTGGCGTGGCTGTGCAGCACACCCTTGGGCCGCCCGGTGGTGCCGGAGGTGTAGATCACCACCGCGGGCGTCTCGGCCGTCAGCGTTGCGGCGGACGGTGCGGCGCTGCCCGCGCCGGCCTGCAGCTGCGCCAGGGCAGCGGCGCTGTCGGGTGCGCTGCTGCCCAGATCCTCCAGCGCCAGGCGGGCGATGTCGAGCCGGTACGTGGCGAGCAGGGCATCGAAGCGCGCCGCCTCGCCCGCCGCGCTCACCATCAGCCGGGCGCCGCAGTGGCCGAGCTGGTAGGCCAGGTCGTCGTCGGTCAGCGCCGGGTTCATGGGCACGAAGATGGCGCCCAGGGCGGTGGTGGCCAGGAAGAGCAGCACGGCGATGTCGGAGTTGACCTCCACATGCGCCACCCGGTCGCCCGGCAGCACGCCGGCCACGGCCAGCCGGGCGGCCAGGGCGTCGCGGCCGGCCACCAGCTGGGCATAGGTCCAGGCGCGCTGCTCGAATTCCACCGCCGCGGCCTGCGGCACCACCGCGGCGCGGCGGTCCACCAGCTCGACGATGGTGTGCGCCGCGCCGCCGTAGCGGTGCAGCACGTCGGCGGCCAGCATCACGGTCATGTCGTGTTCCTTCTGGATGGATGTCAGGCGTCAGTGGCCAGGCTTGGGCGCCCAGCCCTCGGGCAGCTCGCCGGTGTAGCGCTGCTCGCGCGTGGCCTGGTAGGACAGGGCGAAGCCGATGGGGCGCGCCAGCTCCTCGGTCAGGTGGCCGATCAGCCCGGCGGTGCGTGCCAGGATGGGCACGCCCTTGAGTGCGTCGAGCGGAAATCCCACGTCCAGCAGCACGGCCGGGATGGCGGCCGAGACGTTCAGGCGCAGGTCGCGGCCGGTGAGGCCGGGCAGCACCGCCTCCACCGCCTCGGCGATGGCGACGTAGCGTCCTGGCGTGCCGGCCTGGGCAGCCACCTCGAACAGCCGCGCCACGCGCGGGTCGCGTGCCTTGTGCAGCGGGTGGCCGTAGCCGGGGATGGCCTGGCCCTGGGCGCGCAGCGCCTGCACCACCTGGGTGGCGGCGGCCTGCAGGCTCAGGCCCTGCTCGCGTGCCAGCCGGTCGATGCGGTCGAACAGCCGCCCGGCCGTCTCGGACGCGCCCAGGATGACCGAGCCGCAGCCCAGGATGCCGGCCGCCACCGCGCCCTGCAGCGCGTCCGGCGCGGCGGCCAGGGTCATGCGCGCGGCCTGCACGCTGGGCACCAGGCCGTGTTCGGCGATGGCGACCAGGGTGGCGTCG
>JBJOKY010000495.1:0-3107 GCA_046045865.1 Pseudomonadota bacterium | reverse complement strand
CCCGGGCCCACAGCAGCCAGGCCGCCGGCCGGCACTGGCGCCGACACCACGAGCCGTCCCCACGCAGCCGCGGCCGACCCCGCCGACGCGCCAGCCAGTCCGGCCCGTGCCGGACTCGCCGGCACGCACGACTTCGTGACCACCGGCGGCGGCCTGTTCTACCTGCTCAACATCCTGAAGCTGCGCGGCGTGCAGGCCCTGCTGATGGCCGGGCCGGGCGCACCAGGCAGCGACCTGGCGTCGGCCAGCGAGCCGGCCTGGGCGATGCCGGGCTGCGGCTGGCGCTGGCTGGGCCGGCTGGGACTGCTGGCGGGGGTTCCGTTCGACGCCGCGCTGCGCCGCTTCCTGGCCGCACAAGCCAGACTGGACGGACTGGACGGGCCAGGCCTGCAGGGCGCGCCGGGCAACGCCGCCGGGCTGGACCACCTGCCTGCCTTTCCCGCCCTGCCGGGCGAGGCGCAGGTGCTGGCCCTGGCACGCGCCCGCGTCGGCCCGGCGCTGTGGCACGACCCGGCGACCTGGGCGCGCCCGGCGCACGTCGTTGCCACGCGCAGCCACGTGGATGTGCACCTGCGCAGCAACGATGTCAGCCTGGCCTTGCGCCGCTGCGGCCTGGACATCGACCCCGGCTGGCTGCCCTGGCTGGGCCGCGTCGTGCACCTGCACTACGGCGGCGCGCTGGCGCCGCGCGACGGGCCGCCCGCCGACCGTGCGTCGCATCAACCGGCCGGTGCGCCTGGGGTCGGCGCGTCGTCATCCATCGAACCCACGCCGCCATGAACGCGCCCCTGCCCCTGCACAGCAGCGCCTTGCTCAATCGCGCCCTGGTCGCCGCCGGCCTGGCGCGCTTCGCCCGGCAGCTGCCGGGGCGGCACACGCCGCTGGTCGACCACTTGCTGGCCGAGGCGGGCGACCTGTACCAGCTGCTCGGCAGCGCGCCCGACGACTGGGCCGGCGCCTGCACCACGCTGGCCCGCCTGGCGCCGGCCCTGGGCGGGCCCTGGGGCCGGCTGCTGCACGACCACCAGCTGCAGCTGCACGAGTGGTACGCCCTGGCCCTGGCCGGCGAATGCGAGGCCAGCCACGCGCTGGGCCTGGTCGTGGCCGGCCTGCAGGCCCCCGGCGGTGGCCAGCGCCCCACGCTGCACCTGCTGGCCACCCTGGCGGGTGCGCTCTTCGACGCCGAGCTGACGCCCCTGGCCTGGCCGCAGCACAGCCTGGTACGCCAGGGCCTGGCACGGCTGCTGGCCGACCCGGCCTGCGCCGACGCAGACGCCGGTGCCTGCCCCCTGCCCCAGGCCTGCCTGCAGGTACCGGCGCGCCTGTGGGCGCTGCTGTGCGGCGACCGCCGGCCCTGGGCCGAGCTGCCGCTGCTGGGTGCGGCAGGCGGTCTCGGTATCGGCGATGCCGGCGGCGGTAGCGGAGGCGGGAGCGGGAGCGGGAGCGGAGACCGGAGCACGACCTCCCCCGCCGTGCTGCAGGCGCTGCTGGCGCCCCTGCGCGCCGGGCGGCTGCGTGTGCTGGTGCTGCGCGGCGCGCGCCACCACGGCCAGGCCGTTGCCGCGGCGCTGGCCGCCGAGCTGGGTCTGCTGCCCGTCGGCGCCCGGCTGGCGCAGTGGCAGGCCGACCCGGCCCTGGCCGCCGCCTGCCGCTACGCCGGCTGGCTGCCGGTGCTGGACAGCGGCCTGGGCCCGGGCGAACGCTGCCAGCCCGCGCTGCCAGGCCCCGGTCAAGCGCCGCTGGTGCTGCTGGCCGGGCGCGACGGTTCGGTCGACCTGGCCGACTGCGCCGAGCTCGAGCTGCCCCCGCCCGACCGCGACGAACGCCGCCGCGCCTGGCAGCTCGCGCTGGGTGCGGGCGCGGCCGAGCCGGTGGCCACGCAGCTGGCCGACGCCGCGCTGGTCGACGGCCCGACCATCGCCGCGCTGGCGTCCCGCATGGCGCTGCAGGCCCCGGGCGCTGCAGCGGTCACGCCGCTGCAGCGCCTGCGCCGCGCGCGCCTGCAGCACGGCGCCGAACGCCTCACCCAGCTGGCCCAGCCGCTGGCGCGCGAGGTGCCGGCCCGGGCCCTGGTGCTGCCGGCGCCCACGCAGGCCCAGTTCGACCAGCTGGTGCGGCGCTGCCACCGGCGCGAACAGCTGTGGCACGGCCTGGGCCCTGGCCTGGCCAGCGCCACCGGCAGCGGCGTGCGCGCCCTGTTCGCGGGCGACAGCGGCGCCGGCAAGACGCTGGCCGCCAGCCGCCTGGCCACGGAGCTGGGCGCGCCGCTGTACCGCGTCGACCTGGCCGCGGTGATGAACAAGTACGTCGGCGAGACCGAGAAGAACCTCGGCCGCCTGCTCGACGAGGCCGCGGCGCTGGACGTCATGCTGCTGATCGACGAGGCCGACGCCCTGTTCGGCCGGCGCAGCGGTGACGGCGCGGGTGGCGGGCGCGAAGGCTCGGGCGAGCGCTACGCCGACATGATGACCAACTACCTGCTCACCCGCATCGAGGCCCACCCCGGCCTGGTCGTGCTGACCACCAACACGCGCAGCCGGCTCGACAGCGCCTTCACGCGCCGCTTCGACGTCATCATCGATTTCCCCCTGCCGGGCGTGGACGAGCGCCAGCGCCTGTGGCTGGCCCACCTGGGCGCACGTTCGCCGGGCGACGAGGCCTGCCGGCTGCTGGCCGCCTACAGCGACCTGGCCGGCGGCCACATCCGCAACGCCGTGGTGCACGCCGCGGCGCAGAGCGACAGCCCGGCCGACGCACCGCTCGAACTGGCCCTGCTGGTCGCCGCGCTGGTGGACGAATACCGCAAGCTCGGCCGCACGCCGCCGGCCCAGCTGCACCAGATCGGCGGCTGAATCGACCAGGACACCCACCCACCATGGCCAGCCTGAGCAACACCCGCCGCCCGGAAGTGGCACGCGCCGCCCGCCCGGCCGCCACGGCACAGCGCCGCGCCCTGGCCCGCCAGGCAGGCGGCGCGCCCGCCGCCGCCACACCGGGCGCCGGCCAGCCTGCCATGGCACCGGCCGGCGCCGCACCGGCCTACCTGCAGGCCAAGCTCGCCATGAGCACCCCGGGCGATGCGTCGGAGCAGCAGGCGGACCAGGTCG
>JBJOKY010000494.1:0-3115 GCA_046045865.1 Pseudomonadota bacterium | reverse complement strand
CGGGCTGTTGGCGGCGCGCACCAGCGAGGCGGCCATGGCGACGTCGGCACCGGCGATCTCCATCACCTCGGCCCAGTCCGGGTCGGGTTGCCTCATGACGCCCTGCAGCCGCACCAGCAGTTCGGGGCAGGGCGGGATGACGATGGTGCGCATGGGCCCTTCGCTGCGGGCCTGATCGAGCTCGGTGTCGATGTCGTGAGCGAGGGCGGGCATGGGCAGGTTCCTGGTTGTCCCGGGACACTGTAGCCAGTGCCTGGCGCCGGCCATCACCCGAACAGCGCCGTGCTCCAGGCCGATATCGGTGCCGGCTGCCGCCCGGGCCGTGCCTGCCGGCCACGAGGTGCTGCCGACGATGAAAAAAAAGAAAGGCGCCCGGGTGGGCGCCTTCAGGAGGCGGAATGACCGGCCCGGACGGGCCCGGCCGGTCGCCATGATCGTCCAGGCGGTCCGCTTGGTCTTACTGGCTGGCAGCGGATGCCGCCGCGGGTGCGGCGCTGGCCGCCACGGCCGCCGGAGCGGCATGGGCAGCCTGCGTGCTGGCCGTCATGGGCAGCAGCGGCACGATGAGCAGGGCCACGATGTTGATGATCTTGATGAGCGGGTTGACGGCGGGGCCGGCGGTGTCCTTGTAGGGGTCGCCCACGGTGTCGCCGGTGACGGCCGACTTGTGCGCCTCGCTGCCCTTCTTGTGCAGCACGCCGTCGCTGTCGGTGAAACCTTCCTCGATCAGCTTCTTGGCGTTGTCCCAAGCGCCGCCGCCGGTGCACATGCTGATGCCGACGAACAGGCCGGTGACGATGGTGCCCATCAAGAGGCCGCCCAGGGCCGCCGGGCCCAGCGCCAGGCCGACCACGATGGGGGCGATGACCGGCAGCAGCGAAGGCACGATCATTTCCTTGATGGCCGCCGTGGTGAGCATGTCGACCGCGGCGCTGTAGTCGGGCTTGCGCTGGCCGGCCATGATCTGGCCGTCCTTGAACTGCTTGCGCACTTCCACCACCACCGCGCCGGCGGCGCGGCCCACGGCTTCCATGGCCATGGCGCCGAACAGGTAGGGGATGAGGCCGCCGATGAACAGGCCCACGATCACCTTGTGATCCGACAGGTCGAAGGACAGGTGCATGCCGCGCGCTTCCAGCGCGTGGGTGTAGTCGGCGAACAGCACCAGGGCGGCCAGGCCGGCCGAGCCGATGGCGTAGCCCTTGGTCACGGCCTTGGTGGTGTTGCCCACGGCGTCCAGCGGGTCGGTGATGTCGCGCACGCTGTCGGGCAGCTCGGCCATCTCGGCGATGCCGCCGGCGTTGTCGGTGATGGGGCCGTAGGCGTCCAGCGCCACCACGATGCCGGCCATGCTGAGCATGGAGGTCGCGCCGATGGCGATGCCGTACAGCCCGCCCATGGCGTAGGCGGCGTAGATCGCCAGGCAGATGAAGATCACCGGGAAGGCGGTCGATCGCATCGACACGCCCAGGCCGGCGATGATGTTGGTGCCATGGCCGGTGGTCGAGGCCTGGGCGATGTGCTGCACCGGCTTGAACTGCGTGCCGGTGTAGAACTCGGTGATCCACACCATCGCGGCGGTCAGCAGCAGGCCGACGATGCAGGCGCCGAACAGGCCCATGGCGGTGACGGTCTTGCCGTCGGCCAGGGTGATGGCCTGCGGGAACATCATCGTCGTGACGAAGTAGAAGGCGATGAGCGAGAGCACGCCTGCCACCACCAGGCCCTTGTACAGCGCCGGCATCACGTTCTTCATGCCCGGCGTGGCCTTGACGAAGCTGCAGCCGATGATGGACGCGATGATGGACACGCCGCCCAGGGCCAGCGGATAGACCACCGCGGCCAGCGCGGCGTCCTTGACCATGAGCGCACCCAGGGCCATGGCGGCGATCAGCGTCACGGCGTAGGTCTCGAACAGGTCGGCGGCCATGCCGGCGCAGTCGCCCACGTTGTCGCCCACGTTGTCGGCGATCACGGCGGGGTTGCGCGGGTCGTCTTCAGGAATGCCGGCCTCGACCTTGCCCACCAGGTCGGCGCCCACGTCGGCGCCCTTGGTGAAGATGCCGCCGCCCAGGCGGGCGAAGATGGAGATCAGCGAGGAGCCGAAGGCCAGGCCCAGCAGCGGCTTGAGCGTTTCGCTCTCGACGTTGGTGCCGCCGCTCACGAAGTAGAAGAAGCCGGTCACGCCCAGCAGACCCAGGCCCACCACCAGCATGCCGGTGATGGCGCCGCCGCGGAAGGCGACATCCAGCGCCGGGCCGATGCCCTTGGTGGCGGCCTGGGCGGTGCGCACGTTGGCGCGCACCGAGACATTCATGCCGATGAAGCCGCAGGCGCCCGACAGCACCGCGCCGAGCACGAAGCCGATGGCGGTCTTGCTGCCCAGGAAGCCGGCGATCAGCACCGCCAGCACCACCCCGACGATGGCGATGGTCTTGTACTGACGTGCCAGATAGGCCGCGGCCCCCTGCTGGACCGCCGCGGCTATCTCCTGCATGCGGGCATTGCCGGCGTCCTGAGCCAGGATCCAGCTGCGTGACACGAAGCCGTAGACGACGGCTGCGAGACCGCAGAGCAGCGCAACAACCAGCGCTGTAGTGATCGACATGTGGGATCTCCTTCCTCGATGAGGCGGGGTTGATGAGGGGCGTACCAGAGGCAGCAGCGGTCATGAAAACGCCGCTTCTTGTGGCGGCGTGCACAGGCTCGGCGGCGGCGCGTCAGCGTCGCCAGCGCCAGTGCATGCTATGGGATGGATGCAGCGATCGCAACGCGGCACGCCCCGTGTTTTCCAGCATGCGCAAAGCCCCTACGCCGCTCATGCCTGCTCGCTTGCGGCAGCTCAAGTCGGCTGTACCCGGGTGGCGGCGCAAGAAGAGCGCAAGACGCCAACCCTAGAATCCGGGCATTCCCTTGTCTCCGTCCGACCACAACCCACACACACCATGAGCCTGTTCAACGTCACGCCTGGCAAGAAAGTCCCTGAAGAGTTCAACGTGATCATCGAGATCCCGATGAACGCCGACCCGATCAAGTACGAGGTCGACAAGGAAAGCGGCGCCATGTTCGTCGACCGCTTCATGACCACGGCCATGCACTATCCGTGCAACTACGG
>JBJOKY010000493.1:0-3117 GCA_046045865.1 Pseudomonadota bacterium | reverse complement strand
CTTCGAGGCGCTGCGCAGCTGCGGGCACGAGCGCTTCAAGGCCGTGCTGGGGCTGATCAAGGCGGCGGGCTGAGCGCCGCCCGAGCTGCGCTCTGCCCATGCTCAGACCGGCTCGGGCGGGCGGCGCGCCAGCCAGTCGCCGACCAGCGTCTCGTAGGCGGCGGCCACGCGCAGCAGGCCGGCGTCGTCCTGCGGCTTGCCGATCAGCTGCAGGCCGGCGGGCCAGCGCCCGTTGGCATGGAAGCCCGCCGGCAGGCTGATGCCCGGCAGGCCGGCGAAGGTGGCGTACAGCGTCACCTCCATCCAGCGGTGGTAGGTGTCCATCGTGCGCCCGGCGATCTGCTGCGGCCAGCGTTGTTCGATCGGGAAGGGCCAGACCTGGCTCACCGGCAGGGCCAGCACGTCGAAGCGCTCGAACAGGCTCAGCAGGTGGGTGTGGAAGGCGGTGCGCACCTCGCTGGCCTTCATGAAATCCATGTAGCCCAGACCCTGACCCTGGTCGTGCTCCCACAAGGCTTCGGGCTTGATGACGTCGCGTGCGCCCGGGCGGCCGAGCAGCGCGGCCACGCGCGGCGCCACCAGCGCACGTCGCCAGACCAGCCAGGCCTGCCACAGGCGGTCGAGGTCGAAACCCATGCGCGCCGGCTCGACCTGCGCGCCGGCGCCGGCCATGCGGGCCAGGCCGGCCTCGCAGGCGTCCAGCAGGCCGTCCTCCATCGCCAGGTGGCCGCCCAGGTCGCCCAGCCAGGCCACGCGCAGGTCGCGCAGCGGCGTGACGTCGCCGGCCACCGGCAGCGCGCCCAGCGGGCTGGTGAGCGACAGCGGCGAGCGCGCGTCGTGCCCGGCCTGGATGGCCAGCAGCCTGGCGAGATCGGTGACGCTGCGCGCCATCGGCCCTTCGGTGCCGAGCTGGGCGATCCAGACGTCGCCGCTGGGCCAGAAGGGCACACGGCCCTGACTGGGGCGCAGGCCGAACACGTTGGCCCAGGCCGCCGGGTTGCGCAGCGAGCCCATGAAGTCCGAGCCGTCGGCCACCGGCAGCAGGCGCTGCGCCAGCGCCACACCGGCGCCGCCGCTGGAGCCGCCCGCGCTCACCGCCTGGTCCCAGGCGTTGGGCGTGGCGCCGAACAGGTCGTTGAAGGTGTGCGAGCCCAGGCCGAACTCGGGCATGTTGGTCTTGCCGATCACGATGGCGCCGGCGGCCTTCATGCGCGCGGCCATCACGCAGTCCTGGGTCGCCACGGCGTCCTTGAGCAGCACGCAGCCGTAGGTGGTCGGGAAACCCGCCGCGTGGCCCGTGTCCTTGATCGCCTGGGGCACGCCGTGCAGCCAGCCGCGGCTGGCGCCGGCCGCCAGTTCGGCGTCGCGCTGGTCGGCCTGGGCCAGCAGCGTGTCGTCGTCGGCCAGGTTGACGATGGCGTTCAGGGCCGGGTTGAGGCGGTGGATGCGCGCCAGGGTGGCGGCCATGATCTCGCGGCACGACACCGTGCGGGCGTGGATGGCGCGCGACAGGGCGTCGGCGTTCAGGTCGGTCAGCTGGGTCATGGGTGTCGCTGCGGGCCGTGGTGTGGATGGTGGGGCGCTGCCATTGTGGTGGCGCAGGCTGCGCCACGCAGCCCGGGCTCGCCCCAGCTGGCCGACCCGGGCGTCGCCGCCGGCACATGGCTGGACATTGACGCGGCTCAAGCCAGCTGCTCGACCCGGCCCGGGCGTGGCTGCGCGCGGGCTTAGATTGCAGACGTCGGGCGAACGAACCAGACCCCCGGCAGCCCCAGGCCCCGGCCCCACCCGCTCCACAAGAGCATCATGGGCCCCGGCCACCGGCCCCACCCCGGATGCCGCCGCAGCCCGGCCCACGTTCGCGCCGCGACCCGAGAACTACAGGAAAAACCCCATCATGCAAGTCCATCTGCATACCGATACCCAGACCGCCGGCAACCAGGGCATGGCCGACCACCTCGACACCATCGTCAAGGAAGCGCTCGGCCGCTTCGGCGGACAGGTCACCCGCGTCGAAGCCCACCTGGCCGACGCCGGCGCACACGCCAAGGCGCTGCCCGACGAGATCCAGTGCACGCTCGAGGCGCGCGTCGTCGGCCTCGAACCCGTGGTCGTGAAGGACCAGGCCGCCACCGCCCACCAGGCCATGCACGGTGCCGTCGGCAAGCTCACCCGTGCGGTGGGCAACGCGCTGGAGCGCCACGAGACCCGCCGCACCCCGGCGTGAGCCCCGCGCGGGCCGATCCGCGGCCGGCCCGCCGCAGGCCTGTCGTCCTGCATCCGGCGCCCCCCGACCCGTGCGCGGTCGAGGGGCGCGGTCGTTTCAGGGGCGTGTGGCCCGGTCGCCGTCGCGTTGATCGTGCTGATCAGCCTGTTCGCCGGCCACACGCTGCGCGACGCCACCCGGCGCGAATGGAACGGTCAGCTGGCCAACCTGTCCAGCGTGCTGGCCGAGCACGCCGCCCAGACCATGTTCTCGGCCCACACGGTGATGGACAGCATTGCCGAGGAGTTCAAGGGGCAGGCCTTCCGCACGGCAGGGGAGTTCGAGCGCTTCGCGGTCACCCGGAACCTGCATGAGGGCATGACCCAGCGCATCCAGGGCAACCCCATCATCGCGGCGGCCATGGTGCTGACACCGGACGGCCGCCTGCTCGCCTCCACGCGCCTGCACCCGGCGCCTCCCGTCGACCTGAGCGAGCGCGAGTTCGTCGCTGTTCACCGCGCCAGCCCGCTGCTGGCGCACCACACCGGTGCGCCGGTGCGCAGCAAGGCCAACGGCATGTGGCTGTTCCACCTCAGTCAGCCGGTGTACGACGTGCACGGCCGTCTGGCCGGCATCCTGGCGGTGGCAGTGTCGATCGAATGGTTCAGCGAGCTCTACCACCGCCTGGTGACTCAGTTCGGCGAGGGCGCCTCGATCAGCCTGTGGCGCGACGACTTCATGCTCATGACGCGCTGGCCCTTCACCGAGAACCAGATCGGCAAGGTCAACCACCAGACCGCCACCTGCGAGATGATCGGGCGCGAGAGGCTGGGCTACGGCGTCAGAACCCACGGTTCGCTGCAGGAATTCACCGGCGTGAGCGGGGTGGACCGACTGGCTGCGCTGCGCGT
>JBJOKY010000492.1:0-3418 GCA_046045865.1 Pseudomonadota bacterium | reverse complement strand
CACGCTGACGCCCTTCTTCATCAGGTCGAGCAGGCGGTCGCTGGCCACTTCCAGGCCGCCGCTGATGGCGATGCAGCCGCTGTCGGCCAGGGCCTGGCACAGGTCGGGGGTGAAGGTCTTCTCGAAACGCACATTGCCCCACCAGCTGATGGCGGTGCCGCGCTTCTCCAGTTCGGCGGCCAGGGCCTTCAGGCTCTTGGGCGGTGCGGCTTCGTCGACGAAGTGGAAGCCGGTCTGCCCGGTCTCGGCCACGATGGCCTCGATGCGGTCGACCAGCGTCCCGGCGCTGGCGACGTCGCAGAAGCTGCACTTCTTCCAGTAGCAGCCGTGCGCCACGGTGAGCTTGTTCCAGCGCCCGTCGCTCCACAGCCGGTGCATGGGGTTGAGCATGTCGAGCAGGCTGAGGTAGCGGTCCAGCGGCAGGCCGTCCCAGGTGGGTGTGCCGACCTCGTCGAAGGGCACGTCCGGCTCACCGGCGAAGTGGGTGTATTTCACGGTGCCGCTGCCGCCGCCGCCACCCGACGGTCCGTCAGGGCCGGCGTCCGCAGGCTTCACCAGATGGAAGGTGCGCACCAGCCGCGTGGCCGAGCGTTTGCCCGCCAGATGCTCCAGCAGCGCCAGCAGCGGGCGCTCGCCGGCGTCGAGCGTGAGGTAGTCGTAGTAGGCGAACACGCGCGGGTCGTCCAGGTCGCGCAGCTCGGTGTTCACGTAACCACCGCCCAGCACGGTGACGATCTCCGGCCGCGCCGCCTTGATGGCCTGGGCGATGCGCAGCGCCGCGTACACCGCGCCGGGAAAAGGCACCGACACCAGCACGATGGTGGGCGCGTGGCGCTCGATCGCCGCCAGCGTCAGCTCGCGCAGCAGCTCGTCCACCAGGGTGAGCGGCGCGGCCAGCGCCTGGGCCAGCGGGTCGAAGGTGGGCTGGCTCAGCGCCAGGCTCTCGGCATAGCGCACGAAGGCGAAACGTTCGTCGCCGGCCTCGCGCACGATGTCGGCCAGGTCGTTCAGGTACAGCGTGGCCAGATGGCGGGCGCGGTCCTGCGCGCCCAGGGCGCCGAAGGCCCAGGCCAGAGGATCACCCGCCTCGGGGTCATCCGGGTCGCCGTAGGCGTCGAGGCTGGCGAAGCGTGGGCCCTCGGGCAGGAAGGCGCGGCTGTTGATGCGGTGCGCCACCGTGCTGTCGCGCCCCTGCAGGAAGTTGATGGTCGGCGTGATGGTCTGGGCGTAGAGGTGGAAATGTTCGTCGAAGCCCTGCAGCAACTCGCTGCGCTGGTCCACCGGCAGGGCGTGCACGGCGGCGCGCAGACGCGTCAGGCCGGCGCGCGAGAGCAGGGCCAGCGCCAGCGCCAGCGCCAGATCCTCCTGCACCGCGTGCACGCCGCGGCTGCGCAGGAAGCCGGTCAGGTAGGCCGTCGACGGATAGGGCGTGTTCAGCTGCGTCATCGGCGCGATGAGGCTGAGCACGCGGGGCACGGTGGTCGTCATCGCGGCGTGGTCGGGCGCTGCCGCTCGGCGGGCCGGGCCTGCAGGGCCTCGAACTCGTCGAGCAGGCGGTTCATGCGCGCGATCAGGGCCTGGTAGGGCTCTGGCCGGGCCAGGTCGACGCCGGCCTGCCGGTAGAGCTGGTACGGGTAATCGGAGTCGCCCGCCTTGAGCAGTGCGATGAAGCGGTCGCGCGCCGCCGTGTCGCCGCGGCCGATGGCGGCGCTGAACTCGGCCGCGCCGACCATCGAGGTGGCGTACTGGTAGACGTAGTAGCCGTAGTAGAAGTGGCCGATGTAGGCCCACTCGATGCAGTAGGCCGGGTCGATCTTCATGACGCCCTGCGCTGCGCCGTAGTACTGCTCGAGCAGGCCGCAGTACATCTTGCTCAGGCGCTGGCCCGACAGCGGCCGGCCCTGCTCGACCTCGGCATGCATGGCGAGCTGGAAGTCGGCGAACAGCACCTGGCGGAAGAAGGTGGTGCGGATGGCCTCCAGCCCCTGCGACAGGTAGTAGAGCTTGTGCGCCCGGCTGGGCGCGTGGGCGACCAGGTGGTCGTTGAGCAGCATCTCGTTGGCGATGGAGGCCGACTCGGCGATGAAGGTCGAGTAGTCCGACTGCTCGTAGGGCTGGTGGGCGCTGGTGAGCAGGGTGTGCACGGCATGGCCCCACTCGTGCGCGAAGGTGCTGAGCGACTCGTAGTCGTTGTTGTGGTTCAGCAGCACATAGGGGTGCACGTCGTAGGCGCTGCCGTTCATGTAGGCGCCCGACTGCTTGCCCGGGCCGGGGGCCACGTGCATCCAGCGGCTGTCGAAGCCGCGCCGCAGCGGGCCCAGGTACTCGTCGCCCAGCGGCGCCAGGGCGGCCAGGGTCAGCGCCTTGGACCGCTCGACGTCGTAGTGCTCCCCCGCCGGGCGCGCCACCAGCGGCGGGTAGTTGTCGTGATAGGCCAGCGGGCCCTGGATGCCCAGCATGCGCTGGCGCAGCCGCAGGTAGCGGTGCAGGGTGGGCAGGGCGGCATGGGCCTGGCTGACGAGCTGCCGGTAGACCTCGACCGGCAGGTTGCGGTCGAACAGCGCGGCGTCCAGCGCGGTGTCGAAGCGGCGCGTGCGTGCCGCGTAGACGTCGCCCTGCACCTGGGCATTGAGCATGGCGCCGAAGCTGCCCTCGAAGGCGCGCAGCGAACCGAAATAGGCGCGCATCACGCGTTCGCGGTCGGCGCGCACGGGGCTGCTGCGGTGCAGCTCGTAGCTGGCGTTGTCGATCTTCACCTGCCGTCCCGTGCCCAGCCGCACGGTCGGGCGCGGCAGTTCGGCGTCGACCAGCTGGCTGAACACGTTGTTGGGCTGTTCCAGCAGGATGCGCCCGGCCGCCAGCACCGCTTCGCCCTCGGTGCCCAGGGTGTGGGCTGCGGCGCGCAGGGTGTTGTCGAGCCAGAAGCCGAAGCGGCGCCTGAGCCCGTCGTCCTCGGCGATGAAGGCCTTCACCCGCGCGGCACCCAGGGCCAGCAGCTCGGGGGCGATCCAGGCGCTGCGCTCGTCGATGCTGGCCCACAGGGTCTGGCTGCGCGCGCGTCTTTCCTGGCCGGCCGCCACGCGCAGGTCGGCATCGGCGTCCAGCCGGGCATAGCTGCCCAGGCGGCTGGCCTGGCGGCGCAGGTCGCTCAGCGCCACCAGGGCCTGGCGCAGCGCGGCCGCGCTCTGGCCGAGGCTGCCCTTGTGGCTCTCGAGCCTGTCCACCTCGGCCTGGGCTGCGGTCATGGCCCGCTCCCAGGCCTGCACGTCCGGGTAGAGATCGCCGAGGTCCCAGACCTGGGGCGCCCTGGCGCCGCCCGCCGCGGCAGGCGGCGTGCCCGCGGGCGCGGCGCCTGCCGGGCCCGCGCAGCCCAGCCAGGCCGCCAGCATGGCGCCGAACAGGGGTGCCAGCCTGCCCG
>JBJOKY010000015.1:0-24060 GCA_046045865.1 Pseudomonadota bacterium | reverse complement strand
CCGCGCGAGGTCTATACCGAACTTGTCGAAAAACATCGCGCTGAGCGCGTCGCTCGGTCAACTCAGCGCGTTGCACTTCAGACTTGACTCCGCCGTGTCGGCGGCACCGTGTGTCGCAGCCGGGCGGCGCTGACATGAAACGAAACACGCCGAAACCGGCGTGCAAGGACGCCCTGGCGACGCGCCGGCACCATGCGTCCATGTTCAACAGCCAGCGGCCCCGCCCACCTCGCGCCGGCCGCCCCAGAGGAAACATCATGTCCAGGATCCCACTTCACGCCCTGCCGACGGTGCGCCGCGGCCTGATCGCCCTGGCCGGCGCCGCCGTGGTGCTCGGCAGCCTGGCCGGCTACAGCCACGCCGTGGCCCGCCAGCACGACATGGCAACCATGAGTGCCGAGGACATGGGCCGCATGCGCCAGCACATGCTGGAGCGCGCCACCCGCGAACTGACGCTGGACACCGCCCAGCAGCAGCGCCTGGGCGCACTGCTCGACAAGCTGGCCGAGCAGCGCAAGGCCGTGATGGGCCCGGATGCCGACCCGCGCGCCAAGGCGCGTGCCCTGGTGGCCGGCAACACCTTCGACCGCGCCGGCGCCCAGGCGCTGGTCGAGCAGAAGGCCGCCGCCGTGCGCAGCGGCGCGCCCGAGGTGATCGCCGCCTTCGGCGACTTCTACGACAGCCTCAAGCCCGAGCAGCAGCACAAGGTGCGCGTGTGGCTGGACAAGCGCGGCGGCCACCGCTGGTTCGGCGGCCCGGGCCACATGGGGGCACACAGGGGCGAGCACATGGGCGGCCCCGGCATGCAGCGCGGCCAGCACCCCGGCACGCCGGGCGGAGACATGCCACCGCCCCCGCCCGCGCCGCCCAGGTCCTGAGCCACCGCCCCCCGGAACCACGCCGCCCGCCCAGCGACCGATCACGCCCGCCCGCCCCCACGCCCGCGGGCGTGGCAGGATGAAGCCATGCCCCGCATCCTGCTGATCGACGACGACGAGTTGCTGGCCGCGCCGCTGGCCGCCTACCTGAGCCGTTTCGGCTTCGAGCTGGAGGCCGCCACGCGGCCCAGCCTGGGCCTGGCGCGGCTGGAGGCGGGCGGCTACGACGCCGCCATCCTGGACGTGATGCTGCCCGAGATGGACGGCTTCGAGCTGTGCCGGCGCATCCGACGCCATGCCGACGCGACGGTCAGCGCCCTGCCCGTCGTGATGCTCACGGCGCGCGGCGAGCTGATGGACCGCATCGTCGGACTGGAGATCGGCGCCGACGACTACCTGCCCAAACCCTTCGAGCCGCGCGAGCTGGCCGCGCGGCTGCAGACGGTGCTGCGCCGCCAGGCCCGCCCCAGCGTGGCCGAGGTGCGTGCCGCGCGCGCCGGCCAGCAGCTGGAGTTCGACGGCCTGCACATCGACCTGGCGCGCCGCGTGGTACAGCGCCGCGGCGGCACGCCGGGCGGGTCCGGCGCACCGATGGAGACGGTCGAGCTGACCGGCACCGAATACGAGCTGCTGTGCCTGCTGGCGCACGAGCCCGGCCGGGTGTTCAGCCGCGACGAGATCCTGAACAGCCTGCGCGGCCACGAGGCCGACCTCTACACCCGCGCGGTCGACATCCTGATCAGCCGGCTGCGTCGCAAGCTCGAGCCACTGGACGTGATCAAGACGCTGCGCAACGCCGGCTACACCTTCGCCGGGGCGCGCTTGTGAGTCAGCTCGGCGCCACCGCCGCACCCGCTGCCGGCGCGGCACCGCCATCACCGCCGCCGCGGCCCTGGCACCAGCGGCTGCGCCACTCGCTGGGCATGCGCCTGGTGGTGCTGTTCGTCGTGCTGGGCCTGGCCATGAGCGCGGCCTTCGTGTTCGGCATGCAGCGCGCGTTCTCGGGTGGCTGGCGCGAGCTGGTGCGCCCGCTGCTGGCCGACTATGTCGACCGCCTTGCCGCCGACATCGGCAACCCGCCCGACCCGGCCAGGGCTCACGCCCTGGCCGAACGCCTGCCGGTGTGGGTGCGCGTGCGCGGCCCGCTGCAGAACTTCGACACGCGCGGAGAGCTCGCCCCGCCCGACGACGAGGACGGCTGGCCCCGTGCGCACCCGGATGAAAAGCAGCGCCTGCGCCCGGGCGGGCCACCCGGCTGGCTGGCCGGACCACCACCACCGCACGACCATCGCGGCGTGCCGCCCTGGCGCCTGCGCGAGCCTCGCGGCCCCGGGCCGTGGCTGCTGACCCGTGTCAGCGCCGACGGCCACGTGCTGCACTTCGGCCTGGACGTGGTCGACTTCGAGCGCCGCCCGCGCACCATAGGCTGGGCCACGCTGGGCGCCATCCTGCTGCTCACGCTGGGCGCGTACGCCTACATCCGCCACCTGCTGCGCCCGCTGGGCGAGATCGGCGCGGGCGCCCAGCGTTACGGCCGCGGCGACTTCGGCACGCCCATCCCGCAGCACCGCCACGACGAACTCGGCGATCTGGCGGCCCAGGTCAACACCATGGCGCGCGACATCCACGCCATGCTGGACGCCAAGCGTGCGCTGCTGCTGGCCATCAGCCATGAACTGCGCTCGCCGCTGACGCGCGCCCGGCTCAACGCCGAACTGGTGGACGACAGCCCGGCGCGCGACGCCCTGCTGCACGACCTGGCTGCGATGCGCGACCTGATCGTCGACCTGCTGGAAAGCGAACGCCTGGCGGCCGGCCACAGCGCGCTGCAATGTGCGCCGACCGACGTGGCGGCGCTGATCGGCGGCCTGGTGCACGAGCAGTTCGCGGGCCGCGCCGTCGCCCTCGACCTGCCCGCCGGCCTGCCACGGCTGGCGCTGGACGCCCCGCGCCTGCGTCTGGCCGTGCGCAACCTGATCGACAACGCCCTGCGCCACGGCAGCAGCACTGCCGTGGGCAGCACCGCGGCGGCGGTGCAGGACGCGGCATCCTCCCTGGCAGTGCCCGCCGTGCAGCTCGGCGTGCGCTGGCAGGCAGTGGCGACGGCACGGCCCGGCGACACCGCCGGCAGCATCAGCCCGCCCGGGCTGCATATCGAGGTGCGCGACCACGGCCCCGGTGTCACGTCCGGCCAGCTCGGCCAGCTCGGGATGGCATTCTGGCGCGCCGACAGCGCCCGCCAGCGCAGCACCGGCGGCGTGGGGCTGGGCCTGTACCTGGTGCGCCTGGTGGTGGAGGCCCACGGCGGGCGCCTGAGCTTCAGCGCCGCGTCACCCGGGCTGCGCGCGACGATCTGGCTGCCGTCACCGGCCACCGGGCCGCAGCCATGATCACCGCGGCGTCAGCTGCCCACGCGACCGGCCGCGGCCGCCAGACCGCTCGACCTGCGGCGCGACCTGCCGCAGGCGGGCGACCGCGCCTGGCCTACTGAGGGTGGGACTTGCGCCAGGCGGCCACCTTGGCCTTCAGGTCACGCAGCTCCTCGCAGGGCATCCAGCAGATCTTGTCCAGCGCGCGCACCTGCGCCTCGGCCTCGGCCAGCTTGCCGACCTGCAGATAGGCTTCGCCGAGGTATTCATGTGCGCCGCGGTGATCGGGATCGATCTGCAGAGCCTTGTCATAGTGACTGAAGGACTTGTCCATCTCGCCCAGGTGGCGATAGGCATAGCCCAGGTAGTTCCAGGCGTCGGCATTGCGGGCGTCGCGCTGCACGACTGCATTCATGCGGACCAGCACCTCGGGCCAGACCTGGCGCTGCACGGCAGCCACGCCGGCCTTGAAGTCAGGGTCGACCGCAGGCTCGGCGCTGGGCGTGCTGCCGGCGGACCAGGCCGGCGTGGCCGCGCCGCCGAGTGCGCCGGCCAGCAGCAGGGCCAGGGCAACGGCGAGCCCGGCGTGGCGCGCCGGGCCGGTGCAGGCTGCCGCGGCGGCGGCAGGTGTCGGCAGCGGGGACATGCAATCAGGAGGGGACGGCTTCATGGTGGGGGCTCCGGCACCTGTCGACCAAGCTGTCGACATCGATCGCACCCGACAGCGGGCGCGTCCCCGCATGCTGCACCGCCGGCCCACCGGACACAAGCCGGGCCTGCAGGCATCCTGCGCATCCACGGGCAAACCATGCGCCGCCGGCATGAGGTGATGCGCCATGAATACGGGTGGTCGCCCATGCACTTGCGCGGCTGACGCTGCGGCAACGCCCACTAGACTCGATTCGCAACCACATCGCCCGACATGACCACCCCTTCAGGCCGACGCATGGCCACGCATGCGGACACCGCAGCCGACAGCGTGCAGACCCGTCTGCAGGGCCTGCACCGCATCGCGCAGGCCCACCACGACTTCATCGACCGCATCGCGATGGCGCTGTACGACGCGGACCTCGACCTGCTCAAGACCTTTGTCAGCAGCAACGGCGACGGTGACGCCCTGGTGCGCTACGAGGCGCACCTGGACGACGTGCCCTCGCTGCGCGAGCTGGTGGACAGCCGGTGCTCGCGCCGGGTCGACGACATTGCCGACCGGTACACCGCGCCGACCGCGCACACGGCATGGCTCAAGGCCCAGGGCTACCGCGCGAGCTACACGTTGCCGGTGTTCAACGGCGAGCGGCTGGCGGCCTTCCTGTTCTTCGATTCACGCACGCCCGGCGTGTTCACGCCTGGGGTGACGGCCTACCTCGACCTGTTCGCCGAGGTGGCTGCCCAGCTCTATCTGCTGCGCCAGAGCGCCGCACGCACGCTCATCGGCGCGGTCAACCTGGCCTGCGGCCTGGCCGGCCAGCGCGACAACGAGACCGGCCAGCACCTGCTGCGCATCGGCCAGTTCGCCCGCCTGATCGCCCGCCAGCTGGCGCCGCGGCTGGGGCTGAGCGACGAGTACGTCGAATACGTGCACCTGTTCGCGCCGCTGCACGACATCGGCAAGGTCGGCATCCCTGACCGCATCCTGCTCAAGCCCGGGCCGCTGACGCCCGAGGAACTGGCCGAGATGCGCGGCCATGTCGCGCTGGGCGAGCAAATGGTCGACCGCATGATCGACGACCTCGGCCTGGGTCAGGACCAGGCGGCGCAGATCATGCGCAACATCGTGGCCGGCCACCACGAACGCTGCGACGGTTCAGGCTACCCGCGCGGCCTGCAGGGCGCCCAGATCACGCTGGAAGCGCGGATCGTTGCCGTGGCCGATGTGTACGATGCCTTGTCGGTGCCGCGCAGCTACAAGCCGGCCTGGCTGCCGCACGACTATGCCGCCGAACTGCGCCGCCAGGCCAGCGTGGGCATGCTGGACGGTGACTGTGTCGAAGCCCTGCTGGGCGCCCCGGCCGCCTGTGCGGAGATCCATGCCCGGTTTGCCGACCCGGGCCTGCCCGGACCGGACGCGGCGCCCGTGTTGACGGCGGACGTGGCACGCGCCGACGTGATCGGCCTGGGTGACGGGCAGGTACCCGCCGCATCCGGGCTGGCCGGACACGCCTGACACCCACCCGCGCGGCGGGATCGCCGCGGTCAGTCCTCCGTATCCAGCACGCCGGCGGCGAACCAGCCGCCGAGCACACCGTTGTTGGCATTGCGCACCAGCAGCACGGGGCTGTTGCAGGGATTGGGCGGTGGCGAGAGCAGCGTGTCCTTGACGGTGAAGTTGCCGTTCGTGTCCAGCGGCACCGGCGCCGTGTGGTGCGCGATGCCTGAGCAGAACAAGGTCAGTGCCACCTGCGTGACCCCCCCGCGCGTGCCGATCAGGTCGCCGCCCCCGAACAGCAGGCCGGACCCTCTGGCCACCACCTGCCCGTCGGCGCCGATCCTGGCCTTGAACTTGCGCAGCACCCATGGCCTGCCGCCGGGCGGGACACCGAGCACCGTGTTGCGCGTGATGGCATCGAACGTGGTTGTTCCTATCGTGATGCTGGTGAACCCTCCGACCGGATCGACGCCGATGGCGCCGTCGAACTTCAGGAAATCGTCACCTGCCCATGCGGCGCCCGTGCCCGTCAGGCCGGCAAGCGCCAGGATCGCTGCAGAAAGGATGCGTGTCATGCGGGTCTCCTCGACCAGTGGTTTGTATCGTTGTCGAACGGATCGGATCCAGCTCGCCGCCACACCGGCCACGTCCGCGTCAGACAGCCCGGGCCGCCCGGCACACCGCAGTCAGGGGGCGGAAAGCTGAAAAAAGTGTAGGCATCGCACGGAAACGGACATCGCGGCCGAGCCATGCCCATCATGCGGATGGGTGTACTTTCATTGCTGGCGCAAGCCCCTGGCGTTCGTGCCCGCGGGCGCGGCCCGGCTCGGGCTCAGGCCAGGCTCGCTCGGCGCAACCGTTCGGCATCGACCATGGCCTGGGCGTAGAGCACCAGCCGGTCGAGCCAGAGGTCGAGCGCGCAGGCGTCGCTCGCGGCAGGCGGGCTGTCGTGCAGTTCGCGCCCCAGGTGCAGGTGCATGCCCAGCGCAGCGATGCTCGACGCCAGGCAGGTCAGCTCGTCATCCGCACGGCTCAGGGCCAGGTGGCGCCGCAGCAGGCACAGCAGCGCCTCGTGGCTGCTGCGCACAGCGGCGCTGATCTCGATCTGCCACAGGCCGGTGGGCTCGAGCATCTCGCGCAACTGCAGCTTCATGCACAGGCGCGCGGCGTGGCCTTCGCGCAAGGGTTCGACAAAGGCGGCGAAATAGGCGCGCAAGGCTTCGCCGAGGGTCAGTTCGGTGCCCGAGAAGCGCGCCAGGTTCTGGTGCGGGTGCTGACGCAGCTCCGACAGGACGGCGCGGTACAGCCCGGCCTTGTCGCCGAAGTAGTAGCTGATCGCCGCCAGGTTCGCGCCGGCCAGCTCGGCGATCTCGCGCGTGGAGGTCTGCGCGTAGCCCTGGCCGGCAAACAGGTTGAGCGCGGCCTGCAACAGGCGCTGGCGCGAACGCTCCGCGTCGCCGCCCTGCGCGCCGCGGCGCCTGGGCGCGGCGGGGGCTCCGGCAGGACGGGCAGGCGGAGGCGTGGAGCTGTCGAGCATGCGGAGACTCTAGCAAACAAATCAAACGATTGACCTAGTGTGCTTTACAATAGCGGCTTCGCGGTCGATCAACTCCTCGGTTACTGGCCCGGCGCCACAACCACCTGCTCAAGCGGTGGTGGACAGGGAATAAGCCACGGGCTCACGCAGCGAGCCTGCAACAGGGGACAATCGGTGCTTGCGTCATCTTCGCCCGGCCTCAAAGCCGGGCGACCCGCCAACTTCAGCTCAGTACCTATGGCCAAGGACGACATCAAGACCACCATCGAGGCCGACGGCCTGCGTTACCGCTCCAAGGCGCCAGGCTCGCCGTTCGCAACCGGGCAGTATTTCGGCGCAGCGACGATGTCCTGCTTCCTGTGCGGCAAGCACCGTCCGCGCTCGGCCCTCAAGACCCGCAAGCTGCTGGGTCGTTCGCAATCCGTCTGTGCGCCTTCGTGCAAGGCACTCGACGAAGCGGCGCCCGGCTCGGCGGCCCCCGCCAACCCCACCCCGCCGCAGGCCTGAGGCCTGCGAGACTGACGCGCACCGGTGGCGACATGACGCCAGCCGGTGCCGCGCCAGGCCCCCGCCAGGCAGCAGCGCCTGTCCGGGCGCGTGCAGCAGCCGGCGACGGACACCATCGTCCCGCCACGGACACCTCATTGCGCAGGCCGCACGGCCTGCACGGCTCGCCCGTCAGGGCCTGCGCCTTCCCCTCCCCCGCTGACCTGAGCGCACGATCCAGCCTGACTCTGTGGTGCTGTGCCAGCCTGCTGGTCGCCTGCGGCAAGCCCGTGCCCGCCGGATGGTCGGGTTATGCCGAGGCCGACTACATCCACATCGCGGCACCGACCGCCGGCCACCTGGACCGGCTGGGCGTGCACGCCGGCCAGCAGGTAGGAGCTGGCGAATCCCTGTTCGCGCTTGACGCCGAAGCCGAGACCGCGGCACGCGACGAGGCTGCGGCACGCCTGGCTGCCGCCCAGGCCCAGGCCGCCGACACGACCAAGGGCCGACGCGCCGAGGAAGTCGCCGTCACGCGTGCCCAGCTTGCACAGGCCCGGGCACAGGCCGAGCTCGCCGCCGCCGACCTGGCACGCCAGCGCCAGCTCACCGAGCAGGACTTCGTCGCCCGCGCCCGGCTGGACGACGCACAGGCCACTCTGGCGCAGACGCAGGCCCGT
Organism: Pseudomonadota bacterium; assembly: GCA_046045865.1. GTDB lineage: Bacteria > Pseudomonadota > Gammaproteobacteria > Burkholderiales > Burkholderiaceae_C > Sphaerotilus. The sequence goes on along the minus strand of JBJOKY010000015.1, from coordinate 15,961 downwards.
GTCGCCGAACTGCAGGCCGCACTGCAGGTCGCGGCCCTGCCCGCGCGCAGCGACGACCGCGCCGCCGCGCAGGCCCAGGTCAAGGCTGCAACCCAGGCCCTGCACCAGGCCGATTGGCGGCTGCGCCAGAAGCGGCAGGCCGCGCCCCAGGCCGGCCTGGTCACCGACACCTTCTTCCGCACCGGCGAGTTCGTCTCCGCCGGCCAGCCGGTGCTCAGCCTGCTGCCGCCCGATCACCTCAAGGCTCGCTTCTACGTGCCCGAGGCAGCGATCGCTCAGCTCGCCCCCGGCCAGGCCGTGCAGCTGAGCTGCGACGGCTGCGGCGCGCCCATTCCCGCCACCATCAGCCGCATCGCCACGCAGGCGGAATACCCGCCACCGGTGATCTATTCCAACGCCCAGCGCGCCAAGCTGGTCTTCCTGGTCGAGGCCCGGCCGGCGCCGGCCGACGCCACGCGCCTGCGCCCCGGCCAGCCGCTGGACGTGCGTCCGGTGGTCGACAGCGGCCGTGCGGCGGGTACGCCGGCTAGCGCCACCCCGCCCTGAGCCGCACACGGCCCCGCCCGCCATGCCGGTCGACGCCACCACCGTTTCAGAAGCCGTCGCATCGCCGGCCACAACGCCGTCCAGCACGCAGACCGTCGCGCTGGCGATCGACGTGCGCGGCCTGGTCAAGCGCTACGGCGGGCTCACCGTCGTCGACGACGTGGCGCTGCAGGTCGGCACCGGGCGCATCTGCGGCTTTCTAGGCCCCAACGGCAGCGGCAAGACCACCACCATCCGCATGCTGTGCGGCCTGCTCACGCCCGACGTCGGCGAGGGCCGCTGCCTGGGCCTGGACATCCGCCGCGAGGCCGCCGCCATCAAGCGCCAGGTCGGCTACATGACGCAGAAGTTCGGCCTCTACGACGACCTGTCCATCCGCCAGAACCTCGACTTCGTCGCCCGCCTGTTCGAGCTGCCGGCGCGTCGCCACGCCGTCGACTCCGCGCTGGAACGCCAGGGCCTGACCGCCCGCCAGCGCCAGCTCGCCGGCTCGCTCTCGGGCGGCTGGAAGCAGCGCCTGGCGCTGGCCGCCTGCCTCATCCACGCCCCGCGCCTGCTGTTGCTGGACGAACCCACGGCCGGCGTCGACCCCAAGGCGCGGCGCGAGTTCTGGGACCAGATCCACCAGCTCGCGGCCGACGAGGGCATCACCGTGCTGGTCTCCACCCACTACATGGACGAGGCCGAGCGCTGCGACGAGCTGGTCTACATCGCCTACGGCCGGGTGCTGGCGCGCGGCACGGCAGCGCAGATCGTCGCAAGCTCGGGCGCCAGCGACCTGGAGGACGCCTTCGTGCGCCTGGTCGGCCAGGCGCAGGACAACGTGGCCTGAGCCTGCGCGCCATGCCGAGCCCCCGCTTCTCCTGGCGCCGCGCCCTGGCGGTGTTCATCAAGGAGTTCCAGCAGATGCTGCGCGACCGGCTCACCTTCGCCATGGCGGTGGGCATCCCGGTGCTGCAGCTGGTGCTGTTCGGCTACGCCATCAACACCGACCCGAAAGGCCTGCCGACCGCCGTCATCAACGCCGACCCCAGCCCGCTCACGCGCAGCCTGGTCGTGGCGCTGCAGCACACCGGCTACTTCCGCCTCGACCGCGTGGTGGCGGGCGAGGCCGAGGGCGACGCGCTGATCGAGCGCGGCGCGGTGCAGTTCCTGGTCGTGCTGCCGGCCGGCTTCACGCGCGCCCTGCTGCGCGGCGACCACCCGGCGATGCTGGTGACGGTGGACGGCACTGACCCGTCGGCCTCGGGCAATGCCATCGCCGCGCTCAACGCCGTGGCGGCGCAGGCGCTGCCGCACGACCTGACCGGTCCGCTCGCTGCGCTCAGGCCCGGCACGCCGCCGTATGAGGTGCGCATCCACCGCCGCTACAACCCCGAGGGCCTGTCGCGCGTGAACATCGTGCCCGGCCTCATCGGCACCATCCTCACCATGACCATGGTGATGCTGACCGGCCTGGCCATGACACGTGAACGCGAGCGCGGCACGATGGAAAACCTGCTCGCCACCCCGGTCACGCCGGCCGAGGTGATGGTGGGCAAGATCGCGCCCTATGTGCTGATGGGTTATGTGCAGCTGGGCGTCATCCTGATCGCCGCACGCTTGCTGTTCGAGGTGCCCATGAACGGCAGCCTGGGCCTGCTGATGGCCATGATTGGCGTGTTCATCGTCGCCAACCTGGGGGTGGGCTTCACCTTCTCCACCCTGGCCGCCAACCAGCTGCAGGCCATGCAGATGACGTTCTTCTTCTTCCTGCCCTCCATCCTGCTGTCGGGCTTCATGTTTCCCTTCCGCGCCATGCCGGTGTGGGCCCAGCACGTGGGCGAGCTGCTGCCGCTCACCCACTTCCTGCGCATCGTGCGCGGCATCCTGCTCAAGGGCAACGGCCTGGCCGAGCTGCTGCCCGAGCTGTGGCCGCTGCTGGCCTTCCTGGCCGTCACCAGCACCGTGGCGCTGCTGCGTTACCGGCGCACGCTGGATTGAGCTGACCGGGCCGCCGGTTTCTCCTGGCCGCGTCCGCAGCCGCCGCGGCAGCCACAGTCGCCTTGCGCAGACCCCAGGCTGACAAGCAGCCAGCCGCTGGCGGACACTCGTCGGCCATGAACACCGCCGTCTCCACCCTGCTGCTGGCCCTCGCGGCCGCCCTGCTGCCAGGGCTGGCCGCCGCCCAGCCGGCCACAACAGCCAGCCCTACCGAGGCACCCCAGCCCTCGCCGCACGCCATCGACATCCCGCCCTGGTTCACCGAGGGCTTTCTCGACTTCCGCGAGGAGACGCGCGAGGCCGCCGCCCAGGGCAGGCAGGTGATGGTCTACATCGGCCAGGACGGCTGCCCCTACTGCCACGAGCTGATGGTGAACAATTTCAGCCAGAAGGCCATCGTCGAGAAGACGAGGCGGCACTTCAACGCCATCGCGCTCAACCTCTGGGGCGACCGCGAGGTGACCTGGGTCGACGGCCGGGTGATGAGCGAGAAGCAGCTGGCCAGGGCGCTCAAGGTGCAGTTCACGCCCACCCTGCTCTTCCTGGACAGCCAGGGCCAGGTCGTGACGCGCCTGAACGGCTACCAGGCGCCGGCCCGTTTCAACGCCGTGCTGGACTACGTGTCGGCCCGCGTCGACCGCCAGCAGCCGCTGGGCGACTACCTGGCCAGCCGCGCCGACCTGCGCGACGAGGCACGTGGCCGGCTCACCGACCAGCCGTTTTTCATCAAGCCGCCGCACGACCTGCGCCGCCGCCCGGGCGGCAAGCCGCTGGCCGTGCTGTTCGAGACCCGCCACTGCCAGGCCTGCGACGAGATGCACGACCTGGGCCTGCAACGCCCCGAGGTGCGCGCGCAGTTCAGGCGCATGGACGTGGCGCGCTTCGCGCTGGGCGATGCCGTGGCGCTCACCGGCCCCACCGGCCAGGCGCTGCGGGCCGACGCCTGGGCGCGCCAGCTCGCCATCAGCCACACGCCCACGCTGGTGTTCTTCGACGAGCACGGCGCCGAGGTCTTCCGGGTCGACGGCTACACCCGGCCCTTCCACCTGGCCTCGGCCTTCGAGTACGTGGCCACGGGCGCCTACCGGCAGCAGCCCGAGTTCCAGCGCTACATCCAGGCCCGGGCCGACGCCCTGCGCGCCCGCGGCGTCAAGGTCGAACTCTGGCCCTGACGCCCGGCGGCGCGGGTGCTCAACCCTTGCCGGTCAGGCCCTTGAGCAGCGACAGGCCCTGCTCCATCAGCTGACCGTCGGGGATCTGGCCGCCGGGCGTCATGGTGTCCACCGCCTGGGGCAGGAATTGCGCCAGCGCGCCGGCCGCGTCACCGGCCGACAGGCCCAGCTTGGCGGCGATGGCCTGCACCTGCGCGCTGCCCAGCACGGCCATGATCTGCTCGGCCGAGATCGGCAGGTTGTGGCCCGAACCGATCCACGACTGGATGACAGGCCCCAGGCCCTTGGCCGCGAACATCGCCACCAGGCCCTGCAGGCCGCCCACGCCGCCGGCGGCGCTGCTGCCCAGCAGGCCGGTCACCACGTCCATCATGCCGGCCGGGCCGGCGGGCTTGGCACCCTGCGACGACAACAGTGCACCGGCAGCCTGTGCGGCGATCGAATCGAAAAGACCCATGGTCAGCTCCTGGAGTAAGTGGATGGAATTTGCAAGATGAGGACAGGCGCAGCTTAGCCCATCGACGGCCATCGCTCGGGAAAACCCCAGGTCGTCGATACCGCACTGATCTGGCTGATCACCCGGCCCGCCCCGGCGCCATGCGCAGCGCGGCCAGGGTCGCGGGACTGCCGCTCACTGGCCGTAGCTGGGCGACCGTGGCCCGTACAGCACGCCGTTGACGACCGGCGCGCCCAGCAGGCGCTGGCTGGCGATGCCGGCGTAGCGGTAGCTGGCGTCGGTCGAGGTGTTGACGATCTGGTTGACCACCGCCTGGACGAGCAGGCCCACCAGCCCGGCCTGGTGGCTGGAGCTGTTTTCCTGCGACGAGGCGGTCGCGGAGCCTTCCCAGATCAGCGAGCCGGTGCGCAGGTCGACGATGCGCCCGAGCACCGTCACGCGGGTATCGCTGCCCACCAACAGGAATTTCGTGCCGTAATCGGTCACGGTGACATAGACGGCAGCATCGGCACCGAAAATCTCGCGCAGCTTGTGCGCCGGCACGTCGTGCATATCCTGAGGCGTGTCCAGCCCGTTTTCCCGGAAGGTCGCACCGCCTCGCCGCGCGGTCCGGCGTCAGCGGCGCGGTGCGCTCAATCCACCGGCCAGGTCATGACCTTGGGCAAGGTCTGCGCCTGCTGCGCCGCGCCGGCGGCCTCGGTCTCGGGCGCCCCGGTCCGGGACGCCGTCGCCCCGGCCGCCCGCCACCAGGGCCTCACCGTTTCCGCCTGCGCCGGCTCCACCGGCTCGCCCAGGCGCGGCATCACCAGCTGGGCGCCCTGCCCCGGCGCCAGTTCGAGCAGCGTCTCCACCGGCGCGTCCCAGGCGTGCAGGGCCAGGTTGAACGTGCCCCAGTGCACCGGCAGGAAGGGCCCGCCGCCCAGCAGGCGCAGCGCCTCGAGCGCGTTCTCGGGCCCCAGGTGGATGTCGCCCCAGCTGGGGTGGAAGGCGCCCACCTCCAGCATCACCAGGTCGAAGGTGCCGAAACGCTGGCGGATGACGGTGTATTCGTCCGTCAGGCCGGTGTCGCCGCTGAAGAACACCCGGTGGCGCGGCGTCTCGATCACCATCGACGACCACAGCGTCGCGTTGCGATCCTTCAGCCCGCGCCCGGAGAAATGCTGCGACGGTGCGGCCGTGATCGCCAGCTCGGCCCCCGGGCGCGCGGCGTCGCGCAGCTCCCAGCGCTGCCACCAGTCCAGCTCGGTGATGCGCTCGGGGCGCACGCCCCAGGCCTCCAGGTGCGCGCCCACGCCCAGCGAGGTGACGACGGGCAGATCCAGCTTCACCAGCTCGCGCACCGTGGGGTAGTCGAGGTGGTCGTAGTGGTCGTGCGAGATGACGACCACATCCACCGGCGGCAGAGCCCTGAGCGCCACCGGCACGGGCTGGAAGCGTTTCGGCCCGGCGATGCGCGAGGGCGAGGCGCGCGCGCCCCACACCGGATCGGTCAGCACGCGCAGGCCGTCGATCTCGACCAGCACGGTCGAATGGCCCAGCCAGGTGGCGCGCAGGCCGCTGCCGGGCGCTCGCCGCCAGCCCTCGCGCGGGTCGACCACCGGCAGCGGCCCGACCGGCACGCGGCGGTTGCCGCCGCACAGGAAGTCGCCCAGCGTCGGCCGCGGCGCGCTGGCGTCGCGCAGCCCCGGGCGCACGGGGTGCAGGTTGCGGAAACCGTCACCCGCCCACAGCGGCGAGGCGGCCATGCGTTCCAGCCGCAGACCGGCGGCGCGTTTGCCCAGTGACTTCATGGCAGGGGATCCTCGGTGCGACAGCCGTCGCGGGAGCGCGACCATACCCCGCGTGCGCACGCGGCGTGCACCAGGGGCCTGGGGCGGCCGGCGACGGGCGGCTCGGCGGGCGGATCGGCCAGCGCCGGCAGGCTAAAGTGCCCGTCCGGGAGGGCACGACGTGACAGGCAAGGCAAGGACATGGCTGGCCGTGGGCGTGGGGGGCAGCCTGCTGCTGGGCGCCGCGCTGCTGGCAAGGCTGGTGTGGGCGCAGTTCGACGGCCGCATCCAGGCCACCCGCATCGACCTGGCGCGCCCGCAGGCCTACATCGCCAGCAGCGCGCTGGCGCGCCTGCCGCGCGACCTGGTCAGGGCGCCGTTGCTGCGCGAGCTGCTGACCGAGGACTTCGCCTTCTACTACGAGGAACACGAGGACCGCCTGGGCCTGCGCGGCGCCCTCAAGCGCATCGCCTACGAACACGACACGACGCTGGGCGACCGGCTGCTCGCCGCCGCGCTGGACGAACCCGCCGAGATCGCCGCCTGGGCCGACGCCAAGGGCGCGCCGCGCCTGTGGGCCCTGGCCATGACGCGCAACACCGTCGCCCGCGCGCTGCAGGGCCTGGGCGCCATCGCCGTCGGCGACAGCCAGCTCTCGGTCATCGGCCGGCTCAGGCTCAACGGCGCCGAGGTCACCGCCTATGCCCTCAACCTCAACCCGCGCCGCACCCTGGCCCTGCTGGCCCAGGGCCAGCGCGTGCTGGTGCTGAGCGACCCCGGCCTGCTGTTCGACGCCGAACGGCGTCCCGACGCCAGGGCCCAGGCGGTCGCGGCCGCGCTGCTGTCGACCGACGCCCAGGCGCAGGGCCTGTGGCGCCGCCACCTCGGCCTGGCGCCAGCCGCCGCCATGGCCACCTCCGTAGCCGCGACCGGCAGCACCGCGCCCGCCACGACACCCCCCGGCAGCAGCGACACCGGCCACACCGTGGTCGCCAGTGCGCGGCTGCTGTCCTTCGGCTACCAGGCCTACTTCCCGTCGATCGACGCCCTGCGGCTGGACTTTGGCGCGCCCGCCACCGGCCTGCGCCTGCAGCTGCGCCTGACCGGCGACACCGCCTGGGCCGGTGTGGCCCGGCCCGCGGCAGCGGCAGCGCCGGCCCGCCCGGGCACGGCACCGGCGCCCGCTGGCCAGGCTGCCGTGGCCCCGCCCCCGGCGGCCTCCCCGTCACCCGTACCCGCGCCAGACCGTGCCCTGTGGGCGGCCGTGCCCGCCCGCCCGGCCGCCTGCACCCTGCTGCCGGCCGACTGGAACATGCTCAAGGCCCTGGCCACCAGCACCAGCACCAGCACCAGCACCAGCACCAGCACCCGCGCCCCTGCCGCCAGCCCGGCCGACCAGGCCGCCTGGAGCGCCCTGGCCGAGCAGCTGGACGGCCCGGCGGTGCTGTGCTGGTACGCCCGCTCGCAGCTGCACACGCCGCTGCTGGTGGCACGGCTGCGCGACACGGCGCCGCTCGATGCCAGCAGCGCCGCGCTGGCCAGCCTGGCACGCTGGCTCGCACCCGCCGGCTCGACCGAGACCCACCCGGCCGCCCGCCCCGGCGCAGCGGGTACGGCAGCGGTCGCGACACGCTGGCAGCGCGAGGTCAAGGCGCCCTGGGGCCCGCTGGGCCGCGACGAGGCCACGCGCTACCGCCCGACGCTGGCGCTGCAGGGTCGGGTCATCGCCTGGTCGCCCGACGACGCCCTGGTCGAGCTGGCGCTGGACACCCAGGCGCGCCGCTACCCCGGCGTGGCCGAGGCCCTGCCGGCCGCCACGACCGGATCCGCTGCCGCCGCCACCGCGCCGGCGCCCACCCTGCTGGTGATCGACCCGCGCCAGCTTGCCGACCTCGCCATCCGAGAGACCGTGCAGCTGCTGCCGCCCGACCAGGAGCTGTTCCGCCAGGCCGCGCAGCGCCACCTCGCGCCGCGCCTGGTCGCGCTGCGCCAGCTTGCGCCGGCCCGCGCCGTCGTTGCCCCGGGCCGGCCCGACGCCCAGGGCTGGGTGGCGCTCGACTGGCTGGCGCTGGGCACCGGCGGCACCGCCACGCCACCGGGGGGGCCGCGATGAGGCCGGCCGCGCCACGCTGCGGCACCGGCGCGCCGGCCGGCGTCGACCCGGTGCGCCGGCTGGGTCTGGCGCGCGCCGCGGGCGTCGGCACCGCGCTGCTGGCCTGGGGCGGCTGGCCCGCTGCGGCAGCGGCCACCACGCTGGCCACCACACAGGCCGCCACCAGCGCGAGCAGCGCCACCGGAGCAGCTGGCACGGCCGGCAGCTCGTCCCAGCTCGCGCCCGACGCCGACCCGCCGCGCCTGGACGCCGAACAGTCGCAGCGTTTCCGCGCCTGGATGACCCGCCTCATCCACACCCAGATCGAGCAGGGCCCGACGCCGCGCTGGCGGCAGCGCGACTGCGCCGGCCTGGTGCGTTTCGCCGTGGCCGAGGCGCTGCGCGTGCACGACCTGGCCTGGAAACGCGCCAACGGCCTGCTCGGCCAGCGCCTGCCCCCCGACGTGGACAGCCCCGCCGCCGCGCGGCTGCGCCACGCCTGGCGGCGCGTGGACGGCAGCCGCGCCGCCTGGGTCGGTGCGCTCGAGCTGGTGCAGGAGAACACCCGCCCGGTGGCGCGCCAGCTGCAGCAGGCCGAACCCGGCGACCTGCTGTTCTACGACTTCGGCGACGACCAGCACCTGATGGTCTGGATGGGCCGCTACATCGCGTACCACACCGGCCAGGACGTGCCCGGCGACAACGGCCTGCGCGCCCTGCGCCCCGAGCAGCTGGCGCAGTGGCGCGACACGCGCTGGCGCCCCGGCAGCGACAACCCGAACTTCACCGGCGTGCACCGCCTGGCCTTCCTGACACGATGAAGCCGCACCCCACCCTGCGCCGCCGGACCGCCGCGGCCGCGCTACTCGCCCTGGCCACGGCACTGGCCATGCCCCTGGGCGCCACGCTCACGCTGCTGCCCGGCGCCAGCCTGGCCCAGGCGCCGGCCAAGCCTGGTGCCAAGCCTGCGCCCACCGCGCCCACCACACCGGCCGCCCCCGCCAGCAGCGTGGCCACGCCCACGGTCGTGCCCAACGGGGCGCCGCCGCTCGCCAACCATCACGCGGCCTACACGGGTGAACCGTTCTTTTTGCTCTCCGACGCCACCTACGGCAGCGGCGAAGTCGCCAAGGTCAGGCTGGAGATCGCCTCGCCCGAACTGCTGGAGGACAGCGGCGGCGTCGACATGCTGGTCTACCGCGTGCCCGACCCGCTGGACTTCCTGGGCAAGCAGAAGAACCTGCACCGCGTGCAGCTGCCCGCGCGCCCGACCGACCAGGGCCTGGGCAACACCCTCACCCACCTGTGGGACAACTGGGTCGTGAAGGCCCGCCTGGCCTGGCGCCAGCTGTTTTCCAGCGAGGCGCGGCGCAGCGTGACGCGCCAGGCGCCCGAGCTGGGCACGCCGCGCGGGCTCACGCAGCCCTCGACCTTCGAGCAGCCGGTGCAGTTGCGCCCCCTCGCCGGCCTGCCGGTGGTCGAGCGTTTCCGTTACCCGGTGCACCGTGCAAAACCCATCGCGCCCCCCAGGGACCTGAAGCTGGCCGGCAGCAGCAGCGAGTTCATCCAGCCCGCGCGCGGCAACGTCTTCGTGCCGCTCGGCCAGCGCCAGCCCGGGCTGTACCTGGTCGAGGCCATCGCCGGCAGGCACCGCACGCTCACCCTGCTGTTCGTGGCCGACACGGTGGCCGTCACCAAGACCTCGGCCGCGCAGATGGTGGTGTGGACGGCGCAGCGCAGCAGCGGCGCACCGGTGGCGAAAAGCCGCCTGGTCTGGAGCGACGGCCTGGGCGTGCTGAAAAGCGGCCGCACCGACGACACCGGCGTGCTGCGCCTGGAGCACGCCGCGCCCGAGCAGAGCTATGTCTACGGCGAGGATCCGGGCGGCGGCGTCTTCATCACCGAAAACTTCTACTACGACAGCGAGATCCACAACACCAAGGTCTACGCCGTCACCGACCGGCCGCTCTACCGCCCGGGCGACTGGGTGAGCCTGAAGGTGACGGCGCGCGAGTTCCGCAGCGCACGCGTGTCGGTGCCGCTCAAGGACGCCGAGCTGCAGCTCGCCGTGTTCGACCCGGCCGGCCAGCAGGTGCACGCCCAGAGCCTGCGCTACAGCGCCACCCAGGGCGCCGACGCGCGTTTCGCCCTGCCCGACAACGCCGCCGGCGGCGGCTACGAGATCCGCCTGGGCCTGCGCACGGGCGAGGCCGACGAGGTCTACAGCGCCGCCTTCCGGGTCGCCGAGTACCACAAGCCGCACTTCGAGATCGTGCTGCAGCCCGACCGCGCCGACTTCAGGACCGGCGATCCGGTCACCGGCAAGCTGCAGCTCAACTACCCGGACGGCAAGCCGGTGGCCCACGCCCAGGTCAGCCTGAGCGCGCGGGCACAGCAGCTCACCATGGTCGAAGGCGAGCTGGACTACGCCGGCGCCTTCCCGCTCAAGCTCGGCGTGCACGAGCTCGTCACCGGCGCCGACGGCAGCGTGCGCTACAGCCTGCCCGCCGCGAGCGAGCCGGCGCGCTACGTGCTCACCGCACTGGCCACCGACGGCGCGGCCTGGCGAGTGCGCGTCACCCGTGAGCTGCTGATCGAACGCGGCAGCGGCTCCTGGCGGCTGCTGCCCACGCGCCAGTTCTCCGAGCCGGGCGAGGCGGTGGTGTTCCAGCTCGCCGCCAGCCAGCGCAACAACGCGGCGGCCGGCGCCACGGCCGACGCGGGTGCAGCACAGGCAGCCGAGCCGGCACGCCCGGCGCGCTGGGAATGGCTGCGCCTGGAAGACCGCAGCCGCGCCGCCGGCGCCGTGCCGGCCGCTGGCGGGCAGCTCGCGATCGAGTTCCCGCAGCCGGGCTCCTACACCGTGCGCCTGCTCGACGGCGCCGGGCGCCTGGTCGGCGCGGCCAGCCACTGGGTCAGCGGCGCGGGCGTGAAGGCGCCGGCCGGCAACATCACCATCGTGCTGGACCAGCCGGCCTACCGCGCCGGCGACGTCGCCCAGGCGCTGGTGACCTTTCCCGAACCGGTCGAGCACGCCTGGCTGACGCTGGAACGCGACCGCGTCGAGGCCAGCGCCCTGACCGGCCGGCGCGCCGACTGGGTCGCCAGCACCCGCGTCACGCCCACGCAGTGGCGTGTCAGCCTGCCGGTGCGCGAGGACATGAGCCCGAACATGACGCTCTCGGTCGCCTACGTGAAAGGCGGCGACTACGCCTTCCAGAACCAGGGCGTGACGGTCGAGCAGCCGCGCATCGCCATCGAGCTGCGCACCGACAAGCCGGTCTACGCGCCGGGCGACCTGGTCACGGTCGACGTCGCCACCACGCTGGCCGGCAAGCCGGTGGCGGCCGATGTCAGCGTGGGCGTGGTCGACGAGATGATCTACGTGCTGCAGCCCGAGATCGCGCCGACGATCAACGAGTTCTTCCACCACCCGCGGCGCAACAACGTGCGCACCAGCGCCAGCCTGGCCTTCATCGGCTACGACCTGGCGACCAGCGCGCTCGGCGCCCTGCCCGCGCGGCGCCAGGTGAACCAGCGCGCCGTCAAGCTGCTGGAGCGGCCGCGCCGCGACAACGTCGACACCGCCGCCTGGCAGCCGCGCCTGGCCACCGACGCCAGCGGCCGCGCCCGCTTCAGCTTCGTCATGCCCGACTCGCTGACGCGCTGGCGCCTGACCGGCCGCGCGGTCGAGCCGCAGGGCGCGGTCGGCCAGCAGACCGCCTGGATACGTTCCGACAAGTCCTTCTACGCCAAGTGGACCAGCCCGGACTGGCTGCGCGAGGGTGACCGCGCCCAGGCCGCCATCGCGCTGTTCAACCAGACCGGCCAGCCGGCGCAGATCGAGTGGGAGGCGCGCAGCTACGAGCCCGGCGCGGCAGCGTCCGCCGCCCCGGGCCAGGCCTCGGCCCCGGCCGGCGCCGGGCGCATCGAGCGCAAGGAGACGATCACCGCCCAGCCCGGCGTCAACCACATCCAGCTGGCGCTGCCGCCGGGTGCGCCCGGGCAGCTGGCGCTCACGCTCACGCTGCGCCAGGGCGGCAAGGTGGTCGACAGCCTGGTCACGCCGCTGCAGCGCCGCCACCTGGCCTGGCGCGCGCCGCGCGAACTGCTGCTCGACCTGAGCGGGGGCAGCGCCGCGCTCAACCTGCCGGCCGACGCCAGCCGGGTGTTGCTCACGCTCAACGCCGACCCGGCGGCCGGCGCCTTCAGCCGCCGCATGGACGAGCTGATCGACTTCCCGTATGGCTGCGTCGAGCAGACCGCCAGCCGTTTGTTGCCGCTCGCGATCGCGCTGCAGTCGCTCGGCGCGGCGCAGCAGCCGCTCGCGCCCATGCTGACCCAGCGCCTGGCCGGCGCACGCCTGAGCCTGGCGCAGATGGCCGGGCCGCAGGCGCAGTTCGGCTGGTGGGGGCAGGGCATGGCGCCCGACGCCTTCCTCACCAGCTACGCCTACTACGCCGACTGGCGCGCCAGCCTGGCGCTGCGCAGCCCCCTGCCGGCCGAGCACTGGCAGCGCCTGCTCGACGTCTACGCCAAGGACGGCACCGGCCTGCCGCCCCTGCAGCGCGCCCTGGCGCTGGGCTGGATGCAGGAGATGGGCCTGCCCGTGGCGCCCATGCTGGCCGGCCTGATCGAGCAGCTGTCGGCACAGCCCCGCCAGCCCGACCGCGCCGCCAGCGCGCCCAACAGCCCGGCCCGCCGCCGCGGCAGCCTGGCCCTGGCCGACGAGGACGAGCTGGACGGCCGCGACCCGGCCCTGGTGCTGGCCGTGTACCTGGCCGGCCAGGGCAGCGGCAACCGCCAGCCGCCGTCGCTCGCCGCCCGCGCCAGCGCGGACCTGGCCGCGGCGCGCCTGGCCCGCGTCGACGCGCCGCTGCTGCAGGCCCTGCTGCTCTACACCGGCCGACCGGTCAGCCTGGCGGGCATGAGCACGAGCGCGAGCGCGGCGAACAGCGCCGCCGGCGGATCGACCACCAGCGCCACATCCGTGATGCTGGGCGGCACCGCCGGCGCCACCGCCCTGCTGCCGCGTGTGCGGGCCGACGCCCCCACCTTCGACCGCGCCCAGGCCCTGGTCTGGCTGCACAAGGTGCTGGGCAAACGCCCGGACGGCAGCGCCGACAGCACTGCCACCGCCGCGGCCGCCGCCCTGCCCGCCCCCGGCGCGCCCTGGCAACGCGTGGCCGGCAGCCTGGCGGGTGAGCCGCGCTGGGCGCTGGCCGCCGGCCAGCCGCTGCCGGCGCGCATCGAGCTGCCGACCGGCCGCCCGGCCGCCTGGGCGGCGCTGAGCTACGACAGCCGCGAGCCGCAGGCCTCCACCCTGCCGGTGCGCATCGAACGCACGCTCTGGCGCGTCGTGCCGCAGGCCGCGGCCGCGCCCGCCGCGCGCGAGCAGCGCAACGGCAATGGCAATGGCAACAACACCGGCAGCGGCAGCGATCCAGGCGGCCCGGCCGGCCCGCCCGGCAGCGAATCGCCGGCCCGCCCCAGCGCCGGGCGCATGACCGTGGCGCTGGAGAAGGTCGCACCCGGCACACCGCTCGTCACCGGCGCGCTCTACCTCGACCAGGTCGACATCACCGCCAGCCGCGCCCTGCGCTGGGCCCTGGCCGAGGTGCCGCTGCCGCCCGGCGCGGCGGTCGAAAGCGCCACCTGGGGCCTGGACCTGGCCGGCACCAGGCTGGCGCTGGAGGCCGCCCGCCACCTGCCCAGCGACCAGGGTTACGCCCTGCCGCTGGAGCAGCTCACGGCCAACGGCACCGCCACCTTCAGGCACCTGCTGCGTTTCTCGCAGCGCGGCAGCTACAGCCTGCCGCCGGCGCGCGTGTACCGCATGTACGAACCCGAGGCCAAGGCCTATGAAGCCAGGCCGGCCTGGGCCGCGATCGAGGTGCGCTGAGGCGCCCGCAGCCCCATGACGCGGACCATGACGCAGGTCGCTTGCTCGCGCTGGGGGGCATGGCTCGTGCCGGCTGCGCTTGTGCCGGCTGCCCTCCTGCCGCCAGCGTCGGTCGCGGCAGCACCCGCCACAGGCCCGGCCGCGGCCGCAGCCACGGCAACCGTCACCGCCGGCCCGCCGGCCGGGCCGGCCCGGCTCGCCTGGCTCGATCACCCGCCCGCCGCGCCCAACCAGGTCGCCGCAGCAGCGACGGCGGCCGCGCCGCCAGGCACCGCGCCCGTCTGGACCGGCTGGCAGCATGCGCTGCGCAGCGGCGACCAGCCCCTGGCCGAGGCCACGGCGCGCACGCCGCTGGGCAGCGTGTGGAAGCTCTTCGTGCACGGCTACCTGAGCGAGCTCAGCTCCGCCCGGACGCCACACGAGCCCGCCTACCGCTGCGCCGCGCAGCTGCGCCTGCCCGACGAGGAGTACTGCTGCGAGCCGGGCGCCAGCGTGGGCCGGGATGCCGCGCTGGCGCAGTCCTGCGGCCCCTATTTCCAGCCCGGGCGCCTGGGCATCAGCGCCGCCGCCTGGGCGGCGCACTGGCGCGCCCGCCAGGCGCCGACCTGGCTGACGCGGCTCGACCAGCTCCAGCCCGGCACCGAGCTGCCGGTGGCCGAGCTGCTCGCCGCCCTGGCTGCCGTGCCGCCGGCCGCGCGAGCGGCGGCGCGCCAGGCGCTGCTGGCGGTGGCCGTGCGCGACCCGGCCGTGCTGGGCGAGCTGGGCAGCGGGCCGCGCTACAAGACCTGGTCGTGGCGCATCGACGGCCAGCGCGGCGGTGGCGCCGCCGGCTGGCTGGGCGACGGCCGGCCCTTCTGGTTCGGCGCCAGCGCCGGCAGCAGCCGCGCCGCCCTGGCCGGCCACGCCGCCTGGCTGGCGCGCCAGCTGGATGCCGGGGCGCTGGTGGCGTCGGCGTCACCACCACCGCGCCCCGACGGCGGCGACACGGTCGCGCAGCTGGATTTCCGCATGCCGGGCGCCCCCGCCGCCGCCGACCTCCGCGAGCCCGACGACGCCAGCCAGCAACCCTGTGTCGACGTGCACTTCTTCCGCCGCTACCCCATCCGCCGCGTCACGCGCGCCGACGGCAGCGAGCTCGCGCCCGGTGCGCTGAACGGCCGGGTCACGGTCGAGTTCGTCAACGGCCAGCGCCTGGTGGTGATGGCCGTGCCGGCGCTGACGCTGCGCCGCCTGGCCGCGCCCGACGCTCGCCCCGGCGACACGAGCGCCGCCGACGGCAGCGCACACGGCGCCCCGGGCGCCTGGACGATCACCGCCCGGCTGACGCTGGAGGACTACGTCGCCCGCGTCGTCGACCGCGAGGGCCGCGCCGACGAGACCGCCGCCGCGCGCGCCCTGGCCGTGGCGGCGCGCAGCTACCTGCTGCAGAACACCACGCCGCAGGGCAGCGACCTGGACGGTGGCGACGGCGCCTGCCGCGCCATCGCCGACGACAGCCGCACACAGCGCGTCAGCCCCCAGCCGCCCAGCGCCTCGGCGCGTGCGGCGGCGGCCTACACCGCCGGGCTGGTCATCAGCGGCGCACCGGTGCGTTACCACCTGGACCGGGCCGCGCCCGGCGTGCTGGCCTGGCAGGACGCGGTCGCCGCCAGCCGGCGCGGCGAGAGTTATGGCGCCATCCTGGCCGCCACCTGGCCGGCCGGGCGACTGGTGGCGCTGGACACGCTGGCCGTCGGCGCCGGGCTTGCCGACGGGTCGGCAGCCAGCACCAGGACCTCCACCTCCACGGGCAGCGGGCTGGCCGGCCTGCACGCCACCGGCGACTGCCGCCCGCTGCCACAGGCCCGGGCCTGGCTGAGCAGCCGCGCGCGGCGCTGGCGCGAGCGCCTGCAGGCCGAGGCCGGCTACCAGCCGCCCGGGCCGGACTGGCGCGTGTGCGAGCTGGCCGGCAGCGGCCCGCCCTGGTCCGACCAGCGCCGCGGCCACATCCATGTGCGCGACTGGTCCGGCCGCGAAGGCCGCGTCGCGCTCATCCACGAA
>JBJOKY010000140.1:0-10562 GCA_046045865.1 Pseudomonadota bacterium | reverse complement strand
TGCTGGCCGGCTGCGCCAGTTCGCGCCCGCCCGACGGCCCGCCGCTGCACCCGCGCGCCGGCGTGGCCGACACGCCCGACGCCGTGCCGCGCGTCGACCCGCTGCGCATCGGCGGGCCGAACAAGCCCTACGCCCTGAACGGGCGCACCTACCGGCCCATGACGGCGGACGAGCCGCTGGTGCAGACCGGCCTGGGCACCTGGTACGGCCGCGCCTACCACGGCCGCCCGACGTCCAGCGGCGAGATCTACGACATGTACGGCATGACGGCGGCGCACACCACCATGCCCATCCCGAGTTATGCGCGCGTCACCAACCCGGCCAACGGCAGGAGCGTGATCGTGCGCGTGAACGACCGCGGCCCCTTCCTGCGCGGCGCGGTGATCGACGTGAGCTACGCCGCCGCGGCGCGCCTGGGCATCCTCCACCGCGCCACCGAGGTGACGGTGGAGCGGCTGACCTTCGAGATGATCCGCAGCGGCAGCTGGCGTCAGCCGCGCGAGGACTAGGTCGTTGTTGGCAGTCCTGGCCTGATGCAGCTCGAGCCGGGCGCGGATCTCCGTGCGCCGGCTGCCGCGGGCACGGATGATGGACCGCTCCCTGCCTTGCCGGCCTGCCGGGCGCCGGCCCCTGCACACGACAGCGACACACCTGCCCGGACCCAGGCGCGCGACACCGCGGTGCGCCTGAGCGCGTGCTGGCCCAGGCCGGGGACGCCAGCGGCATCGGCATCGCGCCGGTGGTGCTGGCACGCCTGTTCGAGCCCTTCGAGCAGGGCGACAACTCCAGCACCCGCCCGCACGGCGGCACCGGCCTGGGCCTGGCCATCAACAAGCGCCTGGCCGAGCTGATGGGCGGGGGCGTGGGCGCCGAGAGCACGCCGGGGCGTCGGCTGCCGCTTCTGGGCCACCGTGCGCCTGGCGTACCCGCCGCGGGCCGCGCCGGGCGTATCCGTCGCGCCCGCCGGGACCGAGGCCGTGGCGACGCCGGCCGCCCCGCCTGCCACCGCCCCGCCCGACCCGCGGCTGACCAGCCGGCGCCTGCTGCTGGCCGACGACGACGCCGTGGGGCGCGAGTTCGTGGCCGACCTGCTGCAGCACCTGGGCCTGCAGCTGCAGACGGTGGGCGACGGCGAGGCGGCCCTGCAGGCGGCGCAGCAGGGCGAGTTCGACGCCATCCTGATGGACCTGAGCATGCCCCGCCTGGGCGGGCTGGACACCACGCGCCACATCCGCGCCCTGGGCCGGCATGGGCGCACACCCATCGTGGCCATCACCGCCAGCGCCTTCAACGACGACCGCAAGCACTGCCGCGCCGCCGGCATGGACGGCTTTGTCTCCAAGCCGGTCGACCCGGAGCGCCTGGCCGGCCTGCTCGCCACCTTGCTGGCGGCGGCGGCGGCCGCGCTCAGCCGCGCAGCTCGTAGCGGTCGGCGTCCATCACCTTGACCCAGGCGGCGACGAAGTCGCGCACGAACTTCTCGCGCGCGTCGTCCTGGGCGTAGACCTCGGCCACGGCGCGCAGCACCGCGTTGGAGCCGAACACCAGGTCGACGCGGGTGGCGGTGAACTTCACCGCGCCGCTGGCCCGGTCGCGCAGCTCGTAGCTGTTGCGGCCGGTGGGCACCCAGGCGAGGGTCATGTCGGTGAGGGTGACGAAGAAATCGTTCGTCAGCACGCCGACCCGGTCGGTGAATACGCCGTGGGCCGAGCCGCCGTGGTTGGTGCCCAGCACGCGCAGGCCGCCGAGCAGCACGGTCATCTCGGGCGCCGTGAGGCCCATGAGCTGGGCGCGGTCGAGCAGCAGTTCCTCGGGCATCAGGCTGAAGGCTTGCGACTGCCAGTTGCGGAAACCGTCGGCCAGCGGCTCCAGCACGGCGAAGGACTCGACGTCGGTCTGTGCCTGGCTGGCGTCGCCACGCCCAGGGGTGAAGGGCACGGTGATGGCCACGCCGGCAGCCTGTGCGGCCAGTTCCACGCCGACGTTGCCGGCCAGCACGATGACATCGGCCACGCTGGCGCCGAACTCGGCGGCGATGGGTTGCAGCACCGCCAGCACCCGGGCCAGGCGCGCCGGCTCGTTGCCGGCCCAGCCGTTCTGCGGCGCCAGGCGGATGCGTGCGCCGTTGGCGCCGCCGCGGAAGTCCGAGCCGCGCCAGGTGCGCGCGCTGTCCCAGGCGGTGGCGACCAGTTCACCAAGGGTCAGGCCCTGGCTCGACAGGGCCGCCGCGATGCGCGACTTGATGCCACCCACGTCGTATTGCGTCGGGCCGGCGGGCACCGGGTCCTGCCACAGCAGGTCTTCGGCCGGAACCTCGGGGCCGATCCAGCGGCTCTTCGGGCCCAGGTCGCGGTGGGTCAGCTTGAACCAGGCGCGGGCGAAGACCTCGCTGAAATAGGCCTGGTCGGCGGCGAAACGCTCGCTGATCCTGCGGTAGGCCGGGTCGACCTTCAGCGCCATGTCGGCGTCGGTCATGATGGGGTTGCGGCGCCGGCTCGGGTCGTGGGCGTCGACGGTCCTGTCCTCCTCGCGGATGTTGACCGGCTCCCACTGCCAGGCGCCGGCCGGGCTCTTCGTCAGCGCCCACTCGTAGCCGAGCAGCAGCTTGAAGTAGCCGTTGTCCCACCGCGTCGGGTGGGTGGTCCATGCGCCTTCGAGGCCGCTGGTCACCTGGTTCGCACCCAGACCCTGGCCGTCGACGTGGTTCCAGCCCAGGCCCTGCTCGTGCACCTCGGCGCCTTCGGGCGCCGCGCCCAGCCTGGCGGCGCTGCCGTTGCCGTGTGCCTTGCCCACGGTGTGGCCGCCGGCGGTCAGGGCCACGGTCTCCTCGTCGTCCATGGCCATGCGGGCGAAGGTGACGCGTACGTCGTGCGCGGTCTTCAGCGGGTCGGGCTGGCCGTCCACACCCTCGGGGTTCACGTAGATCAGGCCCATCATCACGGCGGCGAGCGGGTTTTCCAGCTCGCGTTCGCCCGAGTAGCGCGAGCCCTCGCTGCCGGTCGGCGCCAGCCACTGCTTCTCGCAACCCCAGTAGATGTCCTTCTCGGGCTGCCAGATGTCCTCGCGGCCGAAGGCGAAGCCGTAGGTCTTCAGGCCCATGGATTCATACGCCACGTTGCCGGCCAGCACGATGAGGTCGGCCCAGCTGATCCTGGCGCCGTACTTCTTCTTGATCGGCCACAGCAGGCGGCGCGCCTTGTCGAGGTTGGCATTGTCGGGCCAGGAGTTGAGCGGCGCGAAGCGCTGGTTGCCGGTGCCGGCGCCGCCGCGACCATCGGCCACCCGGTAGGTGCCGGCGGCGTGCCAGGCCATGCGGATCATCAGCCCGCCGTAGTGGCCCCAGTCGGCCGGCCACCAGGGCTGGCTGTCGGTCATGAGGGCGCGCAGGTCGGCCTTGAGCGCGGCCACATCGAGCTGCTTCACCGCCTCGCGGTAGCGGTAGCCGGCGTCCAGCGGACTGGTCTTGCGGTCGTGCTGGTGCAGGATGTCCAGATTCAGCGCCTTGGGCCACCAGGGGGCCGTGGCGGACTGGTCGGTGCGGGTGTTGGCGCCACCGTGCAGCACCGGACACTGGCCGGCGGGCGTGGTGACAGGGCTGGCAGGGCTGACAGGGCTGGGGGTCGTGGTGTTCATCGCTGTCGATCTCCTGATGGGCACCTCGAAAGGCGGAGCGCCAGTCTAGGAATCAGGGCCGACCGCGTGGGTTGTGATTGCCGATACCCACGATAGAGAAATAGATCAATAGCGAAAGACTAATCCACCACCACCGGCTCGGGCTCCAGCCGGATGCCGAAGCGGCCGTAGACGCTTTCCTGGATGGCGCGCGCCAGCGTCAGCACCTCGGCGCCGCGGGCGTTGCCGCGGTTCACCAGCACCAGCGCCTGCTTGTCGTGCACGCCCACGCCGCCCACGCTCTTGCCCTTCCAGCCGCAGGCGTCGATCAGCCAGC
Organism: Pseudomonadota bacterium; assembly: GCA_046045865.1. GTDB lineage: Bacteria > Pseudomonadota > Gammaproteobacteria > Burkholderiales > Burkholderiaceae_C > Sphaerotilus. Next base: position 6,613 of record JBJOKY010000140.1, on the reverse strand, counting down.
CGGCGGCAAGCTTGAAGCTGCCGTCCGGCATGGGGTAGTGCACCAGATGCGGGTCGCGGCCGATGATGTCGCGGCACTGCTCGGGGGTCACCACCGGGTTCTTGAAGAAGCTGCCGGCGTTGCCGGTCACCGCCGGGTCGGGCAGCTTGGCGCGCCGGATGGCGCAGACCCAGTCGAACACCTGGCGCGCGCTCGGCGCGTCGATGCCGGTCTCGGCCATGCGCCGCTCCAGATCGAGATAACCCAGCGCCGGGCGCCAGGGCCGCGGCAATCTGAAACGCACCCGCGTGATGACGCTCTTGCCCGCCAGCGCCTGCTTGAACACGCTGTCGCGGTAGCCGAAGCGGCATTGCGCGGCGTTGAGCGTGACGGTGCGGCCGGTGACCAGGTCGACCGCGTCGAGCGACTCGAAACGGTCGGCCAGCTCCAGCCCGTAGGCGCCGATGTTCTGCACCGGCGCCGCGCCCACCGTGCCGGGGATGAGGGCCAGGTTCTCCAGCCCCGGCCAGCCCTGCGCCAGGGTCCAGTCGACCAGCGCGTGCCAGGGCTCGCCGGCACCGGCCTCGACGATCCAGGCGTCCTCGGTCTCCTCCACCAGGCGCCGGCCCATGATCTCGACCTTCAGCACCAGCCGGCTCACATCCCGCAGCAGCACGATGTTGCTGCCGCCGCCCAGGATGAACTTGGGCACCCGGCCGTAGTCCGGGTGGTCGACCACCCGGCGGATGTCGGCCTCGCGCTCGATGCGCACCAGCGTGCGCGCCACGGCCGGCAGGCCGAAGCTGTTGTAGGGCTGCAGGCTGACGGCTTCTTCGATGCGCATGGGGGGATTGTCGGGGACGGGCTGCAGGCGCCGCATGAAGCGTACGGCAGACGGCACTTGCCATCGAGTTAGCCCATCGCAGACATCCACGGATGCCGTAGAGCAGCCGTCGGGCCGATATCACGTCGATACGTGATCAGACTCGCAGCATTGACTGCCTAAGCGCGTGAGGCACCGACGTTGTCCCGCGATAGCTCTTTGCGCTGTCGACTCCTACGCTGATGCCATCGGTGATCCATTCACCGTCACCCAGCCCATCAGGAGTCCAACATGAACGACCAGATCTTCGGCGCCACGCTGCTTTCGTGCTTCGCTACGTTTGTCGTGGCCATCGTTCTCGAGAGCACCGTGGCCGCTCCGCAGACGATATCCCCAGTGCGCGAAGGCACAACGGTCGGGCAAGCCCACGCCATCGTCGCCGCACCGTCCAACGATCAGCCCGTTGCCATGGACGGTCGGTCGGAACGTTGAACGTCGGCAGGTCTGGGGTGGCATCACGGAAACACGTGATTCCCGCCCAGCCTGACTAACCATACGATGTCGACGCAATCCTCGGGGAGCTTGAGCAGTGGCGACAACGAGCGTGATGGTGGTGGAGGACGACCCGGCCTTTCTCGCCCGGTTCTGCCGCATCGTGGCCCAGTCCGAGCAGTTGTCGCTGCTGGCTGCCGTAGGGGACCTGACCTCGGCTCGCCGAGCGCTCGAACGACAGGCACCGGACATACTGCTCACAGACCTGGGTCTGCCCGACGGCAGCGGCATCGAACTGATCCGCGAGACGGCGGCGCGCCACCCGGCCACCGACATCATGGTGATCACGGTCTTTGGGGACGAACAGCACGTCATCGCCAGCATCGAAGCCGGCGCCACTGGCTACATGCTGAAAGACAGCCTGCCGCAGGAATTCCTTTCGCTCATCGATCAATTGCGCGCGGGCGGATCACCTATTTCTCCCATCATCGCGCGCCAATTGCTGCGGCGCATGAGACCGGCCAGCACGGTGATGCCCAGTGCAACGTCATACGTCATCAGGGAGCCGCAGCCAGATTGCGCGCTGTCGCGCCGTGAATCAGAGGTGCTCGGACTCATCGCCAAGGGCTTCAACTTCGCCGAAATTGCGCGACTCATGGATATATCAACACACACGATCACGGCGCACGTCAAAAAGATATACCAGAAACTCGCGGTACATTCCCGCGGAGAGGCTGTCTATGAAGCAACGCGCATGGGCCTGCTTTAAGGCTTGCTTGATCGTACTGGCCTATTGGGTCGTGTCAGCAGGCGCCTGGGCGGATCAAGGCGAGGCACGCCTGATCAGCGTGGAAACTCTCCAGGATGCCGCGCATGAACCACCCGTCGCCACCGCTCCATGGCAGCCGGCCACTCTACCCCTGCAATGGAAGGCTGATTCAACCGGCGAGCCAGACGTACGCTGGGTCAGGTTGCGCTGGAGGCAACATGATTCCGCGTCGACCGCCCAGGCCTTGCTATTGCACCAGGCCGGGCCCGCGGTCGACGTGTATCTCGATCGATACCGTATCTGGCGTCGCGGCACGGCCGACCGCCCCCAACTACGTTACCTGAAGCAGGTGATTCCGATCGGCGTGCCGTCGAGGTCAGAGCTTGTCATCCACCTTCGGGTCCAAGCTTTGCCGACATTCTGGGGGATGGTCAGTTCACCCCGCCTCGGGGATCTCGAACGGATGCAGGCAGAAGTCGATGCCGAGCGGACCTTGCGGGTGGTAGGTCCCACGATCGTCGTCGGTGCGGCGCTGGCGCTCGGCTTCCTGACCTTGGCCTTGTGGAGTCGGCGCGCTGGCGACCCGGCATTGGGTTGGTTCGGTGTTGCTTCCCTAGCCTACGCATTATGGCTGCTTGATTCTGTGCTGATCGAGGCCCCGTATGTGCTCGGTTTCAACATGTATGTCTCCGCACAGCTTTGCAATGTCGCGACGTTCACCTTCGCTCTGCGTTATGCCGGCTTGAGACACCGCGGCCTCGAGGCGTTGCTCTGGACAAGTTGGATCGCGATTGTCGGTCTAGTGATCATCGTGTCGAACATGCACGCGCCCTGGGCGGTCGCATATATGGAACTCATGGACTGGTGGACCACACCGGTGTTCATCGGGTATGCCGGTTTGCTCATGTGGCACGCGTGGCGTCGCCGATCGGCCGACGCCGTGGCGGTTGCAGCCGCGTCGACGGGTTGCACCGTGCAGTGGCTATGGAGTTTATGGGATCCGCAAGGAGCGGGTATCTTGCTCCCCTACTCGTTTGCACTGTTGTTCGTGACGATCGGTTGGATCCTGGTACGTCGATTCGTCGCTGCCCGCGAGCAGGCAGAAACCCTGAACATCGAACTCATCGATCGAGTTGAAGCCAAACGGACTGCACTCGAAGCCAATTATCAGCGCATGGCCGAGCTTGAATCCACGCAGGCAGTGGTTGCAGAGCGCGCGCGGATCATGAGCGACATGCACGACGGCATCGGCAGCAGCCTGATCTCCACGCTGAGTCTGGTCGAATCAGGCGATGCGTCACACGAGCAGGTGGCTGCGGCGCTGCGCGAGTGCATCGACGACCTGCGCCTGGCCATCGATTCGCTGGAGCCTGGCGATCAGGATCTGCTGCCAGTGCTGGGCAACCTGCGCTATCGCCTCGAGCCACGGTTGAAGGCTCGCGGCATCACATTGGAATGGCAAGTGTGTGACCTGCCCCGGCTCAACTATCTGACTCCTCAGAACCTGCTGCACGTGCTTCGCATCCTGCAAGAGGCGTTCTCCAACGTGCTCAAGCACACACACGCGTCCATGATTCGGGTCGCAACCCGCGTCGAGGTTCAGTCCGTTGCCATCGAGGTCAGCGACGACGGCCAATGGTTCGACGGCGACCTACGTGCAGACAGTCACGGACTGAAAAGCATGCATCAACGGGCGACTGCGCTCGGGGCCCGGCTTGCCATCAACCCCTCCAGTTCCGGCACGACCGTGTTGCTGCATCTGCCGACGCCCTGAGTAAGCAACACGATTCCAGTTTCAAGTTCGTGGTTCAGTGCTCCGCCCAGCCGCGTGGTCTATATCGAGCCCACTGCTCGATGGCAAGAAGGGACTGCTTCTGACAGGATGCTTCAACCCGCAATAGACGTGCGCCACCGCCGCGATCGGAACGATTGGCTATTCTGTGCTCCAAGGGCTGGCTGCGCCCAGCGCACCGCGCAGGCATGGAATCTCAGGGCAACTCTGCGTTGAACTCTGCGTTGTCTTGGCAGTGGGGCGCGCAGTCGACACTGCACAACCTTCACTGCCCTGCAGGGTGCGACACTTCCAGTGCTTACTTTCCTATCCACCAACCGCCCAGAATCACCATGCCCAGCTTCGATACCGTCCTCGAACCCAATCTTGTCGAAGTCAAGAACGCGGTCGACCAGAGCAACAAGGAAATCGGCACCCGCTTCGACTTCAAGGGCAGCGAATCACGCGTCGAGCTGAAGGACAAGGAGATCACCGTCTTCGCCGACAACGACCTGCAGCTGGGCGGCGTGCTCGACGTGCTGCGCGCCAAGATGGCCAAGCGCAACGTCGACCCGGGCTTTCTGGACCTGTCCGCCAAGCCCGAGAAGATGAGCCACGACAAGCTCAAGCAGCTCATCAAGGTCAAGGCCGGCATCGAGGCCGAGTCGGCCAAGAAGATCCAGAAGGCCATCAAGGACAGCAAGATGAAGGTGCAGGCCAGCATCCAGGGCGACACGGTGCGTGTCACCGGCGCCAAGCGCGACGACCTGCAGGCGGCCATGGCGCTGATCAAGAAGTCGGTGGACGACCTGCCGCTGAGCTTCAACAACTTCCGCGACTGAGCGAGACGCCGCCATGCCTGCGCTGATGCATCTGCCCGGGCGCGCCGTCGCCGCCGTTGCCGGCATCACCCTGGTGCTGGGCGCCGCGCTGGCCACCGGCGCAGCGGCACAGACGCAGGCACAGCCCCAGCCGCAGTCGCACCTGCCCGTGCTGCCGCCCATTCCGGAGCCGACCGACGACCGGCCGCGCGCGCCGCAGATCCATCTCGGCGGCGTGATGGGCAGCAAGGCGCTGCTGGTGATCGATGGCCAGACCCAGATGCTGGCCGTGGGTGACACGGCGCGCGGCGTGCGCCTGGTCGCGCTGAGCGGCGACATCGCCAAGATCGAGCACCAGGGCAGGACGATCGAGCTGCGCGTCGGCGGCTCGCCGCTGGTCCTGGGTGGTGGCGGCGGCGGCGGCGGGCGCAGCGGCCCGGGCGGCAACACGCGCGAGATCGTCATCCCGGTCGGCAGCGGCGGCCACTACTTCGTCAACGGCACCATCAATGGCCATGCGGTGCGCTTCATGGTCGACACCGGTGCCACCACCATCGCCATGGGACGCGCCGACGCGGCCCGCATCGGCCTGGATCCGCGCAAGGGCCAGATCGGCTACACCAGCACCGCCAACGGCATGGCGCCGGTGGTGGCGCTCTCGCTGGACAGCGTGCGCATCGGCGAGGTCGAGCTCTACAACATCGACGCCGTGGTGCTGCCAGGCGGCATGCCCTACGTGCTGCTGGGCAACAGCTACCTCAGCCGCTTCCAGATCCAGCACAACAATGAGGTGATGCGCCTGGTGCGGCGCTACTGAGCGCCCCCAGGGCCAGGCTGCGCCCAGCCCGCCCCCCGCGGGGGTCAAGGAAACTTGGGGCGGCCCGGCGTTTCCTTGAGAGCACGGCGCGGCCACCCTCCTGCGGGCGCGCCGGCCGTGGCGCGGTTCTCCTTGCTGGCGACATTGCGGTGATGGCCAGATGCCCCTAGATTGGCCGGCCCACCACCCCAGCCGATCCCGGAGCACCCATGGCCGTCATCCTCTACTCCACCCTCGTCAACGGCAGCAGCGTCAGCTTCAACCCGCTCGCCGACGTGCTGCTGTTCGACCTGACCACCGTCTCGGCAGCCGACCTGGTCCTCACACCCCTCGGGCCGGACGGCGTGGCGCTCAGCGTGGCGGGGCGCAGCTACACCTTCACCGGCGTGACGCTGGCGGACTTCAACAGCACCAACCTGGTGCTGGTCAACGGCTCGCAGCTCGTGCAGGCAGGCCTGGGCAATGCCTACACGCCCAGCCTCGCAGGCCAGGGCGGCAACGACCTGCTGGTCGGTTCGGTTGCCGACCGGGCGCCGGCCCTGGTCACCACCAGCAGCACCGGCGTGCAGGGCGACAACTTCTCGAACAGCGCCGCCCTGTCGGCCGACGGGCGCTACGTCGCCTTCGACAGCTTCGCCAGCAACCTCGTCACCAGCGATGCCAACGGCAGGAACGACATCTTCGTCAAGGACCGCCAGACCGGCATGCTGACGCTGGTCTCGGTCGATGCCGGCGGCCACGCCGGCAACGCGGACAGCTACGTTCCCACGCTGTCCGCGGATGGTCGCGTCGTCGCCTACCAGAGCTTTGCCAGCAACCTGCTGGCCGGCGACACGAACGGCGTCAGCGACATCTTCGTGAAGAACCTGGCCACAGGGGCCATCACCCGTGCGTCGACCGGCGCCGCGGGCACGCAGGCGAACTCCGACAGCATGGCGCCATCCATGTCCGCCGACGGCAATCTCGTCGCCTTCTACAGCTTCGCCAGCAACCTGGTCGTCGGCGACAACGTCTACAAACTCAACCTCGTGCCCTCGGGTATCGTCCGCAAGGGCGTCGACTGCTACATCGGCAACGGCGTCGTGCTCGACATCCACCACCTGATCTCGGAGATCGCCGAGTTGGAAAAGGGCGGCATCGA
>JBJOKY010000491.1:0-3141 GCA_046045865.1 Pseudomonadota bacterium | reverse complement strand
CGGCCGGCGCCGCGCCAGGGCTGCATGCCGTGACCATGCCCGCCACCCTGGCCGACCTGCCGCGGACGCGCGAGCAGATCCGCAGCCTGCTGGCCACCGACCGTGAGGCCGAAGCCCTGGCCGCGGCGCATGAACTGGCCGCCCTGCTTCCCGGCCGAGCCGAGGTCCTGAACGATCTCGGCGTGCTCCAGGCTCGCGCTGGGCGGCTGAGCGAGGCGCGCCAGAGCTTCGAGCAAGCCCTGCGCACCCATCCGGTCATCGCCACGGCCTACGACAATTTGCGCGAGGTCTACGGCCAGCAGGCCGCCAAGGCCTATGCCCAAGCCCTGCAGCAACCCTGGATGGTGCCCACCGCTTCGCAGACCTGGCGTCTGGCGCCCAGCGCCGCCCAACCCTCCGCCGATTCCACGGCGGCCGGGGCAGACCTGCCACGTCCGGCCGCGTTGGCGCCTCTGGGTGAGCAGGCAGGCACCCAAGGTCTGGCAGCGGCTGACTCCCCTGCCGGCCCAACGATGGAAGCGCCTGCCCCTGCCCTGGCCAGCCTGGAACCCCTCTGGGCGGCCGACTGGCGGGAACGCTGGCCCTCGGTCGAACGCTGGATCAGCCAGTTGCCGAGCCACCCCGGCTCATCGGGCACTGGCCGCACCGGAGCGCCCCACATACCTGCCGTCGGCATGGCGCTGGCAGGCAGTGCCCAAGGCAGCGGTGCGCCGGCCAGCCAGGCAGGCGGCACGGGCTGGAACCTCACCCTGGGCCGGCTGGCCAGCGCCAGCCTCATCATCGCCATGTTCGTGGTACTGGCCCTGGCCTCGTTGCAGACCCAGGCGGCCCGCAGCCGTGGCGGCGATGCCGGCGAGCCGCGTCGTGAGGGCAGCACTGTCAATCCGCTGCAGCAGTCCTCGGAAGCCCGGCTCATCGAGATCTACCGTCGCATCGGCGCGGCGGACTTGGGCGGCGCCCTGGCCCATGCCGAGGCGCTGGTGAACGACAACCCCAGCTTCCAGCTCGCCCAGTTGGTCTATGGCGACCTGCTCATGGCCCAGGCCAGCGGGCTGGACGGATTCGGCGCCGGTGCGACGCGCAAGGGCGGCGGCGCGGCCACCCAGGTCTCGCAGCTGCAGCAGGAGGCCGTGAAGCGCCTCAACGCCCTGCGCACCCCGCCGCCGCAGGGCAGCATCCCGAGTGCCTTCGTGCAGCTGGCGCCGGGCACCCGCCATGCGGTGGCGGTGGATGCCACGCAGTCGCGCCTCTACGTCTTCGAGAATCGCGCCAGCGGCCTGGTTCTGGCCAGCCACCACTACATCGCCACCGGCCGCCAGGGCCTGGGCAAGCGTCGCGAGGGCGACCTGCGCACACCGCTGGGCGTGTACTTCATCACCGGCCGGCTGGATGCCCGCGACCTCGACGACTTCTACGGCGTCGGCGCCCTGCCGCTCAACTATCCCAACGAGCACGACCGCCAGCGTGGCCGCACCGGCAACGACATCTGGCTGCACGGCACGCCAGCCAGCCAGTACGCGCCCCTGCCCGATTCGTCCAATGGCTGCATCGTGCTGGGCAACAACGACCTGCGCCAGCTCTGGCGCGAGCTGGCGCCCATGCACACCCCGGTGGTGGTGGCCCGCCATCTCGACTGGGTCGCCCCGGCCAGCCTGGTGACGCAGCGGCGCGAGCTGCTGGCCGTGCTGGACAGCTGGCGCCTGGCCCGCAGCGCGGCCGACCTGCCGCGCAGCCTGGCCTTCCTGGCCAAGGACTACCGTCTGGGCGATGCCAGCCCGGCCGACTCGCGCCGCGCCCTGGAGCGCGAGCTCGGTCATGGCAAGAAGGAGCGTGAGCTGCGCGATGTCACCGTGCTGTCCTGGCAGGACGAAGGGGATCGCGCCGTCATCACCTTCACCGAAGTCGTGCGTGGTTCGCGCAAGCAGGCGGTGCACCGCCAGTACTGGAACCACGAACAGGGACACTGGAAGCTTTATTCCGAAGGAGTGATCGAATGACATGGATGCGTGCCACCGCCCTGGTGGTCCTGACCCTGGCCGCCCACGGCGCCGTGCTGGCCCAGCAGAAGGTCAAGCTCGCCACCTCGATGGGCGACATCGTGGTGGAAGTCGACGCCGCCAAGGCGCCCAAGACCGTGGCCAACTTCCTGCAGTACGTGAAGGAGGGCCATTACGACGGCACCATCTTCCACCGCGTGATCCCCAACTTCATGATCCAGGGCGGCGGCTTCAGCGACGCCCTGCACGAGAAGAAGACCCGCGCGCCCATCCCGCTGGAAAGCGGCAACGGCCTGCACAACGTGCGCGGCACCATCGCCATGGCCCGCACCATGGTGCCCAACTCGGCCACCGCGCAGTTCTTCATCAACGTGCGCGACAACGCCTTCCTGGACAAGGAAAACTCGCAGGATGGCAATGGCTACGCCGTCTTCGGCAAGGTCATCTCCGGCATGGAGGTGGTCGACAAGATCAAGGCCGTGCCTACCGCCAACAAGGGCCCGTACGCCAACGTGCCGGTCGACCCCGTCCTCATCAAGAAAGCCACCCTGGAGAACTGAACACCATGGCCAATCCGCAAGTCGATCTCGTCACCACCGCCGGCACCATCCGCATCGAACTCGATGCCGCCAAGGCCCCCGCCTCGGCCGCCAACTTCCTCGCCTACGTGCAGGCCGGCCATTACGACGGCACCATCTTCCACCGTGTCATCAAGGGCTTCATGGTCCAGGGCGGTGGCTTCGACACCAACATGAAGCAGAAGCCCACGCTGGCGCCCATCAAGAACGAGGCCGACAACGGCCTGAAGAACGACAAGTACACCCTGGCCATGGCGCGCACCAACGTGCCCGACTCGGCCACGGCCCAGTTCTTCATCAACGCCACCAACAATGACTTCCTGAACTTCCGCAGCCCCACGCCCCAGGGCTGGGGTTATGCGGTGTTCGGAAAGGTCATCGCCGGCACCGAGGTGGTGGACCAGATCGAGCGCGTGCGCACCGCCTCGCGCGGCATGCATGACGACGTGCCGGTCGAGAGCGTGGTCATCCAAAGCGCCCGCCTTGTCGCTGAGTGATGACGGCCGCGGGGCGCCGCCGGGGGATCCGGCCGGCGCCCTGCTCACCGCCGCGCCCCACGTCGGCCG
>JBJOKY010000490.1:0-3147 GCA_046045865.1 Pseudomonadota bacterium | reverse complement strand
CTGGGCCCGCAGCGCCTGATGGAGATCGCCCGCGCCCTGGCCACCGACCCGGCCCTGCTGCTGCTGGACGAACCGGCGGCCGGCCTGCGCCACAAGGAAAAGCAGGCCCTGGCTGCCGTGCTGCGCCAGCTCAAGGACGAAGGCATGAGCATCCTGCTGGTGGAGCACGACATGGACTTCGTGATGAACCTGACCGACCGCATCGTGGTGATGGAGTTCGGCACCCGATTGATCGAAGGCACGCCCGCCGAGGTGCAGGCCAGCCCGCAGGTGCGCGCGGCGTATCTGGGCACGGAGCATTGAGATGAACGCAGTTGCTTCCAACCCTGCCGTGACCGACCTGTTGTCCGTCCACGACCTGCACGCCGGCTACGGCCGCGCCGAGGTGCTGACCGGCCTGAACCTGCGCCTGGCGCCGGGCTCGGTGGTCACCGTCATCGGCCCCAACGGCGCCGGCAAGTCCACCCTGCTCAATGCGCTGATGGGTGTGCTGCCCTCGCGCGGCCAGGTCAAGTTCGACGGCGCCGATCTGCAGGGCGTCACGCTCGAAGAACGTGTGCACGACGGCCTGGCCCTGGTGCCGGAAAAGCGCGAGCTGTTCACCACCATGTCGGTCGAGGACAACCTGGTGCTGGGCGGCTGGCGCCAGCTGCGCGGCGGCAACAGCGCCTGGCGCGACGAGCTGGAGCGCGTCTATACGCTGTTCCCGCGCCTGAAGGAACGGCGCGAGCAGTTGAGCGGCACGCTCTCGGGCGGCGAGCGTCAGATGCTGGCCGTGGGCCGCGCGCTGATGGGCAAGCCCAAGCTGCTCATGCTCGACGAGCCCAGCCTGGGCCTGGCGCCGCTCATCGTGCGCGAGATCTTCCGCATCATCGAGACGCTGCGCGAAGCCGGCGTGTCCATCCTGCTGATCGAGCAGAACGCCCGCGCCGCGCTGGAAGTGGCCGACTACGGCTATGTGCTGGAGACCGGTGCCATCGTGCTCGAAGGCCCGGGCGACCAGCTGCGCAGCGACCCGCGCGTGATCGAGACGTATCTCGGCGCGCAGAAGAAACGCGATTGATCGGATGAGGGGCTGATGCGGCGCTGTTGCGGCGCCGACCGGCCTGTCTCCTGATGTCACAACTTTCCCCAAGGGCGGCGCGTGGCCTTGCCGGCAGCGTCGCCGAGGATGAACCATGTCAGCTGCTGCCACCCCCGGCTACACCCCGCCCCTGACGGCGATGCGCTTCGTGCTCGATGCGGTGCTGGACGCGCCCGCGTCCTGGTCCGCCCAGCCCGATTTCGCCGAGCTGGACCTCGACACCGCGAATGAGGTGCTGGCCCAGGCCGGTCGTTTTGCCGCCGAGGTGATCGCGCCCCTCAACTCGGCCGCTGATCTGCAGGGCTGCACCTGGACGCCCGCGGGCGCCGATGGCTTTCCAGTCGTCACCACGCCGGATGGCTACCCCGCCGCCTGGAAGGCGTTTGTCGACGGCGGCTGGCCGGCCCTGCCCTGCGCGCCCGAGGTGGACGGCCAGGGCCTGCCGCAGCTACTCAACGCCGCCTTGTTCGAGATGCTGGTGGCCGCCAACCACGCCTGGACCATGTACCCCGGCCTGCTGCACGGCGCCTACGACACGGTGAAGGCCCACGCCGTGCCCGAGCTGGCCGCGCGCTACCTGCCCAAGCTGGTGAGCGGCGAATGGCTGGCCACCATGAACCTGACCGAGCCGCAGGCCGGCAGCGACCTGGGCCTGGTGCGCACGCGCTGCACGCTGGCCCCCGGCGCAGCGGCCGAGAACGGCGCGCCGGTGACGGTGAGCGGCAGCAAGATCTTCATCTCCGGCGGCGAGCAGGACATGACGGACAACATCGTCCACCTCGTGCTCGCCCGCCTGCCCGACGCGCCACCCGGCACCAAGGGCTTGTCCCTCGTGCTGGTGCCCAAGGTGTTGCCGGACGGCCGGCGCAACGCGGCGTATTGCGACGGCATCGAGAAGAAGATGGGCATCAAGGGCAGCGCCACCTGCCAGATGCGTTTCGACGAAGCCGAAGGCTGGCTGCTCGGCAATCCCGGCCAGGGCCTGGCAGCGATGTTCCTGATGATGAACTCGGCCCGCCTGCACGTGGGTATGCAGGGCCTGGCGCATCTGGAAGCCGCGACCCAGCGCGCGGTGGCCTATGCGGCCGAGCGCACCCAGCTGCGCGCGCCGCGCCGGCCGGACGACGCCACGCTGCCCAAGGGCGGCCCCGACCTGATCGCCTGGCACCCGGCCATGCGCCGCATCCTGCTGGCGCTGCAGGCGCAGAGCGCCTCGGCGCGGGTGCTGGCCTACTGGACGGCGCTGCTGCTCGACGAGGCCGAGCATCACCCCGAGGCGGATCGCCGCCACGCCTGCCACGACCTGGTGGCCCTGCTCACGCCGGTGGTGAAGGGCTTCCTCACCGACCTGGGCCACCGCAGCGCCGACGAGGCCCTGGGCGTGTTCGGCGGTTATGGCTATGTGCACGACTACGGCATCGAGCAGCATGTGCGCGACAGCCGCATCGCCATGATCTATGAAGGCACGAACGAGATCCAGGCCATCGACCTGACGATGCGCAAGCTGCTGGACGACCCGCGCCGCCTGAACGCGCTGCTGGCCGAGTTCGCGGCCGAGGTGGCGACGCAATCCGCCCTGGCCGACGCTTCTACCGATGCAGACGCCGACGCCAACGCCGACGCCGTCACCCAGGCGCGCGCCTGGGCCGCCACGCTCACCGAGCAGTCCGGCCTGATCCGCGCCGCCATCGACGCCCTGCAGCAGGCCCGCGCCGCCGACCCCGAAGCCCCGCTGCGTGTGGCCGACGACGTGCTGCACGGCCTGGGCCACGCCCTGCTGGGCTGGGGCTGGGCGCGCCTGTCGCGCGCCGCCGCCGCCGCCCTGGCCAGCGGCGACGCGTCTGGCTACGGCGACAACTTCCTGCGCCAGCAGATCGAGCTGGCCGCCTACGGCCGCGACTGGCTGCTGCCCACCGCCACCTGGCGCTGGCAGCGCATCCGCCAGGGCGCGCCGGCACTGCCACGGGTGCGGGCGTGAGCCCCACGCGCCAGCAGATCTCCCAGGGCGCGCTGGACGGCGTGCTGGGCTACCACGTCGTGCGCGCCCAGCTCACCACGCGGCA
>JBJOKY010000139.1:0-11091 GCA_046045865.1 Pseudomonadota bacterium | reverse complement strand
GCCAGGCCGTAATAGAGCAGGAAGAGCTGCACCAGCAGCGGCGTGCCGCGGATGACGTAGGTGAACAGCCACACCGGCCGCCACACCCAGGGCCGCGGCAGGCTGCGCAGCAGGGCCAGCGGCAGCGCGCCGGCCAGACCGGCCGCCAGCGCCAGCACCAGCAGCTGCAGCGTGACCCAGCTGCCGCGCAGGTACAGGCCGAGGTTGTCGGCGATGGCGGCGAAGTCCATGGGCGGGATGCGCGGGCGGTGCGGGGCGTCAGGCCGGGCTCAGAGCTGCACGCGGCGCAGGCCGGTGCCCAGGCGCCGGTCCAGCCAGGCGAAACCCAGCTCGGACAGGCTGGTGAAGCCCAGGTAGACGATGGCCACGGCGACGTAGAACACGAAGGGCTCGCGCGTGGCCCCGGCAGCCTGGCCGGCGCGGTTCATCAGGTCGCCCAGGCCGATGACCGAGACGATGGCGGTGCTCTTGATCATCACCAGCCAGTTGTTCGACAACCCCGGCAGCGCGTGGCGCAGCATCTGCGGGCCGACGATGCGCAGCAGCACCTGGGCGCGGCTGAAGCCGTAGGCCAGGGCCGCCTCGCGCTGGCCGGCCGGCACGGCCAGGAAGGCGCCGCGCAGCACCTCGGTGAAATACGCGCCGAAGATGAAGCCGACGGTGGCCACGCCGGCCACGAAGGGGTCGATGTCCACGTAGGCCCAGCCCAGGCGCTCGCCCAGCTGGTTGATGGCGATCTGGCCGCCGTAGAACACCAGCAGCATGAGCACCAGGTCGGGCACCGCGCGGATGAGTGTGGTGTAGGCCATCGCCGCCCAGCGCGCCGCGCGCCAGCGCGACAGCTTGGCGGTGGCGCCCAGCAGCCCCAGCAGCAGCGCGATGCCGAGCGAGGACGCGGCCAGCGCCAGCGTCAGCAGCGCGCCCTGGGCCAGGCTGGCGGCATACCCGTGCAGCATCGCGTGCAGCGTCGTGGTGGCGGCGGTGGCGCGTCAGGCCGGGCTCAGCGCTGCTCGCCGTAGACGTCGAAGTCGAAGTACTTGTCCTGCACCTTCTTGTAGACACCGTTGGCGCGGATGGCCTTGATGGCGGCGGTGAAACGCTCCTGCAGCACCGTGTCGGCCTTGCGCACCGCGATGCCGGCGCCGTAGCCGAAGTACTTGGTGTCGCTGAAGGCCGGGCCGAAGAAGGCGTAGCCCTTGCCGGCCGGTTTCTTGATGAAGCCCATGTCCAGCGCGACCGAGTCGCCCATGGCAGCGTCGATGCGCCCGGCGGCCAGGTCGAGGAACATGTCGTCGGTCTTGGCGTAGCGCACGATCTCGCTGTCCTTGTAGACCTCGGTCAGGTAGCGGTCGTGGCTGGTCGAGCGCTGCACGCCCAGCTTTTTCCCCTTCAGGCCGGCGGGCGTGGCGACCAGCCTGGCGTCGGCGCGGCCGACCAGGCGGGCCGGCGTGCTCTGGTACTTCTCGCTGAAGTTGATGACCTTCTTGCGCTCGTCGGTGATGGCCATGCTGGCGATGATGGCGTCGAACTTGCGTGCCTGCAGCGAGGGGATCATGCCGTCCCAGTCCTGCTGCACCAGGGTGCATTCGGCCTTGAGCTCGGCGCACAGGGCCAGCGCGATGTCGATGTCGAAGCCCTTGAGCTTGCCGTCGGTGCCCACTTCCGAGAAGGGCGGGTAGGCGCCTTCGACGCCGATGCGGATCCTGGCCCAGTCGGGCGCCTGGGCCAGGCTGGCGACGCTGGTGGTGGCCAGCACCAGCAGGGCAAGCAGCTGGCGGCGGGCGCGGGGCAGGTGACGGGTCAGGCTCATGGATACCTCGGGTCGTTGGGTAGGGAGAGAGATGGGGAAGGCTGCGCCGTGACAGGTGCTCAGCGCAGCGTCCAGGGCTGCATGAGCGGCCGGGCCAGGCGCACCGGGCGCACGTCCAGCAGCAGGCGGTGCACGGTGTAGTCCTCGCCGCCGCCGGCCTCGCTGTACCAGCCATGGCTGTCGGCGGCCTTGGACAGGCGGAACACGAAACCCAGGTCGGCCTGGGCCTCGCCGGCCGGCGGGCGCGGGTCGAAGGCCAGGCCCTCGATGGCCGGGTACTTGGCGTCGATCAGCAGGCCCATGGCGGTGCCCAGCACGTTGTCGCCCAGGAAGTCGGTGTAGTACGGCGCCTCGGTGTAGTAGGGCTTGTAGCCGGGCAGGCGCGGGTCGAGCACCTGGCCGGCCAGCTTGTGCGGCGCGGGCAGCAGCTCGGCGCTGGCCAGGCGGTAGCGGTCGCCGCGGTCGAGCAGGCTGATGCGCACGCCGGCGAGGTTGAACGCGCCCAGGCTGGCATCGTGCGTCGCGTGGCCGAGGTCCATCAGCACCGCCTTGCCGCCGATCACCTCCAGCTCGCCGCCGCGCACCAGCACGGCGCTGTCTTCCTCCACGCCGATGCCCAGTTTCAGGCCGGCGGCGTGCATGAGCGGCAGCGAGCGGCCGATGCGCCCGCGCTTGAGGAAATGCTGGTCGACGAACAGGCCTGGGCCGACGAAGCCCAGCCCGGCGCCGATCTCCTGCCCCACGCGCAGCTGGCCCTTGAGCACGCGCAGCAGGCTGGGCGCGTCGCGGAACATGGTCTCGCTCATGATGGCCGCGCCGGCCGAGGTGCCGGCCACCACGCCACCGGCGCGGTACACGCCCCAGATGGCGTCGAGCAGCGGCGTGGGCCGGCCACCGGGCGCCAGGTGGTCGGTGATGCGGTCCTGCGAGCCGCCGGTGAAGAACACGCCGGTGGCGCCATTCACCTGCGCGATCAGGGCCGGGTCGCGCACCGCCTCGGCGATCGGGCGGTCCTTGAGCAGGGGCGACACGGCCAGCACCTCGGCCACCGCGCCGCGGCGCTGCAGCTGGGCGGCGGCGGCACGGGCGGATTCGAGCGGGCTTTCGCTGGCCGTGCCGAAGACGACGAAACGCGCGCCGGGGCCGCCGGCCAGCTGCACCAGACGCTGCCAGACGGCGTCGTGCTCGGCCTTGAGGCCGCCGCCGATGGGCACGGCCGCGCCGAGCGGGCGCGCGGCGGGCGCGGACGCCGCGGAGGTGGATGACGCGGCCGCGGGCGCGCCTGCGCCGCTCGACTGGGCGTGCGCGGCAGCAGGCAGGCCCAGCGCCAGGGTGATCAGGCCCAGGCGGGTCAGGGCGGACTTCAGTCGTCGCGTCAGGGTCACGGTGCGCTCCACGGGCCGCCGGGGGCCTAGCCCCGCCAGACGGCGGGCGCTGATCTTGGCATCGCACCCGCGGTGGGCCGTCGGCGCGGCCGCCGCGCAACTCAAAACCAAAAATGGATGTCGCATCGGTGCAATCCGTCGCACTTTTAAAACCACAGGGGCTTGCGCCGATGCGACGGCAAGTTGCGCGCTTGCGACCGCCCCACCGCGGCGGGGCGGTCGGCGGGTGGGCGCTTTCTAGACTGGATCGCACCCTTCCCCCTGCCGCCTGAACCGGAGCCGCCCCATGACGCCACGCGCCACTGCGCCTGACCTGACCCGAACGACCCGCACCCCGCGTGCGCCGCAGGCCCTGAGCCGCGTCGGCCTGGCCGCCCGCGTCGCCCTGCTGAGCCTGCCGCTGTGGGCGGGGGCCGCCCAGGCACAGTCGCAGTCGCAGTCGCCAGCGCTGGAGCGGGTGGAGATCACCGGCTCGTCGATCAAGCGCATCGAGGGCGAGACCGCCCTGCCGGTGCAGGTGATCCGACGCGAGGACTTCGACAAGGCCGGCGTGACGACGGCGGCCGAGATCCTGGCCAGCATCAGCGCGGCCGGCAACGGCCTGACCGACGGCGTGAGCATCGGCACCGGGGGCTTTCGCGACCAGATGGGCTTCAACGCGGCCAACCTGCGCGGCATCGGCGTGTCGTCCACGCTGGTGCTGCTCAACGGGCGGCGCATGGCCAACTTCGCCTCGCCCGGCGACAACGTGGGCGTGGACCTGAACACCATCCCGGCCGCGGCGATCGAACGCGTGGAGGTGCTGCTGGACGGCGCCTCGGCCGTGTACGGCAGCGACGCGATCGGCGGCGTGATCAACTTCGTGACGCGCAAGAACTACCAGGGCGTGGAGATCGACGCCTACGTCAACCGCACCGGCGAGGGCGGCGGCGGCAAGCGCACCGTGTCGCTGGCCGCCGGCAAGGGGGACCCGCAGCGCGACGGCTACAACCTGTTCGGCGTGGTCGACCTGCAGCGCACCGATGCGCTGCGCACCTCGCAGCGCAAGTTCATCGACGAGCTGAAAATCCCCGAGCGGCTGCCGCACCTGCTGTCGAGCGCGCCCTTCCCGGGCAACATCCGCCTGACCGGCGACCAGCGCGACTACCTGCAGGCGCAGGGCTTCACCCTCGGCGGCCAGCCCATCACCAGCCGCACCATCAACCTGTCGGTGCCCAGCTGCCAGCCGCCGCACAGCCTGTACCTGCCCGACGGCATCGGCGGCACGGACGCCTGCA
The DNA here is from genome assembly GCA_046045865.1 of Pseudomonadota bacterium. Classification (GTDB taxonomy): domain Bacteria; phylum Pseudomonadota; class Gammaproteobacteria; order Burkholderiales; family Burkholderiaceae_C; genus Sphaerotilus. Next base: position 6,619 of record JBJOKY010000139.1, on the reverse strand, counting down.
CCTACGACTACATGCGCGACCTGGAGCTCTCGCCCAAGAGCGACAAGCAGAGCCTGCTCACGCGCGGCGTGCTGCAGGTGGCGCCGACGCACCAGCTGTTCGCCGAATATTCGTATTCGCGCTCGCGCAGCTGGTACGTGGGCACGTCCAACCGGGTCAACAACGGGTTGATGGACGTCTCGCTCATCCCCGAGCTGGCCGCCACCGGCATGGGATCGGCCGACGCCGACCTCCGGGAAGTCAGCGTACGCGTGCGCCTGCTCGAAGCCGGCAACCGCACCAGCGAGCTCACCAGCACCGGCAGCCGGCTGGTGCTGGGCAGCAGCGGCAGCGTCGGGCGCTTCGACTACGACCTGGCCTACAACCACAGCGTGAATACCGTGTCCGACCGCGACGTGCACGGCTATCTGCTGTTCAACGACACCATGGACGGCATCGCCGACGGGCGCATCAACCCCTTCGGCCCGTCCAGCGCCGCGGGCCGTGCCTACATCGACAGCATCCAGATCAACGACGAGGTGCGCCACGCGCGCGGCACGACCGACATGCTCGACCTGAAGGGCAGCACGGTGCTGGCCCAGCTGGGCGGCGGCGACCTGACGCTGGCCCTGGGTGCCGAACTGCGCCGCGAGACGCAGCGCTCGGGCATCTCCGACCTGCTGGCGTCGGACAACATCCTGGGCGACGACACGCCGGGGGATGCGCAGAACCTGGCCAACTCGCGCCGCGCGTCGGCAGCCTACCTGGAGCTGTCGGCGCCGCTCACGCGCGAGCTTGAGCTGGGTGCTGCGCTGCGCCACGACCGTTATGAACGCGTGGGCAGCAGCACCACGCCGGCAGTGCGGCTGCGCTTCCAGCCCGCCAAGGAGCTGCTGGTGCGGGCCTCGGCCGGCACGGGTTTCCGCGCCCCGAGCATGAGCGACCTGTACCGCCCGACCGCCGTGGGCAGCTCGGCCACGCTGGCCGACCCGGTGTGCATGGCCGCCAACGCCAACGACCTGGCGACCTGCGCCGACATCTGGGAAACGCGCACCTTCAGCAACCCCGACCTCAAGCCCGAGCGCTCGCGCCAATGGTCGCTGGGCGTGGTGCTGGAGCCGGGCAAGGCCTGGAGCTTCAGCGCCGACTACTGGTCGGTGTCCAAACGCGACCTGATCTCCACCATCGGCGACGAGGTGATCCTGGCCAACCTGGACAAGTACGGCGACCTGGTGCACCGCGACGTCGACGACGCGATCGAGTACATCGAGCTGCGCAAGGAAAACCGCGGCCGCCAGAAGGTCAGCGGCATCGACGTGACGGCCGACTGGCGTTCGGCCGCCGCCGACTGGGGCCGCCTGGGCGTGAAGATGGCGGGCACCTGGGTGCTGCAATCGAAGCAGCAGACCGGCAACGACGCGCCCTACTTCAGCAACCTGGGCCGCTTCGTCAACAACGGCGTGACGCAGCGCTGGCGCCACCGCCTGAGCACCGACTGGGACCGGGGCGCCTTCAACCTCAGCCTGGCCAACACCTACTACAGCAGCTACATCGACCAGAACTCGGCCATCGACACCAACACCGGCCTGGTGGTGGGCGAGAACCGGGTCAAGGCCTACACACTGTGGGATCTGTCGGGCAGCTGGGCGGTGGACAAGCAGTTCAAGGTGCGCGCCGGCGTGAAGAACCTGTTCGACACGGCGCCGCCGTATTCGAACCAGGCCTACTTCTTCATCTCGGGCTACGACCCGAGCTACACCGATCCGCGCGGGCGCTCGTTCTTCCTGAACGCGCAGTACAGCTTCAAGTGATCAGTTGACCGGGAACCCGCGTGGTGGCAGCGCCACGATGCGGGTCGCCGCGCCCGGGCCGCTTCAGCTGCTTCAGGCCAGCACGAGGTTGTCGCGGTGGATCAGTTCGGCCTCGTTGGCGTAGCCCAGCAGGCCCTCGATCTGTGACGAGGGCTTGCGCGCGATGAGGCGTGCCTCGCTGGCGGCGTAGTTGGCCAGGCCGCGGGCGATCTCGGCACCGGCCGGCGAACGCACCGCGATGACATCGCCGCGCGAGAACTCGCCCACCACCTCGACCACGCCGATGGGCAGCAGGCTCTTGCCTTCGGCCCTGAGCTTCTGCACCGCGCCGTCGTCCACCACCACCGCGCCCTTGAGCTGCAGGTGGTCGGCCATCCACTGCTTGCGCGCCGCCACCTTGGCGGTGGTGGCCACCAGCAGCGTGCCGATGGATTCGCCCTGCACCAGCCGCAGCAGCGCGTCGGGCTCGCGGCCCCAGGCGATGACGGTGCTGGCACCGCTGCCCGCCGCGCGCCTGGCGGCCAGGATCTTGGTGATCATGCCGCCCTTGCCGATGCTGGAGCCCGCGCCACCGGCCATCTGCTCCAGCTCGGGCGTGCCGGCCACCGCCTCGTGGATGAAGACCGCATTCGGGTCCTTGCGCGGGTCGGCCGAATACAGGCCCTTCTGGTCGGTCAGGATGATGAGCGCGTCGGCATCGACCAGGTTGGCCACCAGGGCGCCCAGGGTGTCGTTGTCGCCCACCTTGATCTCGTCGGTGACGACGGTGTCGTTCTCGTTGATGACCGGCACCACGCCGAGTTCGAGCAGGGTGAGCAGCGTCGAGCGGGCGTTGAGGTAGCGCTCGCGGTCGGCCAGGTCGGCGTGCGTGAGCAGCACCTGGGCGCTGCCCATGCCCAGGGCGCGCAGGCTGGTCTCGTAGATCTGCGCCAGGCCCATCTGGCCCACCGCGGCGGCGGCCTGCAGCTCGTGCAGTTCCTTGGGCCGGGTGCTCCAGCCCAGGCGCTTCATGCCTTCGGCGATGGCGCCCGAGGACACCATCACCACCTCGCGCCCCTGCTTGACCAGGGCGGCGAGCTGCACGCACCAGGCGTCGATGGCGGCGGCGTCCAGGCCGCGACCCTCGTTGGTCACCAGGCTGGAGCCGACCTTGACGACGATGCGGCGGGCGTTCTTGAGGACGTCACTCATGGCGGTTGAGGCGATGACAGCGGGCAGATGGAGGTGAGGCGGGGATGGCGCGCCGGGTCAGCGAAAGCGCGGATCGGTCGGGTCGGCCGCGGCAGCAGGCTGCGCCTCGGCTTCGGTCGGGGTGAAACGCACGTCGGGCTCCTCGATGGGCGGTGCCTTCACCGAGGCAACGTATTCGTACACCGCGCGTATGAGCGGCTCGCAGCCTTCGCGCGTGAGGGCCGAGATCTCGAAGATCGGGCCCTTCCAGCGCATGCGCCGGACGAAGTCCTTCACGCGCGCGGCGCGCTCCTCGGCCGGCACCATGTCGAGCTTGTTGAGCACCAGCCAGCGCGGCTTGTCGTACAGCTCCTGGTCGTACTTCTTCAGCTCGGCGACGATGGCCTTGGCCTGCTTGACCGGGTCGACACCTTCGTCGAAGGGCGCGAAGTCGACCAGGTGCAGCAGCACGCGGGTGCGCTGCAGGTGGCGCAGGAAGGTGTGGCCCAGGCCGGCACCTTCGGACGCACCCTCGATCAGGCCCGGCACGTCGGCCACGACAAAGCTCTGGCTCGGCCCGACTCGCACCACGCCCAGGTTGGGGTGCAGGGTGGTGAAGGGATAGTCGGCGATCTTGGGCCGGGCATTGCTGATGGCGGCGATCAGCGTGGACTTGCCGGCATTGGGCATGCCCAGCAGACCGACATCGGCCAGCAGGCGCAGTTCGAGCTTGAGGTTCTTGGCCTCGCCCGGCCAGCCGGGTGTCTTCTGGCGCGGCGCGCGGTTGGTGCTGGTCTTGTAGTGCAGGTTGCCGAAGCCGCCGTCGCCACCCTTGGCCAGCATGAGCTTCTCGCCATGCTCCAGCAGTTCGGCGACCACCTCGCCGGTCTCGGCATCGCGGATGATGGTGCCCACGGGCATGCGCAGGATGACGTCCTCGCCCATGGCACCGAACTGGTCGGAGCCGCGGCCGGCCTCGCCGTTGCGCGCCTCGTGCCGGCGCGTGTAGCGGAAATCCACCAGCGTGTTGAGGTTGCGGTCGCCCACGGCATAGACATGTCCGCCACGGCCGCCATTGCCGCCGTCCGGCCCGCCGAAGGGGATGAACTTCTCGCGCCGAAAGCTCGCGCAGCCCGCGCCGCCGTTGCCGGCGACCACGTCGATGGTGACTTCGTCGACGAATTTCATCGCTGTGTCCTTGGGGTTGCGTGCCTGACCACCTCGCGGGGCGCACGCTCAAAGCAAAAAGCCCCGGCATGCCGGGGCTTGTCCGTCGCGGCGGGCGATTCTCGCGATCCGCCCGCTGCGGCCTCGTTCGATCAGGCGGCCGGCGTGATGATGACCGTCTTGCGGTTCATCGGGCCCTTGACGTCGAAGGAGATGGTGCCATCGACCAGCGCGAACAGCGTGTGGTCGCGGCCCATGCCGACATTGGTGCCGGCGTGGAAACGCGTGCCGCGCTGGCGCACGATGATGGAACCGGCGCTCACCAGTTGACCACCGTAGGCCTTGACGCCCAGCATCTTCGGTTGTGAGTCACGGCCGTTCCGCGTGGAACCGCCGCCTTTTTTCTGTGCCATGTTTCAGCTCCTGTCTTTGCTAGCGGGGTTTACGCCTGCACCGCGCCGATTTCCAGCTCGGTGTAGTTCTGGCGATGACCCTGGCGCTTCTGGTAGTGCTTGCGACGACGCATCTTGAAGATGCGCACCTTGTCGTGCCTGCCATGCGCCACCACCGTGGCGTTCACAGTTGCGCCTTCGACCAAGGGGGTGCCGACCTTGAGTTCAGCGCCGCTACCGATAGCGAGCACCTGGTCCAGCACGATCACTTGGCCAACGTCCGCAGCAATCTGTTCTACCTTGATCTTCTCGCCGGCAGCAACCTTGTATTGCTTGCCACCGGTTTTTATGACCGCGTACATATCAGCCCTTTCAGTTCACATCGTGTCTTCGTCGACCCCGCGCCTCTGGACGAGACACACGGCAGCGCCCTCAGCGCAAGACGAAGCCCGCGATTCTAGCAGCAAGCATCGCAACTGACGAGAGGTCTGCGCATCGGGCCGGGCGGGGTCGACGTGCTTCCTATAATCCCGTGACAAACGGAACTTCTGCACGTGAGCCTAGCCGCAACCGCCAACACAACGCCGACCACCGTGCAGCTCATGGCCGCCGAGATGGCCCAGGTGGACCAGGTGATCCACCGCAGGCTGGCCTCCGAGGTGGTGCTGATCAACCAGATCTCGCACTACATCGTCAGCGCCGGTGGCAAGCGCATCCGGCCCATGCTGGTGCTGCTCTTCGCCAACGCCCTGGGCTTCAAGGGCCCGGAGCGCTTCGAACTCGCGGCCATCGTCGAGTTCATCCACACCGCGACATTGCTGCACGACGACGTCGTGGACGAGTCCGACCTGCGCCGCAACCGCCCCACCGCCAACGCGCTGTTCGGCAATGCCGCCAGCGTGCTGGTGGGCGACTTCCTGTATTCGCGCTCCTTCCAGATGATGGTGTCCATCAACCGCCTGCGCGTGCTCGACGTGCTGGCCGATGCCACCAACGTCATCGCCGAAGGCGAGGTGCTGCAGCTGATGAACATGCACGACCCCGACATCAGCGTCGAGGACTACCTGCGCGTCATCCGCTACAAGACCGCCAAGCTCTTCGAGGCCAGCGCCCGCCTGGGCGCCGTCATCGCCGACGCACCGCCCGGCGTGGAGGAAGCCAGCGCCAGCTTCGGCCGCTCGCTCGGCACCGCCTTCCAGCTCGTCGACGACCTGCTCGACTACGAGGGCGCGACCGCCAAGCTGGGCAAGAACGTCGGCGACGACCTGCGCGAAGGCAAGCCCACCCTGCCGCTGCTCATCGCCATGCAGCGCGGCACGCCCGAGCAGTCGGCCACCATCCGCCATGCCATCGAGCATGGCGAGGTCGAGAAGCTGCCCGAGATCGTCGAGATCGTGCGAGCCACCGGCGCCATCGCCGCCACGCGTGATGCCGCGCGCGAGGAAGCCCGCAAGGCCGAAGCACAACTTGCGCTCCTGCCGTCTTCCATTTACCGGCACGGGGTGTAGCTTAGCCTGGTAGAGCGCTACGTTCGGGACGTAGAGGCCGGAGGTTCGAATCCTCTCACCCCGACCAGATTTCCTTGTAAATCAAGGGCTTACGATGCCTCGTGATGCGAGGCATCGTCGTTTCTGGCGCTGTCAGTGGCAGGTTAGTGGCAGATCCGCAGAAGGCTAAACGAGGTTCCTAGACCGTGCTCCACACCCGGAGCATCCGTCCATGGCATCCATCGAGAACCGGTCGCGGTTCGTCGTCACCGTCAGGCAACGCGAAGACCTGCGGCAAACCTTCGCGTACAACCGCGAGGTCAAACTTGCGGCCTATGTCGCCGCCCTCGAAGCCCAAGGCTTCAAGCCCAAGATTGCGCGCACCCAGGACTCCTACGCCATCCGGGTCCGCGAAGTCGGCAGACCGCTCCAGTGCCTGTACGCCCACAGTCCGCAGGAGGCCATCGACATCAAACAGCGTCTTGAGCAGGAGCGCCGCAACGGCCTGTTCATCGACTACGCCAAGGCGCATCGCCTCACCTTCGCTGACCTGCTCATCCGCTACCTGCGGGAAGAGTCCCCGCGGCACAAGGGGTTCGAAGTGGAGGGCTAC